>CBDUCE010000032.1:0-20435 GCA_965365575.1 uncultured Gammaproteobacteria bacterium
TCGGCGGCTACAAACAGTCGGGCAACGGGCGTGAGTGGGGGCCCGAGGGCATCGAAGAATTTCTCGAAGTGAAATCGATTTACGGTTACGAGGCGGCACAATGACACGCATTCCACTGGCAATCATCGCGGCAGCGGCCATCGCCGGTTGCGGCAGCGATTCCGCCCTGCCCGTGGCCACCGGCGACGGCATCATACGGATGATCAACGCCATTCCGACTTCGCCGGATATCGGCTTCCTGATCGAGGAGCGCGCGCTCGAGGGTGTCGCTTACAAGAGCAATTCTTCACCCGCGAGCTGGGATGACCTGACGTACACCTTCAACTTCGATATCAACCGCCCGGGACTGGGCGAATCGCAACGCATCGCCAGCCAGCTTCTCGACGTCGTTCGTGACGTCGAGTACACGTTGGTCGTACGTGGCTCCGTCGATGCAGCCACCGTGGACGTCTGGGAAATTCCGGAGCGCAGTTTCAGCGGTGCGGAGACGATTTTCGAGATGCGCATAGGCCATACGGTGGAGGCGTTCGGCACCGTCGATGTTTACATCGGCCTGGAGAGCGCCGCGCCGGATCTCGGCGACCTGGTCGCAACACTTGCCCCGGGCGAAGTCTCGGCGCCGTCCGATGTCGAGGAGGACCTCTATATCGTAACGATTACGTCGGCCGGCAATCCCGCGGACGTGCTTTTTCAGTCCGTGCCGACACAGATCGTCGCGAATCAGTCGGTGCTGATAACGGTATTCGAGGGCGACGCCAACGACACCGCACCGGTCACGATCAGGATATTCAACGAGCGGGGCCTGTCCTCGGCGCTTGCCGATGCACGATTCCCGCCGACTGCGCGCTTCGTGCACGCAACGATGGACCTCGGCACGTCCGACATTTACGACGACGCCGCGTTGCAGAATCGTATCGTTGCCGATCTCGCCTTCGGAGACGTGACAGGCGATATCGAAATGGCCGTCGGCGAATTAACGATTACCGCAACCGCTCCCGGCAACGTGGGCGCCATCCAGCTCGAGGACGACCTGACGACGTTCCCGGGCTCGCATCTCAACTACTACTTCACCGTGTTGGCTGACGAACTCACGGGAGCGCAGGTGGCCGTCGACCGGCGATCGATCGAGACGATTGCGCGCGTGACCTTTTTCCATTCGGCCATCAACCACGAATTCGTGGACCTGTACGTGGTCGAGACAGGCACATCGATCGATGACGTGCTACCCCGGCAGATCGGTCTGGGCTATGGCCAGCAGACGCCGTCGCTCGGGCTGGATGCGGGAAGCTACGACCTATACATCACGACGGCCGGGGAAAAGACGGTGCTCGAAGGGCCGATCAGCCTCGAGGCGGCGTTCGGCGACGTATACGAAGCCGTGTTGCTCGACCGCGTCGACCCGTCGCTCGTGGAATTCAAGCTGTTCCCGCCACCGTAGTCGCCGCGCCGCCCGCGGCCTAGGATGCAATAGCAGCCTCGATATAGGCCGCCGTGTCGTTGGCGGCATCCTTCTGCACGGACTTGGCGTTGTACATTGCGTGATCCGCCACGCTGATGAGGTGCCAGAGTTCCTCGCCGTGCTGCGGCAACAGCGCAATCCCGACGCTGGCCGTACAGCAGATTTCCTCACCCTGGATGATGTAGGCCTCGGACGCCGTTGCGATGAGACGTTCGGCGACGTGTTTCGCGTCCTCCACGGTGACGCCGGGCAGCACAATTGCGAATTCATCGCCGCCGAGACGGCCGAGTTTGTCCTCGGGACGCAGGCAGAAACCGAGGCGGTGACCGAACGCCTTGAGCAGGGCGTCCCCGGCCTGGTGGCCGAAGCGGTCGTTGATGCTCTTGAAGCCATTGAGATCGAGGTACAGCACCGCGCCAGACGCGCAATTGCGTATGCTGGCCTTGCCCTCTTTCTCGAAACCGCGCCGGTTGAGGACGCCCGTCAGCGGATCACTCAGCGCGTCGGCGAGCATCTTGCGTTCGTGGCGCTTGCGCTGCGTGATATCGATGAGCGTCACCGAGAAATCCTCGCCGACTGGTTCGCCGACGATGCGCAGCCAGCCCTCGCCATTATCCGATTCATTGCGGGTCTCGAAGCTGACCGGCGACTTCGCGTGGCGCGCGTCCATGAAGTGGGAGAGTAGTTTTTCGGGCTCGATCTGTTCGAGCTTCTGCAGCGGCATGCCGACCAGGGTGCCCATGTCGCCGGAGAGGTAGGACTCGGCGGCCCGGTTGGCGAACACGCAGCGGAAGGGGTGCCGCGAATCGCCGTTGTCCCTGGCGAAGCGCAAAATGCCATTCGACGAGGTCTCGATGAGCGTGCGGATCAGGTGCTCGCTGTCCGCCAGCCGGCCGAGTGCCTGGCGGCGTTCCGTAACATCGCGGCAGACGACTACGAGCCCCTGCTTCCTGTTGTGCGCATCCAGCAGCGGTGCCACGCTGAGTTCGTAGACCTGGTCCGTATTCATCGTCAAGGTCTGGGTCAGGTCCAGATCCTTGGCCTGCTCAACTAATGCGCGTGCTTCGGGGAAGTCCTCCCAGAGCATCCTGCCCAGCAATTCGCGCTCCGAATGACCGAGCATTTCGGCTGCTTTCAGATTGGCGCAGATTATGCGGCCATCATTGTCGAGCACGATGATCGGATCGCGCACGTGGTCGAACAGCATCTGATACGCGACGGGGCTGAACTCGTACACTCTCAGCGACAGGGCGACGTATGCAATCAGCGGCAACATGATAACGATGCCGGCCGACGTATACGGGAACGTGGGAGACCCGAAACCGAAGAAGTTGTTCGCGAAGCTCAGTGAAAACGGCAGCAGTGCGCAGACGAGCATCAGCACGACGGTGCGTCGCTGCGCCGGCGCAATGCTCGACAGCCGGCTCATCAGTGCAATCGCCGCGAGCCCGAACAGGCCGTAGGAGTAAGGTGCGTGCACGCGCTTGAACCAGAGGCTGTCCGTCGAGACGCTGTACTGCAGTCCGGAACCGCTTTCGCTAACCGTCCAGATGATGCCGTGCCAGGAATTGGTCAACGCGAGCAGGGTCGTGCAGAGCGGAATGACGAGCAGCACTGCCAGCACGATTCTGTTCGGAGGGCCTGCTGTAAACTGCCGGTAAACCACGTAGAAAGCGACCGGCATCAACGCGGCGGCGGCGAAATTCATCACGCGCCCGATGTTGAACAACGTGAGTTCCGTGGCGCCATACGCGAACGCCGTGCCCGCAACCATCACGCCCATCAGGAACATCAGGAAGCCGATGACACTTTGCGGAGATGAACGCGAAACATGAACCGCGAGGCCAAGGTAGACGACGCCCGCGAACCCGAAGACCGGAGGCAGAATTGTTTCAAGTCCGGGCATCAACCGTCTGCTCCGGACATGGCGATGTCAGTTTTACAGGGCATCGGCTCATGCTATCCGCGCACGGGCCAACCGGCTGCGACCTGTGCCGCATTTGTGGCGCTGAAAAGCGCGCCAAATCACAGTTTCAGGCTTTTACCGTTCGTAAAGATTCGGGCCTTATACGCCCTTTGCGGTATCCGCGATCAGCATGTCGACGACGCCCTGGAGACATTCCTTCTCGTCCTTGCCGTCCGCCTGTTCGAGCTCGTAACGCCTGAGCTGGCGATGCGCGCTGGTGCCGCGGGTCAGGATGTTGCGGGTCCTTGCAACCTCCTCCACGCAGCCAAGTGCCTTCGCATCGTCTGAAATCAGGCAGAGAATCTCGTCCAGCAGGTCCTCGAAACCGACGACGCCGCCCTTGCCGAGGTCGATGAGACCCTCGTCGAAGCTGTAGCGCATTGCGCGCCAGCGATTTTCGCGGATGAGCATTGGCGTATACATCCGCCAGCGCTGGTTCGACACGCGCAACCGGTAAAGCATGCGCAGAAGACAGACGAGCAAGGCCGCGAGGGATATGCTGTCGTCCAGCCGCGTGCACACGTCCATAACCCGGGTCTCGAGCGTCGGATAGCGCGCGCTCGGCCGCAAATCCCACCAAATGCGCGTGGCGTCTTCGATGAGACCGGCGTTCATGAGGATATTGACGTGGCGCTCGTACTCCGCGTAACTCGCGAACCGTTCCGGAAGGCCGGTGCGCGGCAGGGAATCGAAAACGGTGAGGCGGTAACTCTTCAGGCCGGTGTCGCGCCCCTCCCAGAAGGGCGAGGAACACGACAGGGCGAGCAGGTGCGGCAGGAAATACGACATCTGGTTCATCAGGTCGATGCGCAATTCGTCGTCGTTGAAGCCGACGTGGACGTGCATGCCGCAGATGAGCAGGCGCCTCGCCGCAGCCTGCATTTCGACGGTCAGGGCGTTATAGCGGTCCTTCTCGGTCTGCTTCTGTTCGGACCAGCGGCTGAACGGGTGCGTGGAGGAAGCGATCGGCGCCAGCCCGTGATTGGCGGCGACGTCGATGACGATACGGCGCAGCCGGCGCAGTTCGATTTCCGCTTCCTTGATGTTGTTGCAGACCTTGGTGCCGATTTCGATCTGCGAGCGCAGAAACTCGGGCGTCACCTGCGCACCGCACCGCTCTTCGCACTCCATCATGAGGCTATCTGGCGGGTCCGCCACCAGGCTGCGCGTCTCTTTATCGACGAGCAGATACTCTTCCTCTATCCCTATCGTGAAAGGTGGACCGCTGCTTCCCATCGAACTCCCCTCCTGCAGCACTTGATGTCAGGCCGATTTTGCCCGGCCTCGCAATCCGATTCGCTCCGGAATCAGGTCGAATACCCGGTGCAGTACCGCCGCGACCTCGTCGACGCCGTGGTCATTGTCGATGAGGTCCTGGCGAATCTCTATGGCGGCGTGACGCAATCCCTCGCCTTCCGCATGGTGATCGACCGTGAAGTCCTGCGGCGCCTTGCCCGAGTAAGGCTCGTTGTCTCCGACCTTGTAGCCCGCGCCGCGCAGTTCTTCGATGACGATTTGCGCGACTTCTTCGTCCGCATCCCAGAGCACGCCCATCTCCCAGGACCTCGAGACCCCGTTCAGCACCGGCGTGAAACTGTGTATGGAAACGAACAGCGGCGACGGACCGAGCCTTCGAAGCCGTCCGATCTGATCGCTGATCACCGTGTGATAGGGCCAGTATATTGCGTCACTGCGCCGCTTCTTCTCGGCATCGCTCAGGTTGTTGTTTCCGGGGACGAAGATGCCGTCGCCGAAAACGAGAAACGCGCTGGGATCGAGCAACTGCCGGTTGCAGTCAACCACGAGTCTCGAATACTGGGCGAGAACCGCTGTCACGCCGAGACTCTCGGACAGCCGTTCCGTCAGGGCACCGGCGCCGATGTCGATGGCGAGATGACAGCGCCGCGCGAACGGGTCGAGGCCCATATCCCCGAGCGCTTCCGGGAAACGGCTGCTGGCGTGATCGCACACCAGCAACGTGGGCGTTTCCGCGAGCGGGTTGATGACTCGATACGGCGTCGGCTCGTCGGGGTTCAGCAGGTTGTTATTGTTGTCGGGACCCTCGGGCATGCGCTCAGTTTAACGCATCGACACGGCAACGGTAGTGCGACGGCTGAAAATCCGGGCTAGGCGCGCATCGCGCGCGTCGTGTTCCAGGGCTCGAAACTCTGCACCGAGGCGGGCCTGGCGATGTAATACCCCTGCGCGAACTCGACGCCGAGCGAGCCGAGCTTCTCCAGAACCTGGCGTGTCTCGACGCGCTCGGCGATCGTCTCGATGCCCATCGCATGGCCGACTTCGCTGATGGCGCGAACCATGCTCTCATCGACCGTGTCGTCCACGACGTTGCGAATGAACTGGCCGTCGATCTTGAGGTAATCCACCGGCAGGTTCTTGAGGTAAGTGAACGAGGACAAGCCGCTGCCGAAATCGTCGAGGGAGAATTTGCAGCCGAGCTCCTTCAGCGTCTGCATGAAATGCACGACGCGCGCCAGGTTCGATATGGCCGCCGTCTCGGTGATCTCGAAACAGATGGCGCCCTTCGGCAGCTGCTGCGCCTCGAGCTCCCTGATAACGTACTCGAGAAAACGGTCCTCGCTCAGCGACGTGCCGGAGAGGTTGATTGCTATCGTATAACGCGCCTCGTCGTCGCCACTGCGATCGGCGAGTTCGGACAGCGCCTTGTGGATTACCCAGCGATCGAGCGTTGACATCAGGTTGTAGCGTTCCGCCGCCGGAATGAACTGGTCCGGACCGACCAGGTCGCCGTTCTCGTCGCGCATTCTGAGCAACAACTCGTAGTGGCCACGGCGTTCGCCATCGACCTTGTTGATACCGATGATCGGCTGGAAATACAGTTCGAATCGATCGTCGTCGACGGCGCTCGTGATCCGTGAGACCCACTTCATCTCCTCGTGGCGCATCGACGCGTCGCTGTCCTTGTAGAGATGTACCTGGTTGCGCCCCATATCCTTGGCGGAGTAACACGCGACGTCGGCAGAACTCATCAAGCTCGCGACGTTGTCGCTGTCACCGCTCACCATGACCACGCCTATCGAACAGCGAACGGTCGTGAAGGAGTCCTGCCATTCGAAACGGTAGCCTTCGATGGCACCCCGGATCGCTTCCGCGACCTCCACGGCGCGCTGCTCGTTGCAGCGCTCGAGCAATATCGCGAATTCGTCGCCGCCCAGCCGCGCCAGCATGTCGGTCGAGCGGATACTGGACTGAATCTGTTCGGACAGCTGCCGCAACAACTCGTCCCCCGCCGTATGACCGAACGTATCGTTGACGACCTTGAACTGATCGAGATCGATGTACAGCAGTGCGTGCGACGCATCCGTGGTGATGCGCAGTTCCTCGAGCGCTCCCACCATGCGGTTCTCGAACTCGCGCCGGTTGATCAGTCCCGTCACGGCATCGTGCGAGGCCTGGTAGCTGAGCTGCCGGAACAGGCGGGATTCCTTGCTCGTGTCGTGGAAAACCATCACCGAACCGATAATGTTGCCGATTCGATCGCGTATCGGCGCCGCCGAGTCCTGAATGGGTACCTCGTCGCCGCCTTTCGTTATCAGGACGGAATTTTCGGCGAGGGTGATGACGCGGCCTTCCTTGAGACATCGCATAACCGGGTTTTCGACGGTTGCACGAGTATGCTCGTTGATGATCGTCATGATGTCCGTAACGGGTTTGCCGCGAGATCCGCGCATGTCCCAGCCCGTCAGATCCTGGGCCACCGGGTTGATGTAGTCGACGCAGCCCTCCGCATCCGTCGTGATGACGCCGTCGCCGATCGACTGCAGCGTCACCTGGGCGCGCTCCTTCTCCTCGAAAATGCGCGTCTCCGCATGCTTGCGGTCGGTGATATCGGTGATCGTGCCCTCGTGAGCAACGATTTTGCCGTCATCGTCGTAGACGGCCCGCGCGTTCTCCAACACGACGATTTCCCCGCCGTCCTTACGCCGCAGCCGGTACTCGAAGTTCCGCACGTAACCCTGGGCCTCGAGACGCGCGAACACACGCTCGCGGTCGATCGGGTTGACGTACAGCATCGTGGTACGGCCGGCCGCCTTCAGGTCCGCCACGCTGTCGAATCCGAGCATTTCGACCAGAGCAGGATTCGCGGTAATGAGGTCGCCGTCGCGGGAGGCGATGTACACCCCGTCGACGACGTTTTCGAACAGCCCCCGGTAACGGGCCTCGGAACTGCGGAGACCATCTTCGTCCAGTTGCCGCTTGATCGCGATACCGGCGAGTCGCGCCATGCGGCTGAATTTGTCGAGTTCGTCGGTCGTCGGGCCGCGCGACTCGGCGAGATAGATGTCCAGGGTGCCGATGACGGCGCCGGCGGCGCCGTGCAGCAGGAACGACCAGGCGGCACCGATGCCATGTTCTTCGGCCTCGGCAAGAAGGGGTGCCCAGCCCGAATCTCTTGCAATATCGTCACTGATACTGTCGCTCTGGTGATAGACGGCGGAGCTGCAGGTAATACCGTTTTGAGAAACCGGCACGAAGTCCAGCACCAGCTTCAACGGCTCGGGCATGCTGGGCGCCTGTTCCAGCGTCAGTCTTGCGCCATCGTCGCCGAGGCGCATGATCGCGGCGTAGAGGCCGTCGTCGAAGCGCTCAACGAAGCGGCAGATCGCGCGCAGGGTGCGATCGCAGGGCGTGCTCGACGCGATCATCTCGAGGATCTTGTTTTGCGCGAAGGCGATGCCCTCGGCGCGCTTGCGTTCGGTGATGTCGGTGATGCTCACTCGGACGAGCGAGCGCTTGCCCGCCGGCAGCCGGCTGAAGCGCACCTCACAGGGGATCTGCTTGCCCGTCGAATCCTTGTGCATCCACTCGAACGTGGGATGCCCACCGTTCAGGGCCCTGTCGATATAGCCGCGCCGGACACCGAAGGACGGGGTGCCGTCGGGCTGCATCTTCGGACTGATGGCTTCCGGACCGACCGCGAGCAACCTTGCACGCGACAGGTTGAACAGCATGCAGGCGTTCTCGTTCGCATCGACGAAACGGTTCTCGTCGACGTCGAACACGACAATTGCCTCGGGGGCATTCTCGACGAGCGCCCGGTAGCGCTCTTCGTTCTCACGCAACGCGATTTCAGCTTCCTTGCGCTCCGTTACATCGTGCAGACTGATGACGAAGATTCGGCCGCCCACCGTTTCGAGCGGGCTCACATTGATCTCGGCGATAAACGACTCGCCGTTCGCCCGGCGGGCTTCCACATCGCCGGCCTTGAATTCGAAGCGCGTATCGTCCGGGCTCGACATGTAGGGCGACAGGAACTCAGTCAGGCCCTTGTCCTGCACGCCCGGCAAAAGGTGCTCGATCTGCGAGCCGATGATCTGGTCCTTGGTCAATCCGAAATAGCGCGCGCAGACCTTGTTGCAGATGCGAATCGCGCCCGTGTCGCTGACCGACAGCAATGCTTCGGAGACACTGTCGAAAATGGCTTCGATCGGCGTGGTCGCGGTCAGCGACTGCGTGATCGTCGCCTCCATGCGGTCGTAGTGCTGGTCGACCAGGCGCAGCAACTCGATAAAGTCCGATTTTTCAATACCGGACGATTCCGTTGCATGCTTGATCTTGTCCCTGAGATCCCGATCCATGTGCCAAGGTGCTCATCTTCCGTAACCAGTGGCGGCCCGTGAATAAGACGTCCCTGCGGTTTACCGGCAGCCTGTCGACAAAGTTAGGGATTAATCAGGTGTCGGTCTGTGATGTGGCGCAATTTCTGGAAAAAAATTTGGGAATTTATTCCCGTTTATTGGGTTCACTCACCATAATGTCGTGGGGGTCGGCGCGCGCTCGGATTCGAGAGGGGCTCCTACCGATCGGAGGCGGGCATCTCGCGGATGAGTTCGCCGTTCTCGTCGGTCGTGACGACGCCGTTCTCCTGGAGTTCGCGTGGCGCGGCGCCGACCTGGATCGGCACCGCGATCACAGTCTGCAGCGAGCCGGTATCCGTCTGCATGTGCGCAGTGACGTTGAGGAACAGGCGCCCTTCCCGCGCGGGGATCAAGGTGACCTGCTGGCCGGAGGTACGCTCGTCGTCGACGAACGCCAGCGACACCATGCGCTGCTGGGACTCCGGGAACGACATCGCGGTCGAGTCGTTCGTTCCGTAGCTCAGCGTTACGGGTGTGTCGCCGACATTGGATTGAACCTTCAGGTCGACGGTAATCGGCTGGCCGACGACCGGCGTGCCGATGATGCGGTAGTCGATCCTGACCGGTCCCTGCGGTTTGCCGGTGATGCCGTATTTCTCGTCGGGGGTCAGGACCGCGACCGGGGCCTCGGTCGCCGCGCCCTGCTCTGCCGCGGGCGCCGGCTGGTCGCCACCGCTGCAGGCTGCAAGCATCGTGCCTGCAATGGCCGCGGCAAGGAAAATCATCACTCGATTCATACTGGTCACCTTCGGTGCCCTAGGGCACTGGCGTAAATGAGACATCGAAACACATGCGATCGGGGAAGCCCACGGGCGAATCCGGGTCGGCATAACGGAATTCCCTGAGATCGGCGACGTAGGTGTCCGGGCCCGCGAGAACCGTTGTCGTAAAGAACTCCCGGTTGGCCTCGCCGCTGTTGCCGAAATCCGTTACACGGCCGTCACGAAAGATGAACACGTCCGGATCGCTCTGGTCGCGCGGGTCCTCCGGGTCGTCGACCGGCAGGTCCCCGGTTGTCGTCGTCGTCACACTGACTTCGAACGCCGAGCTTGCAGGGACGTCGAGGCGCAGGTAACGGTAGGTCGCCAGCTTGTTGCCGTCTCCAGAGCCGTCGAAGTCGTCGTTGGAGCAGATATTTACAACTGTGCCGTCCATCGGCATGTCGACATAGAGCGGCAGCACATCCCGGCTCTGCTGACCGTCCGGGCTTGCGTCGTTCAGCTCACCGACACCCCACTTGTCGAAGCCGGGCGTCATGTCCTCGCGCAGGAGCTGGGAGTCCAGAAACGCCTGGTCCTCGGGCGGAAGCGTCGACCGCAGTTCGGACGCGAACGAGAACACCGTGGTAAATGTCTCCGTGAATGCCTGCGGGCCGACCATCGTCTGGTAGATGGGAGCGAATCCGATCGACCCGGTGTCCGCACCGGTGTCGAGCCCTTCCGCTTCGTCGTCGGTCGTGTCGTACAGGTCGTAGATGAAGCGCAGCACCGAGATTTCGTCGTACCAGCCCTGCGCGTCGTAGGCGCCCTTCTCGGCGCCGATGCCGAAGCCGCCGCTGGAACCTGCGGGACCGGTGTCGCAGTAGACGGGATTCTCGAGCGCGATGCCGGAAAAGGCTGTCGCCCAGCCCTCGCCGAACGCGAGGCGTGCATCGAGCCGGTCGCCGATGCCATGCGGCCCGCCGGTCGAATCGGAACGCGCGAAGTTGTCTTCGAAATAATGGCCCCACTCATGAACGATCACGTGATCGTCGAACTCTTCGGTATCCACTGCCGCATCGCCAAGCAGGAACATCGATGGATTTGCGATACCGTCGAGATCGGGATCCGGCGTATAGAACGATGCGCCGAGATCGCCTGCGTCGATGTCGCTTGGGCTCGTCAGCGTATTGTTGACGCTCCAGTAAGCATCGAGCGGACTGAACACCGCATTGGGCTCGACGCTCATGATCAACTGCATTGCGGTATAGATACTGTCCAGCACAGCGAAGGGTGCTGCGGCACGAGTGCCGGTGTAGGCGATACCGTCCCATCCCGTCCTTGCAGTCAGGTTCCGGGTGAGGTCCGAGGTGCCGGTATTGAGGTCACTAACGATGGCGTACAGCGGGCGGTCGGACAGGGCCGGCGGGCTGGTGTCGTCCGGATCGACGACGTTGTCGCGAACCTCGACGTCCCAGCCCGGCGAGCCGGACTGCTTTAGCTCCGCGCGTACCCGGATACGGACGTCGAGGTTTGTCTCGATGCCCGCGAACGAATAACTGCCGTCTTCTCCGGACACGGTCCTCGCGAGCTCTCGATTCGAGAGGTCGACCAATTGCACGGTCGCGCCGCGTACCGGCCTGACGACCGTGGCAGCGAAATCGAGCCCCTGGCAATTGAGGTTCGGCGGCACAAATTCGTAGCCTACGGTCCCGGAGATCGTCACGTTGCCCGACGGTGCCGGCGGCGGTGGGGGTGGTGGCGGCACGGTGCCGCCGCCGTCCCCGCCACTACCGCCGCCGCAGGCCGCGGTCAGCAGCGCAAAGGCCGACAGGGCCACGCTACCCAGCCTGATGCGTGACGGCATTAATCGATACAAATAACCCATACCTGAGTACAGTCCCTGTGGTTCTACCCTGCCCGGCGGCAGATCGATGGCGCCAGTCGCGCCAATCATACCGGCCCGAGCTGAACCGGAACAGAATCGGGCTCCCGCCTCACATAATATTGTGCGATCCAGGTCCATATTCTTCGGACCAGTATTGCTAGACTTTGCTCCCCGTTTCCGCGAACGGGCTAGGAAGTTGTCAATTTACATGCACATGGGACGCATTTACGCATGCGAAACAAAAAGTTACTTGTAACCGGCGGCGCCGGGTATATCGGCAGCCACGTGGTGAGGCAGCTCGGGGCGGCCGGCGAGGACGTCGTCACGCTCGACAACCTCAGCACGGGCTTCCGCGAGGCAGTGACGGCGGGCGAACTGATCGTGGGAGAGACCGGTGACGCTGATCTCCTGGAGCGCATCTTCGCGGAGCACGATTTCGACACGATCATGCATTTCGCGGCCCATACGATCGTACCCGAGTCCGTCGCAGACCCGCTGAAGTATTACCGCAACAACACCTGCTCCAGCCGCACACTGCTCGAGGCTGCGCAGAAACATGGCGTCAGGCACTTCGTCTTTTCGTCGACGGCCGCCGTTTACGGCATTCCGCAGGGCGGCAAAGCGGCCGAGGATTCGCCAACCGTCCCGATCAATCCGTACGGGACGTCCAAGCTGATGACCGAGTGGATGCTCAGGGACCTTGCAATCGCGGGTGGCCCGAGCTACGTGGCGCTGCGTTATTTCAACGTCGCGGGCTGCGAACCGACGGGCACGATCGGACAGTCGACGCCGAAGGCCACGCTGCTTGTCAAGGTTGCGTGCGAAGCGGCAACCGGCAAACGGCCGGGCGTTTCGATTTTCGGCACCGACTACCCTACCCCGGACGGCACCGGGCTGCGCGACTACATTCATGTCGAGGATCTCGCGGCCGCGCATCTCGACGCGCTGACCCACCTGCGCGACGGTGGCGAGTCGACGACCCTGAACTGCGGTTACGGCCACGGCTACAGCGTCAGGGAAGTGTTGGAGGCTGTCGGGAAAGCCAACGGCGCTCCGCTGACCATTCGCGAGGAACCCCGCCGCGCCGGCGACCCGCCCGAGCTCGTCGCGGTTGCGGACAAGATCCGTTCGGTGCTCGGCTGGACGCCACGATATGACGATCTCGAGACGATCGTGCGCACGAGCCTCGCGTGGGAGCGCAAGATCGCTGCGCGCGACCCTGGCGCCTACTGGCCGGACTGAACCAGCACGTCACGGTGCTACACTGCGCGCATGGAATTTCGCCGGCCAAGATCGCTTAACGGACTGATTCTCGTCGGGTTCGGTCTCGTTGCGCTGCCGTTGCTGCTTGCCGTGATCTGGGCGCTCGTCAACCTCGACCGCCTCGCCGAACAAAGCGAACGCATCATTAATACCGGCATCCAGTCGGCGGAGAATAACCGGCTGCTTGCCGAGGATATCGTGCAGCTGCAGCGATCGACGAACCAGTACCACATCCTGCGCAACGACGAGAGCCGCACGATCATGCGCGAGGACCTGCGTCGCATCGAGGGACGCCTGCAGGACATGTCGAACCTGACTAACCAGGCGGGCGCAACCGAAAAGTCAGTGATGATCGGCCGTGAGGCACGCGACATCGTGCGAACGGTGTCTCGGGAAGACCTCGACACGGCCGCGGCCGCGGCGGCCATCGAGCGCTTCGGTCCGCTTCGCCAGCAGGTTGCGCAGCTGACGTCGACTATCACCACCTTCATCGACAACGAGCTGCGCACGCTGCAGGAATCCACCAGCCGGGCGCAGCGAATCTCGGCGTGGCAGGTCGCCGCGCTGGTCCCTGGCACCTTGTTACTGGTGCTCTTCTTTACCCTTCTGATAGGCCGCCCGATCCGGCAGCTCGACCGCGCAATTCATCAGCTCGGCCAGAGTGGTCTCTCGAAGCCGATCGTGGTCAAAGGGCCGACCGACCTCGAGCGACTCGGGCGCCAGCTCGACTGGCTGCGCGTCCGCCTGCTGGAACTCGCGCACGAGAAGAATCGCTTCCTGCGCCACATGTCGCACGAACTCAAGACACCGCTCGCGAACATTCGCGAAGGGACCGAACTGCTGCTGGACGGATCGGTCGGCGAACTCGAGGCTCCGCAGCGAGAAGTGACGGATATCCTGCGCATGAACGGGCTCAAGCTGCAGCAGCTCATCGAAAACCTGCTGAGCTTCAGCGCGTGGCAGGCCAAGAGTGAAGTCCTGACCCTTAGCGACTTCCCGTTGCGCGCGCTCGTCATCGGCGTTGCCAAGGAGCAGCGGCTTGCGCTGAAGTCCGCGGGCATCCAGCTGCGGCTCGAGGTCGAAGACATAATTGTGAACGCGGATCGCGACAAACTGCGCACGGTGTTCGATAATTTGTTGTCGAATGCGGTCAAGTTCACGCCCAGGGGAGGCATGGTCACCATCCGGGCACGGCGGGAGCCCGCCAGCTTCGTGGTCGACTTCGCGGATACGGGGCCCGGCATACCCGAGGAGGAGCGCATGAGGATATTCGAGGCGTTTTTCCAGGGAAGCCGGGAGCAAGGCGGCCATGTGGCCGGCACGGGTATCGGCCTGTCGGTCGTCCTGGAGTGTATCCAGGCGCATGACGGATCGGTTAGCCTAGTGGATACCGGAGAGTTCCCGGGCGCGCACTTCCGGATGTACATCCCGCAGGAACGGGTAGCAGCACAACAGAAACTGGCAGCCAATGCTTGAGAAAAGCCTGACAACCACCGTTAAGCGACTCGTCGCGGCAACTTTGATTGCGGTGACGGTGGCAGGCTGTTCCCAGACGAAGGGCTGGCTGGATTCGGTGCGCGGCGAGAATTCATCGGCGTCCGGCGAACAGACCGTGCTCGGCGCGCCGGCGGCGGACGAGTACCTCACCGAACTATCGCAGCTGTCGTCCAACGACCCGGCCCTGCAGGCGGAAATATTCGCCGACTCGCAGGCGGCCGCCCAGCTGACGCCCAACCCGTCCACGACACTGCGCTATGCGCTGGTGCTGGCGACGCCCGGCCACCCGGAGAGCGACCCCCGGCAGGCGCAGAGCATTCTGCGAGAGCTGATGGCACAGCCGGCGCTCATGACGCCCGCCGAAGTGGCGCTCGCGACCATCTACCTGAATTCGTCCGAACAACTCGCGCTGCTGAGCTCGGAAGCCCGCCACCTGCGCGCGACCTCGGATCGCGCGCAACGCACTGAAGATGCGGCCATCAACCAGCGGCTCGCCGCGGTCGAGGCCGAGAATCGGCGCCTGAGGCGGGACCTCGAGGACGCGGAAAACAAGCTCGAAGCCATCACGTCGATCGAGCGCGATATACGCCTGCAAGACCAGTAGGAGCACGCCTCGGCGCGCAATCGCGGTTCGAGAATCGCTCCTGCGGCCGCGTTGCATTCTGCAGGAGCGGGCCCGGGCCCGCGATCGATGATTTCGAACCGCGCCCCCTCTCTGGCACACAGTTCCTTGCCGACGCCTCCCGTTAGCACTACCCTTTGCTATTCGCGACTTTAGTTAAATTACATGGCAATCAAGAACACCGGTTCCGAGGGAAAAATCCTGCTCGTCGATGACGACCCCGGCCTGCTCAGGCTGCTGTCGATCCGGCTGCGCGCCGAGGGCTACGAAGTCGAAGCCGTCGAGTCCGCGCACAAGGCGCTGGCGATCCTGAGTCGCTTCAGCCCCGACCTGGTCATCACGGATCTGCGCATGGACAAGATGGACGGCATCGGGCTGCTCAAGGAACTGCAGACCCGCTCGCCGGGACTGCGGGTCGTGATCGTTACCGCGCACGGCACGATACCCGACGCCGTCGTGGCGACGCAGAGCGGCGCCTTCGGCTTCCTGACCAAGCCCATCGACAAGGACGAACTCATGCAGACCGTGCAGAAGGCCATCAAGGTCTCGGGCTCGGTTGAAGTCGAGGAAGACTGGTCGGCGGAGATCATCACGCGCAACCAGGCCATGAAGGAAATCCTCAACCAGGCCAAGATGGTCGCGGCGACGGACGCGCGGGTGCTCATCAATGGCGAGAGCGGCACCGGCAAGGAACTCCTGGCGCGGGCGATCCACAACGCGAGCCCGCGTCACGAGAAACCGTTCGTGGCCATCAATTGCTCCGCCATGGCGGAGAACCTGCTGGAGTCGGAGCTATTCGGTCATGAAAAAGGCGCCTTCACGGGCGCTACACGCAGCCACAAGGGCCTTTTCCAGGCGGCCGAGGGAGGCACCCTGCTGCTCGACGAGATCGGCGACATGCCGATGCGGCTGCAGGTCAAGCTGCTGCGCGTGCTGCAGGAACACCAGGTACGGCCGGTTGGCAGCACCGAAGCGATCGATGTCGACGTGCGGGTCATATCGGCCACCCACCGCGACCTGCAGGAGCTCATGGGCCAGGGCCGCTTCCGGGAAGATCTCTACTACCGGCTGAACGTCGTCAACATCAAGATCCCGCCGCTGGACCAGCGGCGCGAGGACATACCGCTGCTGGTTGCGCATTTCCTGCAGCAGATCGCGCGCGAGGCCGGCCAGGAACGTAAAGTCTACGCGCCCGAAGCGGTCGAGATGCTCGTGACCGCTGAATGGCCGGGCAACATTCGCCAGCTCTATAACGTCGTCCGGCAGAATGTGGCGCTGTCACGCTCGCCCGTCATCTCGGCGGAACTCGTGCAGCAGTCGCTGGGTGAGCACGCCGGCAAGCTGCTGTCGTTCAGCGACGCGCGCGACGAATTCACGCGCAACTACCTGTCGCAGATCCTGCAGATCACCACCGGTAACGTGAGCCAGGCCGCGCGGCTTGCAAAACGCAACCGCACCGATTTCTACAAGCTGCTGGCGCGCCACGACCTGAATCCCGACCAGTTCAAGACCCGGTAGGAACGCGCCTCGGGGCGCGATCGCAGTACGATCAATTCGCGTTGACGACGCTCTTCTTGGAATACGCCTCGGCCGTCAGGCCGTACTTGTTCATGAGGTCGTAAAGCGTCGGCCGCGTGATCCCGAGCAGCTCCGCCGCCTTGGAGATGTTGCCGTAGCTGCGCGTCAGGGCGACGCGGATCGCCTTCGACTCGGCACGCTGCCGGACCTCGCGCAGGTTCAGGGAATCGGGTTCGCCGTCGCCGGCATCGATACCGAGATCCGCGGCCATCACGAGCTTGCCGTCGGCCATGATGACGGCACCCTTGATCTTGTTCTCGAGCTCGCGGACGTTGCCCGGCCAGGAATAGGACTCGATGGCCTTCACGGCATCCTCGCTGAAGCCGTTGAGAGCCCTGCCCTGCTTCGCGCAATATTTCTGCAGCAGCGTGCGCGCGAGGATAAGACGTCCTTCCTCACGCTCACGGAACGGCGGGATGTTGATGGTGATTTCACTGACGCGGTAATAGAGGTCCTCGCGAAACGCGCTGGCCTTGATGAGGTCTTCGGGGTTCTGGTTGGTCGCGCAGACCACGCGCACGTCCACGGAGATCTCCTGCCGCCCGCCGACACGCTCGATGACACGCTCCTGGAGGAAGCGCAGCATCTTGGCCTGCAGCGGCAGGGGCATGTCGCCGATTTCGTCGAGGAACAGCGTGCCGCCGGCCGCCAGTTCGACTTTGCCGGGCGTGGTCTTGACCGCGCCGGTGAAGGCGCCCTTCTCGTGACCAAAAAGCTCGGATTCCAGCAGGTTTTCCGGGATCGCAGCGCAGTTGATCGCGACGAAGGCGTTGTTCTTGCGCGGGCTCAGCCGATGCAGGGAGCGGGCCAGCAGTTCCTTGCCGGTGCCCGATTCGCCCAGCAGCAGCGTCGTGACGTCCGTAGGGGCGACTTTTTCGATCATGCGACAAACCGCGAGCATGCCCTCGCTCGCGGCAACGATGCCGTCGAGCGGCGAATCGCTGCAAACTTCCTGCAACCGGCGGTTCTCGGCTTCGAGATGACTGATACTGAACGCACGTTCCACGATGAGTTTCAGCGTGTCGGTGTCGACGGGCTTCTGGTAGAAGTCGTAGGCACCCAGCGCGATCGCACGCAGCGCGTTTTCCTGGTCGCCATGGCCAGTGACGACGATAACCTTCGTCGACGGCGAGAGCTTGAGTATCTCGGAGAGCGTCAGCAGACCTTCGTCGACGCCATCGGGTTTGGGCGGCAACCCCAGGTCCTGCAGCACGACAGCGGGTTCGTGGCGCCTGAGTTCTGCGATCGCCGACTCACGATCGCCCGCCGTACACACGTCGTAGTCCTCGAAACACCAGCGCAACTGGCTGAGTAGTCCAGGATCGTCCTCTACGATCAGGAGTCTGTGAGCCTGCTCGCTCATCGCGTCCTTCGTGTATCCCCAAAGCGACCGTCATGGTGCCATGCCTGCAAGCCCCTGTAGAGGGTAGCCGTCACGGCCAGAAGTGTGAGCTGGAACGCCGCTTATGTCGCAAGCCGCTTTCACGGTCGCGATCAACGATGTTACATAAGTCTGGCGACGGGTCAATCCGGCCCCGGTGCCTACGTATTTTCCCCTATTTGCGAATCATTCTCATTTGCATTATCGTCTGAACATCGCATGACTCAACGCTCTTCGGGGGAGCTGATGAACCAAAATCTCAGCCGCGCCGTCCGCGGCGCAATACTCGCTTCGACCCTGGCGCTGCCGTTTGCCGTTCCGGCGGCCGAGAACGGCGCCAGCGACACGATAGACACGATAACGATCTTCGGGCGCAAGACCGATGTCGCCGACGTTCCGGGATCCGCGCACAAGATCGACAGCGAGGAACTCGAAATATTCAGTACCGCCGATATCCTGCGCGCACTGCGCACGGTTCCCGGCGTCTACCTGCAGGAAGAAGAAGGCTTCGGGCTCCGGCCGAACATCGGCATTCGTGGCTCCGGGCTGGACCGCAGCGCACGTATCGCGCTTCTCGAGGACGGCATCCTCATTGCGCCGGCGCCCTACTCCGCGCCGTCGGCCTACTATTTCCCGACGCAGCGGCGCATGAACGCGCTCGAGGTCCTCAAGGGCCCGGCGTCGGTCGCTATCGGGCCGCGCACGACGGGCGGCGCGATCAACATGATCTCGACGCCGATTCCCGACGCCATGGGCGTGATGGCGGACGTGCGTGTCGGCGAGCACGGCACGGCAGACGCGCACCTGTATGCGGGCAACCGCGGCGAGCGCGTGTCCTGGCTGCTGGAGACCGTGCAGGCGGGCAGCGACGGCTTCAAGACGATCGAAGGTCCGGTCGGCGGCGACACGGGCTACGATCTCGAGGACTACGTTGCGAAGCTGCAGGTCGACAGCGATCCGCGCAGTTCCGTTTACCAGAGCCTGCGCATCAAGCTCGGCTACACCGAGCAGGATTCGAACGAGACCTACCTCGGCCTGACGGACGAGGATTTCGCGTCGACGCCGTACAGCCGCTACGCGGCGTCGGCAAACGACAACTTCCAGAGCGAGCACGAGCAGTACCAGGCCACTTACGTGATCGATCCCGGCAATAGCTGGCGCGCGCAGATCACGGCCTATCGCAATGACTTCTGGCGCAACTGGTACAAGGTGCAGTCGGTCGGCGGCGAGAGCATTTCCAATGTCCTCGAGGATCCGGCGACGTTTGCGACCGAGCTCGGCTACATGCAGGGCGTAACGAGCCCGGACGACGCCGTGCAGATTCGTGCCAATAATCGCGAGTACTACTCCCAGGGCGTGCAGGCCAGCATCCAGTGGGACACCGGGGTCGGCGATACCGATATCGCCCTGACGGCCGGCGTCCGCATCCACGAAGACGAAGAGGACCGTTTCCAGAAGCAGGACGGTTACCGCATGGACGATGGCACGCTCGTGCTGACGACCGCGGCAGCGCCCGGCTCGCAGACCAATCGCGTGAGCCAGGCTGACGTTCGCGCCATGTTCGTGGATGCCGAGATTCGCACTGGCAACTGGATACTGACGCCGGGCGTGCGCTTCGAGGACATCGACATGCAACGGCTGGACTACTCGACGGACGACCCATCGCGCAGCCAGGGACCGAGCCGCGTTCGCGAGAATTCGACGCAGGTCGTGATTCCGGGCGTCGGTGCGCTCTATCGCGTCTCGGAGGAATGGCGCCTGCTGGCCGGCCTGCACAGGGGCTTCAACCCGCCCGCGCCGGGCAGCACCGCCGACGAGGAAGACAGCCTCAATTTCGAAGCGGGCGCGCGTTACGACAACGGCAGCGTGAGTTTCGAGGGTATCTACTTCCTCAACGATTACGACAATCTTGTCGGCACCGTCACAGAATCGACGGGCGGCGGCGGCGAGATCGGCGACCAGTTCGACGGCGGCGAGGTGAAAGTGTCTGGTCTAGAACTCTCCGGCACTTACAACTGGAGCCTGAAGTCGATCGACGTGCCGTTCGAGCTGCGCTACACCTGGACCGCGGAAGCGGAGTTCCGCAACGCGTTCGAGAGCGATTTCGATCCCTGGGGCGACGTACAGGTCGGCGACGAGTTGCCCTACATTCCCGAACATCAGCTGCGCGCGACGGCCGGCCTCGAGGCCAGCAAGTGGCGCTTCAACCTCGCAGCCAGTTACGTCGGCGAGCTGCGTACGCGCGCCGGACAGGGTGCCTTCATCCCCGAAGAATCGATCGACGCCCACGTGATCTGGGACATGGTGGCGGCCTGGCAGTTTACGCCGCAGCTCTCGACTTACGTAAAGGTCGACAACCTGTTCGACGAGACCTATATCGCAGCACGTCGGCCGGCCGGAGTGCG
>CBDUCE010000033.1:0-20189 GCA_965365575.1 uncultured Gammaproteobacteria bacterium
ACGAGATTCACGCGCTCAACGAGGACGACAGCATTGACTGGTTCGCGCCGATCGTCGCCGACGCCGAAGCCGGTTTCGGCGGCAACCTGAACGCGTTCGAACTCATGAAGCACATGATTCGTGCGGGCGCGGCCGGTGTTCATTTCGAAGACCAGCTGTCGTCGGCCAAGAAATGTGGCCACATGGGCGGTAAGGTGCTCGTTCCGACGCAGGAAGCGGAAGCCAAGCTGCTCGCCGCCCGGCTCGCGGCCGACGTGTACGACGTTCCCACCGTCCTCATCGCCCGCACCGATGCCGATGCGGCGAATCTCATCACCTCGGATTCGGACGAACGGGACCGGCAATTCATCACCGGAGAGCGGACGCCCGAAGGCTTCTTCCGCTGTAACGCCGGGCTTGACCAGGCAATCGCCCGTGGCCTCGCCTATGCACCCTACGCCGACATGATCTGGTGCGAGACGTCGCGGCCGGATCTCGAGCAGGCGCAACGTTTCGCCGACGCGATCCATGCAGAGTTCCCGGACCAGCTGCTGGCCTACAACTGTTCGCCGTCATTCAACTGGCAGGCGAACCTCGACGACGACACGATGAAGATTTTCCGCGAGGAACTGGCCAAAATGGGTTACAAGTTCCAGTTCATTACGCTGGCGGGCTGGCACGCACTGAACTCGAGCATGTTCCGCCTCAGCCGCGCCTACAAAGCCGAAGGCATGTACGCCTATTCGCTGTTGCAGCAGCGCGAGTTCGCCGACGAGCAGCACGGATTCCGCGCGGCGAAGCACCAGTCCTTCGTCGGCGCCGGTTACTTCGACGCCGTGCAGAACACCATCATGCACGGGCTGTCATCGACGTCCGCCCTGGAAGGCAGCACCGAGGAAGAGCAGTTCGTCGCATAAGAAGACAGGTGTCATGAGCAACAATGAAAAGGGCCGGCGGGAAGTCGGTGGTCTGAAAGTCGACACGGCCTTTTTCGATTTTGTCGAGAAAGAGCTACTGCCCGCGATCGACGTCGAGCCGGCCGGTTTCTGGGCCGGTTTCGGCGCATTGATCGACGAATTGACACCGGTCAATCGTGAGCTGCTGCAAACCCGTGACGAACTGCAGCAGAAGATCGACGACTGGCATCTCGCCCACCCTGGCAGCGACTACGACCACGCCGAATACGTCGCTTTTCTGAAGTCCATCGGCTATCTGCTGGAGGCTGGCGAAGCGTTCACCATCGGAACCGCGAACGTCGACGCGGAAATCGCCGAGGTCGCCGGCCCGCAGCTGGTAGTCCCGGTGAGCAACGCGCGTTTTGCCCTGAACGCGGCGAATGCGCGCTGGGGCAGCCTGTACGATGCACTTTACGGGACCGACGTAATCAGCGAAGAAGACGGCCGGGAGCGCGACGGGCCCTATAACCCGACCCGCGGCTGCGCGGTCATTCGTTATGCACAGGACTTTCTCGACCGGGCTATCCCGCTCGACGGGGCGAGCCATGCGGAAGTTGCCGATTACGGCATCGCCGGCGACGAGTTCGTGGCGGTGGCCGACGGCAAGACGGTGGGGCTGGCTGATGAGGGCGCATTTCGGGGCCATGCGCGAGACGGCGACGCCGTTACCTACCTCTTCGCGCACAATGGCCTGCACATCGAGATACAGACGAATCCACAGCACCCGATCGGCCGCGAGGCTGCCGCGAACGTTGCCGACGTCGTGCTGGAATCGGCGATCACGACGATCCAGGACTGCGAAGACTCGGTCGCCGCCGTGGACGCGGAAGACAAGATCGGCGTTTATCGCAACTGGCTCGGGCTCATGCAGGGAACGCTGGACGCGACCTTTGCCAAGGGCGGCGAGTCGCTGACGCGGCGGCTGAACCCGGACCGCGAATACAAGAGCGTCGACGGCGAACGCATCGTCCTGTCCGGCCGCAGCCTGATGCTGGTTCGTAACGTCGGACACCTGATGACCAACAGCGCGATCCTCGATCGTAACGGCGAGGAAGTGTTCGAGGGCATCATGGATGCCGTTATGACGACGGCGTGCGCATTGGCTAACCGCAAGGTATTGCGCAGCCTGCCGAACAGCCGCCACGGTAGCGTTTACATCGTCAAGCCGAAGATGCACGGGCCGGACGAGGCGCAGTTTACCGATACGTTGTTCTCGCGTGTCGAAGACCTGTTCGGTGTCGAGCGCAATACGCTCAAGGTCGGTGTGATGGACGAAGAACGCCGCACCACTGTGAACCTGATGGAGTGCATCCGAGCCGTGAAGGACCGGTTGGTCTTTATCAACACCGGTTTCCTCGACCGAACCGGGGACGAAATACACACGAGCATGCGTGCCGGACCGATGAAGCCCAAGGAGGCGATCAAGCAGGAGCCCTGGATCACGGCCTACGAGGACTGGAACGTCGACATCGGCATCCGCTGCGGACTGCCCGGCCGGGCGCAGATCGGCAAGGGCATGTGGCCGAAGCCGGATGAAATGAAGCAGATGATGGACACCAAGCAGGCGCACCCGGAAGCGGGCGCCAACTGCGCCTGGGTGCCATCGCCGACGGCGGCAACGCTGCACGTAATGCATTATCATTTCGTCGACGTCGCGGCGCGCCAGCGCGAGCTTGCATCGCGGCCCCTTGCCAGCCTTGACGACATCCTGACGCCGCCGCTTTGCGACACGGCCACGCTCGACGCTGCAACGATCCAGAACGAACTCGACAACAACGCCCAGGGCATACTGGGATACGTCGTGCGCTGGATCGATCAGGGCGTCGGCTGTTCGAAAGTACCCGACATCAACGACGTGGGACTCATGGAGGATCGTGCGACGCTGCGCATATCGAGCCAGCACATGGCCAACTGGCTGCTGCATGGCGTCGCCAGTGAGGAGCAGGTGCGCGAGACGTTCGAGCGCATGGCGGCCGTCGTCGACGATCAGAATGCGGGCGATCCCAACTACATGTCGATGAGCGACGACTACGACGGCAGCATTGCATTCCGCGCCGCCTGCGACCTCGTCTTCAAAGGATGTGAGCAGCCGAACGGTTATACTGAACCTTTGCTTCACGACCACCGTCAGAAGCTGAAGGCCAGCCGTTCGGGGTAGTTCCATCGCAGCACGACTTCTCCTCGTCGCGTTGATCCTGGTACCGGTCGCAGCGACCGGGGAGGATTACGTCACCGTCGCAGTGGCAAGCAATTTTGCGGCCACGGCGCGGGATATTGCCGTGCAGTTTGCCGAGCAATCGGAGGACGAGATCCGCATCACCACGGCTTCGACCGGGAAACTCTATGCCCAGATCGTGAACGGCGCGCCGTTCGACGTGTTGCTGGCGGCTGATGCCGAGCGGCCGCAGCGCCTCGAGAGCAGCGGCGTGGGCGTCCCCGGAACACGTTTCACCTATGCGCTCGGCACGCTCGTACTCTGGTCGCGGCAGGTCGAGGACTGCCGGGCGGCGCTCCATGGCGGCGACGGCGGGCGTATCGCGATCGCGAATCCCGAGACGGCGCCGTACGGCGCTGCCGCGAAATCGTTTCTGCAGCGATCGGGGCTGTGGGAATTGCTGCGCGGCCGCCTGGTCGTCGGCGAGAATATCGCGCAGACGCTGCAGTTTGCGGCATCGGGCAACGCAGAGCTCGGCTTTATCGCTCGCTCGCAGCTGCAGGCGCCGTCGCTGCCCCCGGCATCCTGCAGCTGGCCGGTACCGGATACGATGCACACCCCGATCGACCAGCAGGCAATATTGCTGCAGCGGGGTGCGGCCTCGGCAGGCGCGAAGTCGTTTCTCACCTTCCTGCGCAGCGCCGCCGGACGTGCCATCATCCGGCGCCATGGGTACAGCTTGCCCGAGGTGAAGGAGTAATGGCATCGACCCTGGGGCCCCTGCTGCTGTCGCTGCAGCTGGCCGCATTGACCACCGTGATCCTGGTCCTTCTGGGGACGCCGCTCGCCTGGTGGCTGTCGCGCACGCAGTCGCGCCTGAAGCCGGCGATTCAGGCTGTCGTGGCCTTGCCTATCGTACTGCCGCCGACGGTGATGGGTTTCTACCTGCTGATCGTGCTCGGGCCCTACGGCGCGATCGGCCAATGGTGGGTCAAGGTAAGCGGTGAAGCACTCACGTTTTCGTTCACCGGGCTCGTGATCGCCTCCTGTTTTTACAGCCTGCCGTTTGCGGTGCAGCCGCTGCAGAGCGCCTTCGACGCTCTCGGCAGGCAGGAAGTCGAGGCGGCTCGCACGCTGGGCGCGTCAGAACTCGATGCGTTTTTCACGATTGCCGTGCCGCTTTCCGCGCCCGGCTTCCTTACCGCAACGGTACTGAGCTTTGCCCACACCCTCGGTGAGTTCGGTGTGGTGCTGATGGTCGGTGGCAACATCCCGGGCGAAACGCGCGTCGTGTCCATCGCGATCTACGATCACGTCGAGTCGCTCGACTATGCGAGCGCGCACCAGATGTCGATCATCCTCGTGGTGTTTGCGTTCGCGGTGCTCTTGTCGATGTTCCTCGCCAACCGCCGACTCGAGAGGCGGTCGCGTTGAGCAGGCATATTTCCGTCCGCTACCGGCTGCAGCGCAGCGACTTCTCGCTGGACGTGGACGCCGATATTCCGATGCGGGGGATCACCGGCGTGTTCGGTGAGTCCGGGGCGGGCAAGACCGCGCTGCTGCGCTGCATTGCCGGACTCGAGCGCGGCGCCAACGGCCGCCTCGCCGTCGCGGACGATGTTTGGCAGGACGACAGGGTGTCGCGCCCCGTGCACGATCGGGAGATCGGCTATGTGTTCCAGGAGCCGCGCCTGTTTGCGCACCTGAGCGTCCGGCAAAACATCGAGTATGGTCAGCGCCGCGGTCGCCGCGAGGATGTCGGTTTCGACGAAGCCGTGGAGCTGCTCGGTCTGCGCGACCTGCTGGATCGCCGCATCGATACGTTGTCGGGCGGCGAGGCGCAGCGCGTAGCGATTGCCCGGGCGCTGCTGCGGTCGCCCCGTGTCGTGCTCATGGACGAGCCGATAGCGGCGCTCGACCGCGCGCGGCGCGACGAGATCCTGCCGTTCCTGGACAGGCTTCACTCGGCGCTTTCCATTCCCGTGATATACGTCAGCCACAGCATCGAGGAGGTGATTCGTCTTTGCGACTACCTGCTCGTCATGGAGCGGGGCCGAATCGTTGCCGCAGGCGACATACAGGAGGTGCTGTTGCGCGCCGACCTGCCGCTGCTGGGCGGTGAGGAAGCCGGTGCGATCATCCACGCCGAAGCCATCGACCGCGATGTCGGTGACGGGCTAACGAAAATCGCCGTCGACGGCATCGAGATGTGGGTGCCCGGGGCTTACGAGATCGGCGCGCCGTTGCGGCTGCGTATTCGAGCAAACGACGTCAGCCTGAGCCGCGAAGACCCCGGCGCCTCGACGGTTCTCAACGTGCTCCCGGCGTCCATCGAGTCCATTCGGGACGATGGCGAGTCCTGCGCGCTGGTGCAGCTGGCGATCGGCTCGGGACAGGTTCTCTCGAGAATCACGCGCCGTTCCCGCGCCCTGCTGGACCTCAAGCCGGGCGACCGGGTGCTGGCGCAGATCAAGTCAGTCGCCGTCAAGAACGCGCCGGCCGCCGGACGCTGATCAGAGTATCGGGGACGCCAGCCTGGCGAGTCTTGCGGCGACCCTGAACAGGTAGTTTTTTTCCTCGAATTCGCCGGCTTCCATGCGGCGGGACTTGTTGAAGTCTTCTTCGAACATGGCCTTCACGGCCTCGGCAAATTCCTGCTCGACGACCACGGCCGTGATCTCGAAATTGAGCCGGAACGAGCGGTTGTCGAAATTAGCGGTACCGACGGTAGCCACGGAATCGTCGATCAACATTACCTTGCCGTGCAGGAATCCGTCCTGGTAGCGGTAGAATTGAACGCCGGTCGAGCCGACCTCGTCGAGGAACGAATAGGCTGCGAGAGTAACGAGAGTGCTGTCCGATTTTTCCGGGATCAGGATTCGAACATCGACGCCGCGAAGTGCGGCAAGCTGCAGCGACTGCACGATGGCGTCGTCCGGAACGAAATAGGGGCTTGCGATCCAGATGCGCCGCGCCGCCGCGTTGATCGCCTGCGTGTACATCAGTGAAGCGGTTTCGACCTCGTCGGCCGGTCCGCTGGCAATGACCAGCGACTGCGCATTGCCGCCCGGAGCCGGCGCAGGCTCCCAGTTGAGATCGTAGAGCGTTTCGTCCGCGGCCCAGCGCCAGTCTTCCACGAAAGCAATCTGGGCACCGAGTGCCGCCGGCCCGGCGAGGCGCATATGCGTATCCCGCCAGCGGCCGACGGTCGGGTCCCTGCCGAGGTATTCGTCGCCGACGTTGTGACCTCCGATCCATGCTTCGCGTCCGTCGACGACGACGGTCTTGCGGTGATTGCGAAAATTGAGCTGGAAGCGGTTGCCGGAGCCCTTGCGACTGTGAAACGGCAACATGGCCACACCGCTGCGCCGCAAGTCATCGATATAGGATGTCTCGAGGCCAAGGCTGCCGATTTCGTCGTAGAGAAAGTAGACCTGGACGCCGCGGCTGGCTGCATCGATAAGCCGCGACTGCAGTTCGGTGCCGAGATCGTCGCCGTGCACGATATAAAATTGCACGAGCACATAGTCCTGCGCAGAATCGATACCGGCGAAGATGCTCTCGAAGGTGGTTTCGCCGTCGATCAGCAACTCCACCTCATTGCCGCCCGTGAACGGCAGCCGCGCGAGGCTTTCGGTACCGCGGATCGCCGCATTCTGCCAGTCCGTCGCAGCGACCAGCTGTTCGACCCCTTGCCTGGCGCGCCGCCAAAGGTCGTCGAGGCGCTCGTCGTCGGCGCGCCTCGCGAGCACATAGCCCTTGAACCGGTCGCGGCCGAACACCCAGTATGCCGGCACGCTGACAACCGGCACGATCACGAGCGACACGGCCCAGGCAATGGAACCCTGTGGCGTGCGAACGTTCATCACCGCGTGCATTGCCGACAGGATGCCCAGCACTTCGAATATCAGGACAAGGCTTACGATCACGGTCTTCTTCCGTCGTCTCAGGTTGTTGATGTGCTTGCGAATATTTGTCATTGCGCGCTTGTTTCGCCACATCCTGCGCTTAGACCTGTACGTATATGCAATGGATATCTCGCGATAATTCAACAATTTACCATAATTACCAAAAGCACTTTGTCTTTCACCTTTGCCGGTGTTTCGCTACACTTCGTCTAACGCAGTCCACGATAACAACGACAGAGCAGGGGATCGCGTTTTGAGGATGATTCGGGTACGACTGAAGTGTGGCCGCGCCGCTGCCGGGGCTGCCGTACTGGCAACCGTGCTCGGACTCTCGACGGCAGCCTGGGCGAGCGGCTGGCCGCCTTTCGCAGGCGAAGACTCGGCCGTCGTTTATCGAGGCGGAACCGTCGAGGAGTTGACGACGGGCGCCAGCAGCGTGCTCGACAACGATTTCGATTTCGAGCGCGACCGGTTGACGGCGGAGCTCGAGAGCGACGTCAAGCACGGCACCCTCGAGCTTCGCCCCGACGGTACCTTCCGCTACCAGCACGATGGCGGCAAATCAAAGGACGACGAGTTCAAGTACCGGGCATTCGACGGCACCCGCTACTCGAGAGATGCGAAGGTCAAGATCAAGGTCGAGGAGGTGCCGAATTCGCCACCGTTCGTGGTGAGCGACGTGCCGGACCAGGAGATAACGGAGGGTGAGGCCTATCGCCTGGTTCTCGCGGGAAATTTCGCCGATCCCGATGAAGGCGATGTCCTGGAATTCAGCGCCAAGGGCCTCCCGAAGAGCGGCTCGTTGCAGCTCGATCCGCAGAGTGCCGTAATCTCGGGGAAGCCCGTGGCAGCGGACGTTACGGACAAGCCTTACTCGATCGAGGTCAAGGCGAAAGATCGTGCAGGTGAATCGGCAACCCTCAAATTCAAATTGCTCATCGTGCGGCGTAATTCACCGCCGGTCGTCGTCAAG
Organism: uncultured Gammaproteobacteria bacterium; assembly: GCA_965365575.1. GTDB lineage: Bacteria > Pseudomonadota > Gammaproteobacteria > Steroidobacterales > Woeseiaceae > UBA1847. The sequence goes on from CBDUCE010000033.1 coordinate 7,972, forward strand.
CAGGTCCCGGACCAGGAAGCGATAGAAAACATCGCCTACAGCCGGAACATAAGCGCAAATTTCGAAGATCCCGACGAGGGTGACGTACTGCGATTCAGCGCGAGTGGGCTGCCGGCAAGTGGGAGGCTGCAGCTCAATGCAGCAACGGGCGTCCTGTCCGGCACGCCCGCGCGCGCGGATGCGCGCGACGAACCGTACACGATTAGAGTGACGGCGCAGGACCGGGCCGGCGCTACCGCCACCCTGAGCTTTCCATTGCGCATATTGCGAGACAACCGCAGCGACGTCGTTCTGGGCATAGCGCTTGCGGCAAACCCGGTGACCGTGGGCGAGGATGCGCAGTGGAATATCGATATCGAAAACAAGGGTCCCGCCGACCTGCAGGATGGCCGGTTGCTGGCGGGCTGGGTCACGAGCGGCCCGTCGCTGACGGTCACGGCACCCGAGGGCTGCGAGGTTACGGAAAACGGGACAAGCGCGCCGCTCATGGATTGCGCGGTCGGCGTCGTCGCAGCCGGCACGTCAATCACACTTACCGTGCAGGGCGTGCAAGCTGGCGATGGCGACAACTCGATGATCGGGGAGATCACTGCCGACGACCCGAATCCCGGAGACAATGATGATCTGGCGGGTGCTGCCGTCGTTGCAGAGTTTAGCGAGGGTCCTACGCAAATCGTCAATGTTGCGGGCGCCGGCGTGCGTGCGGGTGACCTCGACGGCGACGGCGCTGTCGATATTGTCGCGACAGCTGCTGAAACCGTGGTGTTCTTCAACAACGGCAATCGCGCCGTCACGACTCCCGGCAGCAGCCTTGGTGCCGACACGGGTGGATCGGCGCTTGCGCTGGTCGAATGGAACGGAGACGGATCGCCCGACATCGCGGTCGGCGGCCTGAATGGGCGTTCCGTGGAGATTTTTGTCAATGACGGTAGCGGTGGGTTCACGAGTGCCGCAAGCCTGCAGGGCAGCGGCATAGCCAACGTGAACGACCTGCTTGCAGCGGACGTCGATAGCGATGGCGTTTCCGAACTGATCGTCACGGGTTCCGGTGGGACGGCACTGCTGAGTCGCGCCGCGGAAGGTGGCATCGACGTCACGCCGTTGGCGTCGGGCGCCGGAAGAGACCTCGCGATTGCGGATCTCGACCAGGATGGCGACCAGGACTTCATCGTCGTGCTCGCTGCGGATCGCAGGGTCGAGCTCGTTTACAACGGCGGTGACGGATCCGTTGCCGGCGTTACCCCGCTTGACCTCGGTAGCGTCGCCAACGTCACCGCAACGGATCTCAACGGCGACGGCGCCGCCGATCTCCTGCTGGCCATCGACGGCAACGACATGAGCGCGCCGCAGAACAGGGTGCTGTACCAGCAGGGTAGCGGCCAGTTTTCGCCGGGCCCGTCATTCGGCGCCTCGCCGGTTTCGGCGCTCGTGTCGGGTGACATCGACGCCGACGGCTGGCCGGATATCGTTGCGATTAACGAGGCGGGCGTGCACCAGCTGTATCTCGGCTCCCAGGACGGCAGTTTCTCGCTGGCGCCGGAGCAAATCGTCAGTGCGGGCATGCAGCGCGGTGTGCTCACCGACTTCAATAGCGACGAGTCGCTCGACCTGATCCTCGTGGGCGGCAACGCCGGCGTGCTCGAGATTCATGCGAACAACGGCATCGGCCGGCTGGGTCTCGGCGACCGGAGGAACCCGGACATCGAGCTGCTCGGCGAGGCCAGCGTGAACATCCCTGCAGGGCAGGCGTACGTGGATCCGGGTGCAACGGCTGTCGACGACATCGACGGCGACATCACCGACAAGATCGTGGTTTCGGGAACCGTGAATTCGACCGTTGTGGGCACGCAGACCATCACCTACAGCGTGGCCGACCGCGCCGGCAACCTCGCGACTGCGAGGCGCACCGTCGTCGTCGGCGTCAACGAAGGTACCGGTGGCGGTGGCGGCGGTCGACTGACGCCGTTCTTCGTCATGACGCTGTCGATGGTTCTTTTCGCGCGTCGCATTCGGCGTTCCCTGTCAACGAGCCAGGGCTAGCGGCGCTCAGGTGGTGACAATCCCGGACGCGCAGGCGCCTGCCCCTTCGGCAAAAAATTCAACTGCGGCAATTACCTACGATCTGGCCGCCGGGGGTGCTTGAGTGCACCTGGTGTTCCGCCTAGTATGGAGATGGAGCTGATAGGAGAGGGTCATGCGACGACAACTAATAGAAGCGCTCACTTATCCCGGTATTCTCGTCAGGCAACTCATCGAGGGAGGAAACTATCCGCACAAGAGTTTCTTCGAGGCCACCGGTGAGCGCTGCCATACCTGTGACGGTTCCGGCGACTGCGGCTGGGACAAGTGCCTGGAAGACTTCGTCCACCGCGACGACAAATCCAACGAAGCGCTGGCCGACTCATTGCGCGAAGGCGTAAAACTCGTCGAGGCGCTGCACAGCGAGCTGCGGCACGACGAAACGACGTGCACCTGCGAGACCTGCAGCTGGATCCGCAACGCGGAACACCTGACTGAAGAATTCGAGCATCACCTGCCGCACGTCGAGCCGGATCTACACCTCCACGAACACGGAGAGACACCCGCCGAGTAGGCAGGTTCGATCGGCTACCAGCTGATCTCGAAGCCGATACTGCCCATGAGGCCCTGCGGCAGTGTGTCCCCGCCGATCTTGACGGTATCGAGGGCAGACGCGATGTCGATATTCACGTACTTGAATACCGTCGCGCCGACGCTGACGTAGCCGATTTCGGTCCCCGCGAGGTTTCGCCGGTAGCCGATGCGGGCCGACGGAATCCACCAGCTGTCGATCGTAAAACCGCCGCTCAGCGTCAGCCACTGGAACCGGTCGCCCAACGCATCGGTCGCGGGATCTACATCGTAGCCGAGATGAGCGGACCAGCGGCGGTCCTGCGAAAACAGTGAAGCCTCCAGCTTCAACTGGCGATCCATTACGTAGGTCTTGTCGTTTTGCAGGGTCCTGATGATCGATTCGCTTCTGTATGGCGCCAGGTTTACATCCGGGAACACGAACTTGGGTTCGTTGATGTTCGTTACTTGCGCGCCGAGCTGGTAGTTGTTGGCTACCCACAAGACGCCCAGGTCGAGGCCGGCGCCTTCGTCAGTTGTGAAATCTGCGTCCCGGATTGCGTCGAACAACTCTTCGGAGTTGGTGATGTCGCCGAAGCGAACGCTCAGGCGCGAGAGCTGTTTCAGGTAGATATTTGCCCGCGCTCCGAAGTACAGGGCGCCGCTTTCGCGGGACAGTGCCTCACGACTGTAACTGAGGCTGAATTCCGTGGTTTGCGACGATTTGCTGACGAGTGAGCTGTCGTTGGTGAAGGCCAGGAATACTTCATTGGTTCCCGGTTGCGGCGTCAGGACGATGTTATCACTGATGGAGAATGAGCCGGGACGGTCAATGGGCAGCGCATTGACCCAGTCCTCGATCACCTGTCGCGCAGCATCCCGGTCGAATTCGATGGGCTCGGTAATACCGTATGCCTTGGAGCTGCCGGACCAGTTGACGCCAAGCGTCCACGTGCCGCCGAGCACCTGCTTGTCGAACACGAAGGGGGCATCGGCCGCCAGCCAGGCTTTGGCGTAGCCCTCATCCTCTATGAGCAATAGCAGAACCGTCTGCGTGGCGATCTCCCTGGCGAGCGCGTCCAGCGTTTCCTGAATCTGTGGATCGAGGGTGTCGAGGATGTCGCCGATGTTGATGCCCTCGTCGGGCTTGTCGCCCGGGTCTTGCCCCGGACCTCCGCCCGTGCCCGGATCGCTCGGCGCATAGGCTTGTGTCAGCTCGTTGTAGAGGTCGAACAGGTTTTGCACGTTACCGTACTCGAGGCCGGCCGCGCCCGAGACCACCGTGCCACGAACAGGCCTACCGCTTGCGCGCGCCCGGTCTGCCGCTGCAGCCGCGGGATTGCTGGATGCCGACTGCAGGCGATTGCCATGCGTAACATCGCCCAGCGTCAGGTTGGCCCCGGCCGGCTGGTAGACGGGTCCAGCCGCCACATTGGCAGCGATCAGCGCTGTAGCAAGAGTGAGTAATATTTTATAGTTCATAAACTTATGTTCCGCGCAGGCCTTGCCAGGCGGCCCCGCATTTTGCCTTAGCGATGTAATTTTTCCAAGTTGCCAAAACATGGCCCTTCAGAGCTGGCCCCCGTGCGTGTACACGCGGGGCGCCGACGCTGAGCGCAGTCCGACCAGGAACAGCCACTGGTCGTCGATATCGGATTCGATGCGCGCGCCGACGTCGTCGGTCAGGTAGTGCTTTCGACCGAACTCGTAGCCGCCCGAGATATCGAGCGTGAGCTCTTTCCACAGCCTGATGCTCCAGCCGAGCTGTGCGCGAAAGCCCTCGACGCGGTAGTCGAACTCGGCACTGAAGTCGTCGGTCATCACGTGCCACTGGTGCCCCGATGGAAACAGTATCCCGGAAATTGACTGCCTGTCCGACCAGCGGTAACGGAACCCGGGGTCGGGGAATGCGAGCCGGACGCCAAACGCGTCGGTCGGCGCCAGCTCGATGCCAGCGACCGGATAGACCAGGGGTCTGCCGAAAGCACGATCGTAAGCAATGCCGAGCACCCAGTTGCGGGATCCTGACTCACGACGTCCTTCGAGCCGTGCGGTCGCAAACAGGTCGTCGCTGCTTACCTGGTCGGTGAATTCTTTCAGCACGTTGGAAGAGGTCGACAGACCCGGCGCGATACTACCGTCGATCTTCCAGGCTCCATGCGTGTTGCGATAGGTGAGCGGGAACTGGAAGCGATGCAGGTCCCGATTGCGGCCGTCGATACCGTCATAGACGTAACGCGTGTACTGATAGTCGAGACCGACATCGAGCGTTCCTTCGCCGGCCTCGAAGCGGTGGAAGCCGGCGAATACCTGGGTTTCCTTGGTCCTTACGGAAGCGGGCGCCGGCGCACCGGAGAAGTCCGCCGCTGGCTGCCGGGTAATACTGGCTGCGATGAACGGCGGGCGCCCGTCTTCCATCAATGAATCCGCAGACTGGCTGGTGGAGGCGCAGCCTGCCTGGGCGGTGGCGAGGACCGCCAACGTAATCGCTGCGAGGAGCTGACGCTGCATATCCAATGACTGGCGCGTTGCGGATCATGCCGAACAATCAGGATATTGCGGTTTGCGCGCCGAATCCAACCCGTCGCACCGTCCTGTCAAAGGAACAGGCTTTGCAGCAGGTGTTCCTGGACCGGCTTGCCGCCGTCCAGGTCCTGCAGGTAGTAGCGGGGGATGCCGAAGCCTTTCTTTCGCCGGTGCAGGATGTTCGACGGCAGGATGTCCTTGTAGGCGTACTTGAGGATGCCCTTGAGTTCACTCTCGTGGTAGCGGACGTCTTCCGGCAAGGAGAACGAGAACTCGATGATCTTGCGGGCGAGGAACGGCACGCGGGCTTCGAGTGAAACCGCCATGCTGGTGCGATCGACTTTCGTCAGCACCATGCCCGGCATGAAGGTCTGGAAGTCGAGGAACTGCAGGCGCGTCCGGATCGGCAGGTCCTCACGCCAGTGCTCCCGGTAATGCCACCAGTCGTCGTAGTCGTCGGGGATACTGAAGCGATCCCGGTATTCGGCTTTCGCCGCCTCGGGCATACCGTGCATGATCTTTGCCCATAATGCAGGACCGTGCGCGAACGCGATCTCGAGTACCTTGGTCATCCGGGTGACCGGGCTGCGGCGGCTGAACGGTTTGCGCATGCGATGAACAGCCCGGTCCATCGCGGCGGGCCACGAAGGCAGTCGATCGTAGCGCTCGAAACGCGGGTAGGTACGGTAGCCACCGAACACTTCATCACCACCGTCACCGGTGAGCACCACGGTTACGTTTTCCCGCGCAACCTTCGATACGAGGTAGGTCGGCATTGCCGATTCGTCGGCGAACGGCTCGTCGAACCATTTCTTCAGGTTCGGCAGCAGGTCGCCCGCGGCAGACTGCGACAGCATGCGCTCGTGATGTTTTGTGCCGAAGAGTTTCGCAACCTGCCGCGCGTAAGGCGTTTCGGATTTCTCGTCGGAGTCGAAGCCGATCGAGAACGTCGATACGTCGGCCCCGAGGCCGGACGCCGAAGCGACGATGGTGCTCGAGTCCACGCCGCCCGACAGGAAGAAACCGAGCGGCACGTCCGAGATCATCTGGTCTCGCACGGACTCATCGATGAGGCCTCGAAGTTCCTCCGCAGCCTGGTCGGCCGAAATATCGCGGGGCGTGTCGGGTACCGGGACGGACCAGTAGGGTTCCGGGTCGGTCGCTTTACCGCTCGCGGGATCGTAGACGAGCCGGTGCGCCGGGGGCAGCTTGAAACAATTCCGGTAAAGCGTCTTGGGCGCTGGCACGTAACGGTAGCCGAGGAAGTCGTAAAGTGCCGTCTCGTCGACCTGCAGATCCCTCGTATCGAGCGCCGCCTCGATCGCTTTGAGCTCGGAGCCAAATGCAAGCCGCTGCCCGTCGTAGAAATAATAAAGTGGCTTGATACCGGGCCGGTCGCGATACAGCCGCAGCTTGCAGTCCCTTGCATCCCACAGCGCGATCGCGAACATGCCGTCCACGTGGTCGATGAAGTCTTCGCCCCACTCGAGGTAGGCCCTCAACAGCACTTCCGTGTCGGAGTGTGTCCGGAAAGCATGGCCCAGCTTCTTCAACTCGCTCCTCAGCGCGATAAATCCGTAGATCTCGCCGTTGAATACAATCCATGTCTGGCCGTCGTCGGCGAACATCGGTTGCATTGCGGCCGCGTCGAGATCGATGATCGACAGGCGCCGGAATCCCACCCGCACCGGGCCATCGAGATGCAGGCGCCCGTCATCCGGGCCGCGGTGCTCGATGGATGCGAGCGCGGCGGTGAAATTCCAGGAAGGATCCGTCCCGCCGACGAAGCCACACATCATTGTTCCCCTGTTTCCCGGCGGAGCCGACAGCCAGATACTCTATTCGCTTGGCCGGTAGCTCGCAACGAACGATGCGGGCACTGAAGTTGAGCGTGATACGCTAAAGACGATGCGAATCGCACACATTAACCTGGCGAAAGGCTACCGTGGCGGCGAACGCCAGGCGGAGTTGCTGATTCGTGCCCTCGACGGGTTCGACGTAAAGCAGGTGCTGATCGCCCGGCGCGACTGTCCGCTCGCGGATCGGCTCGGCGATGCCGGCATCGAGATCCGTGGCTGCTCGGGATTGTTGTCGGCGTTCCGGGCTACCCGGGGCGTCGATGTCGTCCACTCGCACGAAGGCCGCGGCGTCTATGCCGCCTGGCTGCGCAACGAGATCTCCGGCACGCCGTATGTAATCACCCGGCGGGTCAACAACCCGCTCGGGGACAGCTGGTTGACGCGCAGGGCCTATACACGCGCCGCGTTCGTTGCATCGGTTGCGGCCGACGTCGCGCGGATCGTGGAGGGGCTCGACGAGCGCGTGAATAGTCGTGTCATTCACAGCAGCAGCAGCGGCCTGCCCGTGGACCCGGAAGCCGCAAAGTCGATCCGCGATCGATACCCGGGAAAATGGATCATCGGCAACGTCGGCGCACTGGACAACGCGCAGAAAGGTCAGGAATACATCATCGAAGTGGCCCGGCGGATGCAAGATACGTATCCGGAATTCCAGTTCCTGCTGGTCGGAGGCGGCGACGACGAGGCGATGTTGCGCGAACTGGCCGGTGACCTTCCCAATATCAGCTTCGAGGGCTGGTCCGATAAGGTTGGCAATTACCTGGCCGCGTTCGACTTATTCATACTGCCTTCCAATAAGGAAGGCATCGGCGGGATCCTGCTGGATGCGATGGACCGGGCACTTCCCCTTATCGCAAGCCGTGTCGGTGGCCTTCCGGAGATCGTGCGCGACGGCGATAACGGATTGTTGATTGATCCCCGAAGCCCGGATCAACTGGAGCAGGCCATTCTGCGCCTTTACCAGAACCCGGACCTGCGACGCTCGATGGGTGCCCGGGGAAGGGAGTTCTCCCGCGACTTTACGGCCGACGCGATGGCGGCAAGGTACCTGGAGCTGTATCGACAGGCGGTCGGGAAGGAGTAGCAGGCGCGCCGCTCGAAGTGCGCTTGCCAATCAGCCTTCCTGCTCGTCTGTTTCATCGCCATCACGCTTGAGCGCAGCGATCTTGTCGTCCACGGACTTCAAGTGCAGGTCACGCTGCGGGAACGGGATCTCGATGCCGTTCTTGCGCAGTGCGCCGAGTATCTCCTCGTGCACGGCATGCGTCAGCGGCAAGCGGTCCGCCAGCTCTCTGGAGTACACGTTCAGTCTGAAGTCAAGAGAACTCTCGCCGAAGCCCACGAAATAGACTTTCGGCGGTGGGTCGTCGAGTACGAGAGGCATCGAGTGCAGGGTTTCCTCCATCACGCGATGTGCGAGCTGCACGTCGGAGCCGTATGAGACGCCGACTGTTATGACTACGCGCGTGATCGGATCCGACAGCGTCCAGTTGATCACCTGCTCGGTGATGAAGGACTTGTTCGGGACGATGATTTCCTTGCGGTCCCAATCGGTAATCGTCGTTGCCCGAATCCTTACCCGGGATACGGTTCCGGTGAGCTGGCCGACCGTCACGGTGTCGCCAACCCGGACCGGCCGCTCGAACAGGATGACCAGGCCGGACACGAAATTCGCGACGATTTCCTGCAGGCCGAAGCCGAGGCCGACACTGAGAGCCGCGACCAGCCACTGGATCTGCGACCATTTCCAGCCGACGATATTGAGTACGGTGATCGTACCGATCGTGACGACGACGTAGCGCAGCAGCGTGTTGATCGCGTAGCGGCTGCCGGGCTGCAGGGTTATTCGCTGCAGTAGCGCAATTTCCATTAATCCTGGCAGGTTCGTCGAGGCAATGGCCGTTACCCCGACAATGACCAGAGCAAACAACAGGTCGCCCAGCGTGACGGGAATAATCGTCTCCTGGCCGTCGATCATTGTCGTTTGCGACCAAAGTGAGACCTGGTCAAAAATGCTGAGTGCCGGCACGACCTCGGACCAGATGCCCCAGGCCGCAAGGGCGCCGACAAGAAAAAGCCCGGCATTCACGAGCCGCGTGGTTTGCTGGTCGACCGCGTCGAGGTCGAGCGGCTTGCTTTCGATGGTGGCTGGTGCCTCTTTGGTCGTCTCGGCTTCTTCGTCCCTGGCGGCCTGCCGCGCCTCTTCCTCCTGCAGCGCTATCTGCCAGGCGATCTTCCGTTTGGTGAGTGCAAGCCAGCGCATGACGATAAGTTTTACGACAATAATCACGAGGATCAGCCAAAACGTGTCGATAAGGTGGCCGGTGAGGGTAGCGGCGGTATAGAGAAAGCCCAGGAGCGCTGCCAGCGCCAGCGCCAGGGGGCTGCCGGCGCCGAGCGCATACCACAACCAGCGGAACCGGCTCGTCCCGATGGAACCATGCTCCTGATAGTGAGGCGCGACAACACCCTTTTGGGGGTGCAGCAATGCATGGCCCAGGCCGCTGAATACGATCATCAGGATGACGAACACGAGCCGCGCCAGGCTTTCCCGATGCGCCGGCACCGGCGCGCTGTAAAGCAGCACGGCGACAAAGATGAGGGGTATGCCGATCATCGTCAGGCGTTCGAGCTGCTTGCGGATGACCGGCAGACGTTCGGCACTCCAGCCGAAGTGAACCTGCATCACGCCGTCTTTCGCGCAAAGTTCCCGGAATAACAACGTGTTGTAAAGGAATGGCGCAACGGCGTGGAGCGACGTGGCAACGGCTGCAGTGAAGTCCGAATGGTACGGGCTTCGCGTAAGCGCCCAGCCGAGAATAGCCAACAGCAACGGCCAGGGCAATGCGCGTGCCGCCGAGATTCCAAGCGCGGCGAAGGTCAGGCCGATATGATCCGTCGACGGGCGGCCGACTTTCTCGTTCAATGCTCTGAACCGGGCCGCCAGGGGGCGCCGGGAGTAGAAAACGAACCCCAGCACCAGCAGTGCCGCGGCAAATGGCAATGGACTGTATCTGAATACTTCTGCCAGCGAACTGACAGTCCTGGACCAGGAAACGGGCGACAAGGCCCAGGCGATGGCGGGTCCGAGGTTCTCGACATCCTTCAGCCAGAAGGGCGCTGCGCTCGGAATCCAGAGCAGGTTCTGGTCGAGGAATTGCTTGTACCCCTCGGCTGCGTCCAGGAGCCGCCGCTGTGCGACGTCGAGGTCGCCCAATGCACGAATGTAACTCGTGTAAGTGCTTGCAACCTGGGCGAGGAGATCGCGCCGGCTCTTCAGCAGCAGCTCGACCTCGTTGCGGATCTCCGCGATTTTCTCGTCATCGCTTATGTCGCTGCGAACCGTCGACATAACCCGCTCGATATGCTCGTCCAGCGGGCTGAGTTCGCGGCGCTGTTCTTCGATGCGTACCTGCGCGAGACCAATATCGGCAAGCGTTCTTCGCCGCTCTCGAACTTCCGCCCGGTACTGGGAGACCTGCGGCAGGTTGCGCCGTTCCTCGACAAATAGCCGGCCGATGGCCTGGGTAACGCCGCCTACTTCGAGCTGCTGCCTCGAACGCGCAAGGCTCTGTTCAATATCGCGAGCCTTTTCCTCGATCGCCAGCAGCTCGCCGGTAACGCGCTCGATTTCACCGGCCACGGTGGGTAGTTCGCTGGTTAGCTCGACGTTGCCCTCGGCGAGCTCTCGAACGACAGGATGCTTGTCGGCGGCTGCGAGTTCTGCGAGGGTCGTCTCCTGCAGCGCTTGTGTCGCGCTAATCTGCCGCTTCTCATTGACCGCGCTCTGCAGCACTTCGAGTTCGCGCCGCAGGTTAACCAGCGCACGGGCGGCCGTGTCGCGCTGTGCTCTCTTCAGCTCGAGTCGTACGTTGTTGCTGACGATCTCCTGGTCGAGCTTTTTGAGTTCCGCTGTCCTCGCTTCCAGCTTGAGTTGTGCGGCAAGCTTGCGGGCGTCGGTAAGCATCGCGGGCGCGGCAGGCGCCGGTTCGGAATTGATCATCGCCGCCAGTTGGTCCATGCCGCTGCGTAACTCGTTAATTCTCGCGCGCGCTTTTGCGGGTCGGTCTACCTGGGCCGCAATCTGACTTTCCAGATCGGCCAGCCTGGCCTCCGCGGCGGCACTACCCGCGAGTTTCGTGGCCAGCGCCTGTTCGAGCTCGGTCAGTGGCGTCGATTCATCTATACCCAACGATGCGGCAGTCGGCACAGCCGGGGCCCCTTCGTCCAGCTGTTTGCGCAGCCTCTCGGTTTCGGCGGGGGCGGTCTGGATTGCCTCGGCGAATGCCGCAGCATCGGCACGCGCGGACTTCGCGTTTTGCAGCTGCGCCTTGGCATCGCGGAGCTGGTCGATGACCTTGGTGCGCGTCTCCTCGCCGAGACCCTCTCGGGCCTCGACGGCCGCGATTGCGGATTCGATCTGCTCGGCAGAAATCGAGCCTTCGGCCGCGAGCTGGGGGATCGGGGACTGGGCCCAGGCTGGACTTGCTGCAAGCAATGCGGCTATCAGAGCAGCCAGGCAGAAAAGCCGCCCGTATGAGCAGGGGATTCGAGCAGATCGTGTTTTGGTCACCGGGATTCCATGAATGCGTCGGCCAGCCGGCATTATAGGCAAAAGCTCTGTCGGCCCCCATGCGTTCGATGTTTCCGGCGCGTACCGGTATCCTCGGCCGTCGTTAATCCGTGTTCCAAGCGACCGCCGGGGAAAGGAGAACAAATGAACAAGATCGATATCGCCGCCTGGGATGAACTCGAGGACCGGGCGCCCGCCCACGCGCTGGTCGCAGGCGTCGACCTCGTGATCGTGCGCTTCGACGACAGCGTGTCGGTTCTCTATGGACGCTGCGCGCACCGGGGCGCACTGATGGCCGACGGATTCGTCGACGGCGACAACCTGATTTGTGGCGTGCATTACTGGGATTACCGGCTGGACACGGGCGTCAGCGAATACAACAATTCGGAGACGCTGCACAAGTTCAGCAGCTGGGTCGAGGATGGCAAGGTGCTCGTCGATCAGGAGGAGATCGAGGCCTGGGCCCGGGAGCACCCGCAGCCATACAACCGCGACGCCTACCAGGGTGCGTACCAGGACCCGACCGGCACCGCGGACGAACCGCACGTCAAGTTCATCCGCAAGCTGGCGTCCGAGGGTCTGAGCAAGACCGGGCACCACGGTCCGTCCGCTGCGATGGGCGTGTCGCGCAACAAGCTGCCGAAGTGGGACGACATCCAGTTCGTCGTCGC
>CBDUCE010000034.1:0-19601 GCA_965365575.1 uncultured Gammaproteobacteria bacterium
GATATCCAACGACGAAACCGGCATCTCCGAGGACCCCGATGTGCGCTTCGCGGTTGCGAAGAAGATCGTCGAACGTGCGGCGGATTACGGTATCCCGAGCGAGGACGTCGTCGTCGATCCGCTGGTGATGCCGATCGGCGCGATCAACTCGGCCGGTAAACAGGTCATGCACCTCGTGCAGCGCCTGCGCAACGAGCTGCAGGTCAACACGACCTGCGGGGCATCCAACGTGAGCTTTGGGCTGCCCAACCGCAACGGAATCAATGCCGCCTTCCTGACCATGGCGATTGGCGCGGGAATGACGTCGGCGATCACGAGCCCGCTGCACGCGGAGGTGGTGCAGGCGGTGCTGGGTGCGGACGTCATGATGGGGCACGACCCGGATTGCGCCAGGTGGATTCGCAGGTACCGTGAGCCCTCCGCGGACGGCGAAAGCCGCGGCCGCGGCGGGCGCGGTGCGCGGCGTCGTCGTCGAAGGTCGGGCTGAGGCCGTTGGCCGCGCAGGACGCCAGGATCGTCTTTCTCCCCTCGGGGCGCCGCGGCGTATTCCCGCATGGCACCCCGCTGCTCGATGCGGCGCGCAGCATCGGTGTGGATGTCGATTCGGTGTGCGGCGGCCGCGGTCTTTGCGGTCGCTGCCGGGTCATCTGCGCGGTCGGCGACTTCAGCAAGCATGCGATTCACTCGCGCGCGGAACACCTGTCAGGGCCCGGCGACACTGAGAAGCGGTTCAGCGAGCGGCGGCACCCGCTCGAAGAGAACCACCGTCTGAGCTGCCAGGCGTTGATCCAGGGCGACCTGGTCATCGACGTGCCGCCGGAAAGCCAGATGCACCGGCAGGTCGTGCGCAAGAAGGCGGAGTACCGCGACATTACGCTCGATACCAGCGTGCGGCTGCACTTCGTCGAAGTGCAGCGGGCGGACCTGCGCGAAGCGACAGGGGACCTGCAACGGCTTTACGATGCGCTCAACTGGGAATGGCAGCTGGACGAACTCGATTGCGACCCGGTTGTTCTGCCGCTTTTGCAGCAGGTGCTGCGCGAGGGCGACTGGCAGGTGACGGTCGCCGTGCATGACGAGTCTCGTATTGTCGCGATCTGGCCGGGCTTCAAGAGCTACGCCTGCGGCCTGGCGATCGATATCGGTTCAACGACGATTGCGGCGCATCTCTACAATCTTACGACGGGCGACAACCTGGCGACGGGCGGAATCATGAACCCGCAGATTCGATTCGGCGAAGACCTGATGAGCCGGGTTTCCTACGTACTCATGCATCCGGAAGCCGCCGGCGAACTCACGGCCGTGGTGCGCAGGGGCATTAACGATCTCATCGCCGACGTCGCGCGCGACGCGGGCATCGAGCCCGCGGACATCCTCGACATCACGGTTGCGGGCAATCCGATCATGCACCACCTGTTTCTCGGCATAAGCCCCGTCGAACTCGGCGGCGCCCCGTTTGCGCTGGCAACCGACGGCGCACTGAATCTCCGGGCCCGCGACGTCGATCTCCACGTCAATGGGGGAGCGACCGTTTATGTACTTCCGTGCATTGCGGGCCACGTGGGAGCCGATGCAGCAGCCATGGTGCTGGCCGAGGAGCCGCATCTGCTCGATGAAACGTCGCTCGTCGTCGACGTCGGCACCAATGCAGAGATCGTCCTCGGCAATCGCGACCGCTTGCTGGCATGCTCGAGTCCGACCGGCCCGGCGTTCGAAGGCGCCCAGATAAGTTGCGGCCAGCGCGCCGCCGCGGGCGCCATCGAGCGCGTGCGCATCGACCGCGAGACCCTCGACGTTCGCTTCAGCGTCATTGGTTCCGACGCCTGGTCGGACGAACCGGGCTTCGCCGATTCGGTGCAGGCATTCGGCGTGACCGGTATCTGCGGCTCCGGCATCATCGAGGCCGTCGCCGAGATGTATCTTGCGGGCATTGTCAGCGAAGACGGCGTCATCGACGGCGGGCTCGCAGAGCGCTGTTCACGCATCATCCCCGATGCCAGGACCTGGAGTTTCGTGCTGCACGACGGGCCGCAGACGATCGCCGTCACGCAGAACGACGTGCGGCAGATCCAGCTCGCCAAAGCGGCGTTATACGCGGGCGTGAAGCTGCTGCTTGACCGCGCCGGTGTCGAGAAGATCGACCGGATCCGGCTCGCAGGTGCGTTCGGCAGTCATATCGATCCCATGTACGCGATGGTCCTGGGTTTGATCCCGGATTGCGACCTCGACGCCGTGGAGTCTGCCGGCAACGCCGCGGGGACCGGCGCGGCGATTGCGCTCTTGAATACGGCGACGCGCGCCGAGATTGAGGCGACCGTTCGCGACATCGAGAAAATCGAAACGGCGGTCGAGCCGAAATTTCAGGAATATTTCGTCGATGCCATGGCGATACCGAACAAGAGCGACGCGTTCCCGAAGCTGTTTTCGGTGGTGCCACGGCCGGCGGGCGGGGAAGCCGCCGCGCAACGTGATACCGCTCGGTCACGCCGGCGCCGGCGGCGGACCCGATGAACGGGATAACGGCGTGGCGCAATTTGGCCATGAACCGTCGCTTCCGGGCCGAATCCCGGTGCGCCGCTCGATTAGACTGGCGCGCTGAAGGAACGCGCCGCACACACGAACTACGGGACGCAAGCATATGAAAGAGCAGGCAAAAGTGGTTGTTATCGGTGGCGGCGTCGTGGGCGTCAGTGCCCTCTATCACCTCGCAAAAAAAGGCTGGGGCGATGACGTAGTGTTGCTCGAAAAAGCCGAGCTGACGTCCGGGTCAACCTGGCATGCTGCCGGCCTGTTGCCGTTGTTCAACATGAGCTACAGCGTCGGCCAGGTCCACAAGTACTCCGTGAATCTCTACAACGAACTCGAGGAAGAGACCGGCCAGCCCGTGGGCTTTGCCCGGGTCGGCAATCTGCGGCTCGCGATGAACGATGACCGCATGGACGAGTATTACCAGTACGCAGCGACGGCTCGCACCATTGGCATCGATGTCAGGTTCCTGACGCCGAAAGAAATCGGCAAGCTCTGGCCACTGTGCAATACCGAGGGTCTCGTGGGCGGTATTTTTCACCCGGAGGACGGCTACATCCAGCCGGCCGACCTGACGCAGGCGCTCGCCAAAGGCGCTCGTGCGCGAGGCGCGACGATCTATCGCAATACCGCTGTGCTGAACATCGAGCAGGCGACGTCGGGCGGATGGGTGGTCGAAACCGAAAAAGGCAGTATTACCTGCGATCACGTCATTTCGGCAACCGGCAACTATGCGCGCAAGACCGGCGAGATGGTCGGTCTCGATGTGCCCGTAATACCGGTCGAGCATCAGTACATCGTTACCGAGCCGCACGCGGCGCTCCAGGAACGCAAGCGGGATGGCCTGCCCGAGCTGGGCGTTTTGCGGGAGTCGGACGGCTCCTGGTACCTGCGCGAGGAAAATAACGGTTTCATCCTGGGGCCTTACGAAAAGGGTGCGCCTGCCTGTTACGTTGACGGGCCCGACCCGCGCGCCGAGTACGAGTTGTTCCAGGAGGACATCGAGCGGCTCGAGCCGCACATCGAAGCGGCCATGAACCGGGTGCCGGCATTCGGCGAGGTGGGTATCAAGAAAGTCTATAACGGCGCTATCGCGTACACGCCCGACGGCAACCCGATCATCGGCCCTGCCTGGGACCTCGACAATTTCTGGCTCAACGAAGGGCACAGCTTCGGCATCACGGCTGCCGGTGGCGCCGGTTGGCAGCTGGCGGAATGGATCGTCGAGGGCGAACCGACCATCGACATGCTGGGCGTCGAACCCCGGCGTTTCGGCGATTACGCGACGAAGAAATACCTCATCGAGAAGAACGAAGAGGCCTATGCGCACGTCTTCATTGTTCATTACCCCGACGAGGAACGGCCAGCTGCCAGGCCGTTGCGGACGGCACCGTGCTACGAGCGTATGAAAGCGCACGGTGCGGTATTCGGCCAGAAATTCGGCTGGGAGCGGCCGAATTTCTTCGCGACGGACGGCATGCCGCAGGAAGACGACTGGTCGTTCCGGCGTTCGCGATGGTTTGAAGCAATACGCGGGGAGGTCGCCAACACGACCGGGAACGTCGGCCTGCTCGACATGACGGCATTTGCCAAGTGCCGCGTGTCGGGACCGGGCGCCGAGGCCTTCCTCGATTACTTCGTGGCCAACAGCCTGCCGAAAAGTATCGGTGGCGTGAGTCTCGCGCATGCGCTCAACAGGAAGGGCGGGGTACATTCCGAGTTCACGATACGCCGCGAGGCCGCCGACTCGTTCTATCTCGTGTCCGCCGGTGCGCTGCAGCGTCTCGATCACGACTATCTGCAGAAGCACATGCCACATGACGGCTCCGTGCAATTCACGCAGCTGACAGGTGCAAACGGTGTGCTCGTGCTGGCTGGCCCGAAAGCGCGTTTGCTGCTCGAACGCGTCACGGATGCCGATCTCTCCAACGAGGCGTTTCGCTGGCTGACGGCGCAGGACATAGTCGTCGGCATGGCGCCCGTGAACGCGATGCGGGTGAATTTCGTGGGCGAACTCGGTTGGGAACTCCACCACGGACTCGAGTACCAGAACCACATTTTCGACACGCTGTTTGCGGCCGGCGAGGATCTCGGTCTCAAACCCTTCGGTATTCGTGCAATGGACTCCATGCGGCTCGAGAAATCGTACCGCATGGTCGGAACGGAGCTTTCGATCGAGTACTCGGCCTACGAGTCCGCGATGGATCGTTTCGTGAAGCCCGGCAAGGGCGATTTTCTCGGCCGCGACGCGCTGCTCGCCTGGCAGCAGTCGGGCCTGGACAATCGGCTCGTGACGCTCGAGGTTCACGACGTCGATGACGCGGATGCGCTGGGCAATAATGCGCTCCTCGAGGACGGCAGACTGGTGGGTCGCGCGACGAGTGGTGGCTTCGGTTTTCGCGTCGGCAAGTCGCTGGCGCTCGGCATGGTGAAGCCCGGGCTCGCGGAGCCCGGATCGCAGCTCGAGATCGAAATTCTCGGCAAGACCTATGCGGCAACCGTGATTCCCGACAGCCCGTTCGACCCCAAGAACGAGCGGCTGCGCGACGTGAACGGTGCCAATGGACAGGGCTAGCGGTAGCTGCCTTTGCGGCGCGGTGCGCTATGCCGTGCAGGGGCCCTTGCGTGGCGTGAGCTATTGTCACTGCTCGCAGTGCCGCAGGACGAGCGGTCATTTCGTCGCTGCCAGTGCCTGTGACGCCGATCACCTGCAGCTTGTCGAGGATGCAGGCCTGCGCTGGTACCGGTCGTCGCCGGCCGCAGAGCGCGGGTTTTGCAAACGCTGCGGATCGAGCCTTTTCTGGCGGCCCGACCATGGCGCGCATATCAGTATCATGTGCGGTACGCTCGACGTACCGACGGGGCTCACGGCTTATGAGCACATCTACGTCGAAAGCGCGTCCGACTACTACAGCATCGATGACGAGCTTCCCCGCTTCGCCGGAGACTCGACGCCGGAGACAATGACGTGAAGAAATACTCGGCATTCAGCCTGCTCCGCCACGCGCTCAGCCATAATCGCAAGTGGCGCGAGGCGTGGCGCAGTCCGGAGCCCAGGCGAGAATACGACGTCATCATCGTCGGTGGCGGCGGGCACGGCCTCGCCACTGCCTATTACCTCGCGAAGGAGCACGGTATCCGCAACGTCGCCGTGCTGGAAAAAGGATGGATAGGTGGCGGCAACACCGGCCGCAACACGACGATCGTCCGCTCCAACTACCTCTGGACCGAGGCGTCGCTACTCTACGAGCAGTCCATGAAACTCTGGGAGGGCCTGAGCCAGGACCTCAACTACAACGTGATGTTCAGCCAGCGCGGCGTTTACAACCTGGGCCATACGCTGCAGGACATGCGCGATATCGAGCGTCGAGTAAACGCCAACCGTCTGAACGGCATCGATGCCGAAGTAGTCAGTGCTGCCGAGATCGGTAAAGCCATTCCGTTCATCAACACCTCACCAGACGCGCGCTACCCGATACTCGGGGCCTCGCTGCAACGGCGCGCGGGCGTCGCACGCCACGACGCGGTCGCCTGGGGATTCGCGCGCGCCGCCGATGCCCGCGGCGTGGACATCATCGAGCAGTGCGAGGTAACCGGAATCAATCGTGACGGCGGCACGGTGACCGGCGTAGAGACGACGCGCGGCACAATTAACGCGCCCAGGATCGGCGTAGTGGTGGCGGGCAATGCGAGCGTGCTCGCCGCGATGGCGGGATTGCGCCTGCCCGTAGAAAGTCATCCGTTGCAGGCGTTCGTATCGGAGCCGCTGAAACCGGTGATCGATACCGTGATCATGTCGAATGCGGTGCATGGCTATATCAGCCAGTCGGACAAGGGCGAACTCGTGATCGGCGCGGGCATCGACGCCTACAACGGGTACGGGCAGCGAGGTAGCTTTCATACCATCGAGCACACGATGCAGGCGATTATCGAGTTGTTCCCGGTATTCAGCCGCGTGCGTATGCTGCGGCAATGGGGCGGGATCGTCGACGTGTGCCCCGATGCGTGTCCGATCATCTCGAAGACGCCGGTCGGCGGCCTGTATTTCAATTGCGGCTGGGGCACGGGCGGTTTCAAGGCGACGCCCGGTTCCGGCTGGGTATTCGCCCACACCATCGCCCAGGATCGTCCGCACGAACTCAATGCACCATTCGACCTCGAGCGCTTCACGACGGGCGCGCTGATCGACGAGCACGGTGCCGCGGCGGTAGCCCATTGAGGAGACGCAGATGTTACTGATCGAATGTCCCTGGTGTGGCAAGCGCGCCGAAACCGAGTTCAGCTACGGTGGCGAGGCAGGTATCGTGCGACCGCCGGACCCCGACGCGCTAAGCGACGCCGAATGGGCCGACTATCTCTTCAATCGCAGCAATCCGCGCGGCGCGCACCGCGAACTCTGGAATCATGCCCAGGGTTGCCGTCGCTGGTTCCGGGTCGAGCGCGATACCGTGACCTACCGGATATCCGGCAGCTACCGTCTGTCCGGCGGTTCTGGTGAAGGGGAGGGCTAGGCGCGTATGCAGCCGCAACGATTGCCAACCGGAGGACGTATCGACCGTTCGAAGCCGCTCCGCTTTCGCTTCGACGGCCGCAAGTTCGAAGGCTACGCGGGCGACACGCTGGCCTCCGCTCTGCTCGCGAACGGCGTGTCGATCGTCGGCCGCAGCTTCAAACTGCGGCGGCCGCGCGGCATCGTGGGGAGCGGCGCGGAAGAGCCCAATGCGATCATGCAGATTGGTAAAGGCGCGCATGCGCAACCGAACCTGCGCGCGACGCAGGTGGAGCTTTACGACGGCCTCGCGGCGAAGACGACCAAAGGCTGGCCCGGCGCGAAGTTCGATCTTGGCGCCGTCAATGATTTCTTCGGCAAGGTTTTCAGCGCCGGTTTCTACTACAAGACGTTCATGCGGCCCAAGTCGTGGTGGCATCTCTATGAGCGCTTCATCCGCGCGTCGGCGGGTTTCGGACGGGCGCCGACAATGGAGGATCCCGATCGTTACGAACATTGCAACGCACACTGCGACGTCCTGATTGCTGGTGGCGGTCCTGCAGGGCTCGCGGCAGCGCTCGTGGCCGGGCAGGCGGGCGCCCGCGTGATACTGGCCGATGAGCAAAGCGAGTTCGGCGGTTCGCTGTTGAGCACGAGGCGGCACATTGATGGAGCGGTCGCAGAGGAGTGGGCCAGGCAGACGGTCGAGGCGCTCGCTGCGCTCGACAATGTCACACTGCTCCCGCGCAGTACGGTGTTCGGCTACTACGACCACAATTTCCTGGCGATCGCCGAACGCTGCACAGACCACCTGTCCGAGGGGCACCGTGCCGGGGTTCGGCAGCGGCTGTGGCGGGTGCGCGCGAAGCGGGTCATTCTCGCGCAGGGCGCATTCGAGCGGCCGCTCGCTTTTTGCAACAACGACCGGCCGGGCGTGATGCTCGCGTCTGCGGTCTCGACCTACGTCAATCGATACGCGGTGCGGCCGGGCAAACGCGCCGTTGTGTTTACGAACAACGACTCGGCCTACGAAACCGCGATCGACCTCGCCGAATCCGGGTCGTACGTTGTGATCGTCGACAGTCGTGCGGGCGGCGCGGGTTCGCTCGCGGAGCGAGCTGCGCAAAAGGGCATTTCGATTCTTGCCGGCCACGTCGTTACGGACGTCGTGGGCCGTCGCCGCGTGCGCGGCGTGCAGGTTGCGGGATGGTCGGGCGATCCGTCCTACATGGTCGAAAACACGATTCAGATCGATTGCGACCTGCTTGCCATGTCGGGCGGCTGGAGCCCGGCCGTGCACCTTCACTCGCAGGCCGGCGGCAGGAACGAGTGGGACGCGGCGCGTCACTGCTTCGTGCCCGGCGAGGCGATGCAGGACCACGTGTCTGCCGGCGCGTGCAACGGCAAGTGGTCGTTGCCGGACTGCCTCCGGGAGGGCCTCGAGGCCGGCAGGGCTGCGATATCGCAATGTGGTTTCGATGCACCGGACATCGAGTTGCCGTCGGCAGCGCAGCACCACGACAACCCGTTACAGCCGCTTTGGCGCGTGCCGGCGGATGCCGACCCGGAGCGTTGTCCGAAGCAGTTCCTCGATTTTCAGAACGATACCAGCGTCGCGGATATACGCCTGGCAGTTCGCGAAGGATACCGCAACGTCGAGCACGTCAAGCGCTACACCGCGCTGGGCTTCGGTACGGACCAGGGCAAACTGGGCAACATAAACGGCATGGCGGTGCTCGCGGAATGTCTTGGTAAGTCGATTCCGGAAGTGGGGACAACCACGTTCCGGCCCGCGTACACGCCCGTGACCTTCGGAGTCGGCGCCGGAGAGAGCGTCGGCGAACTGTACGACCCTGTGCGCAAGACAGCGATCCACGAGTGGCATGTCGCCGCCGGCGCACCAATGGAAAACGTCGGGCAGTGGCACCGGCCATGGTACTTCCCGCGCGACGGCGAAGACCTGCACGCGGCCGTCGCGCGCGAGTGCCTCGCCGCGCGGCAGTCGCTCGGCATCATGGATGCGTCCACGCTCGGCAAGATCGACGCCCGGGGACCGGATGTGGTCGAGTTTCTCGAACGTATCTACACTCACAACGTCGGCAAGATGAAAGTCGGCCGTTGCGCCTACGGCATCATGCTGGGCGAGGACGGCATGGTCATGGACGACGGCGTGATGGCGCGGCTTGGCGAGCGGCGCTTCTACCTCACGACGACGACGGGCGGTGCCGCGAACGTGCTCGCGTGGCTCGAGGCGTGGCTGCAGACCGAATGGCCCGATCTGGAGGTCTACCTGACCTCCCTGACGGACCATTTCTCGACGATCGCCGTAGTCGGCCCGAACAGCCGCAAAGTACTCGAATCGATCGGTTGCAGCGTCGATCTCGGCAAGGAAAGTTTCCCGTTCATGTCGGTAAAGGATGCCGAGCTCGGCGGTTACCCGGTACAGCTGTTTCGCGTGAGCTTCTCCGGCGAACTCGCGTTCGAGGTCAACATCGACAGCAACTTCGCACTGGATATGTGGAAGACCGTTATGTCGGCCGGGGAAGCGTTCGGCATTACGCCCTACGGCACCGAGACGATGCACGTCCTGCGCGCCGAGAAAGGTTTCGTGATCGTCGGCCAGGACACGGATGGCTCGGTTACGCCGGTCGATCTCGGCATGGACTGGCTGCTGGCGAAGGACAAGGACTACCTGGGCAGGCGATCGCTGGCCCGGCCCGACTGCATGCGCGGCAACCGCAAGCAATTCGTCGGACTTCTGTCATCCGACAACAGCACCGTGCTACCGGAAGGAACACAGCTCGTGGACGCCCCCGATGCGCCGGTGCCCGTACCCATGTGCGGCCACGTGACATCGAGCTACATGAGCGCCTGTCTCGAACATCCGATCGCGCTGGCGCTCGTCGAGGGCGGCCACGCGCGCAAGGGCGAGACGATCTTCGCGGCATTGCCCGGGCGGGAACCGCTGCCCGTCACGATCACGGCGCCGGTGTTCTACGACCCGAAAGGAGAACGGCAGCATGTCTGAGCCCCTGATTCGGCACCATGGTCTCGAGCCATTGCTGGCGGAATCGGCCGGATCTTCGTTGCCGGATCCGGCCACAACCGTGTCCATCCGTGGTGATCTCGGCCACATAAACCTGCGCGGCCGCGCAGCGGATGCCGGCTTCGTGCGCGCGGTCGAGCAGTCACTCGGCCAGTCGTTGCCGGTGGAGCCGAACACGATCTCGGCGGGCCGGCACCAGGTATGCTGGCTCGGCCCCGACGAATGGCTCGTGGTTACGCCGGTCGCAACGGCGGCGGAGCTGGCCGGGCAGCTGGTGCAGGCGTTGTCGTCCACCCATGCATCGGTGAACGATGTCAGCGGTGGCCAGATTGCCTTAATGCTCCGAGGGGCGAAATGCCGCGAGCTTCTGGCAAGGGGCTGCACACTCGATCTGCATCCGCGTGAATTCCAGGTGGGCGACTGCGCCCAAAGCGGACTGGCGAGGGCCAGTATCCTGATCGCGCTTGTCGACGACGCACCGACATTCATGCTGGTGGTTCGGCGCAGCTTCTCGGACTACCTGTGCCGCTGGCTGGCGCATGCGGGCAGCGACAAAGGCATCGTCTTTGAGGCGACCTGATCCCGGGAAGACGCCACTCGGGCGGCATTGAGTTCCGCCAACCCGCAATTCATACTTCGGGCGATGAACCAGGGTTCCAACCCGATGATCGACCGTGCACCGTTTCAGCTGCCGACTCGCTTCGGTTTTTTCCTGGTCGACGACTTCACGCTGATCTCGATGTCATCCGCGATCGAAACCCTGCGCATGGCCAATCGCCTGATGGGCGAGGACTTCTACTGGTGGAAGACCATTTCGGAGACAGGCGAAGCCGTGTGCGCGAGCGATGGTCTCTGCATAAATGCCGACTGCGGCATCGATGATCCCGAGGTGTTAGAGGATATCGACGCGGTCATCGTATGCGGCGGCAGGCGCGTGGATCAACGCGTGACGGACCCGATGCTCCGCTGGCTGAAAAAAGCGGCGGGCGCCGGATTGCAGCTCGGCTCGACGTGCACGGGCACTTTCGTACTCGCGAAGGCGGGACTCCTGGACGGCTATCGCTGCAGCATCCACTGGGAGAACATCGCGTCGCTCACGGACATGTTTCCGAAGGTGCAGGTCAGGCGCAGTATCTATACGATCGACAGGGACCGCCTCACCAGCTCCGGCGGCACGACACCGATCGACATGATGTTGTACCTGGTGCGCAGGCAATGCGGGTCCGAGATCACGGCAGGCGTCGCCGAGCAGTTCGTCTACGAACGCGTTCGCAATCCGGATGACCTTCAGCGGATCCCCCTGCGGCACTTTGTCGGCAAGCAGTCGATGAAGCTGGTTACTGCGGTAGAGCTCATGGAAGCCAACATCAGGGAACCGATCAGCCAGATTGACCTTGCTGACTATGTCGATCTTTCGCGCCGACAGCTGCAAAGGCTGTTCCAGAAGTACCTGTTGTGCACGCCGTCGCGTTATTACCTGCAGCTGCGTCTGCAGCGGGCACGGGAGCTGTTGCTACAGACCGATCTGAGTCTCATGGAGATCGCGGCGCAGACCGGCTTTGTATCGAGTTCGCATTTCAGCAAGAGCTACAAGGAGTTGTACGGTTATTCGCCGAGCAGCGAGCGCCGCGGCGGCAGCCCGGGTTCGCACGCTCGTCAGTGAACCGTGATGCAGGTGCAGGGTGCAGAGTGATTGACTTTGTGCGATACGCTGCCGAGCAGCAAGCCGCCGAAATCACCAAGCCCACGGCTTCCTATGACGATGCAGTCAGACGCATTCTTTTTCGCTGATTTTACGATCTCGTCTGCCGGGTCACCACCGCGCAGCTCGCTTGTTACCTTGCCCGGCAATGTGTCTTCGGCTATCTCCTGCGCGGTTTCGATCAGCGTGTGACCGGCTTTCTCGATTTGTTCGCGCCCCGCGTGAATCATGACGGATGCACCGCCGAGAACCATGACACGATCGGCTGCGGCGCCTTGCGGAACGTGAAGGATATGTAACGAACCGTCGAACTTCTCCGCCAGTTCACACGCGAACTCCAGTGCCTTTTTCGAATACTCGGATCCATCCACCGCAACGAGGATCTTCTGCAACATGCTTGCCTCCGGGGCTGCTCCTGTTTTGTTACCATACAGAACAAGGATTAAACGTGTCGAGGAAGGCAAGGTGGTGGCGAATGTTTCTGACCGAGGACAATGAACACTCCGGGTCTGCAGATACACTCGGTGGGCGCATCGTTTACGCGCGCGAAGCGCAGGACCTGACCACGTCGCAACTGGCCCGGCGCATGGGCGTTAAGACCGAAACCCTGCAGGGCTGGGAAACGGATCGCGCGGAGCCGCGCTCGAATCGCCTGTTGACGCTGGCAGGCATGCTCAACGTCAGTCCCACGTGGTTACTCACCGGAGCGGGCGAAAGCCCCGTCGATTCTCTGAACGAGACGGAAATGATGCATATTCGTGACTCTGTCGTCCGCCTGCGGGAGCAGGTGCTTACGCTCGGCGAGGAACTCGAGCAATTGCAGAAACGCCTGGAATCCTACGAGAGTTACCAGGCCTGACCGGTCGAAGATCGGCAACTTCCTTACGCCAGCTTTGCGCCGTTTGGTACTTCACTGTCGACGGTCGCGAGCACGACTTTGCCGTCGTCGCGATGGAATCCCGTTACGAGACACTCCGACATGAACGGGCCAATCTGTTTGGGCGGGAAGTTGACGACCGCGATCACTTGCCTGCCGACGAGCTCGTCGGCGTCATAGAGATCCGTGATCTGCGCGCTCGACTTCTTCTGACCAATTTCCGGGCCGAAATCAACGAGTAATTTATACGCCGGTACGCGGGCTTCCGGAAATACCTCGGCGCTGACTACCGTCCCCGCCCGCAGTTCGACGCGTTCAAAATCGTGCCACTTTATTTGACCCATTCAGTGCTCCTCTTCGGCAAGGTGCTGGATTTCGTCTTCGTACACCTGTGACGCGGTATGCGCCGTTGCGAGCGCGTCGCCGAACGCCATGTGCGCCTCGTCCGGCGCGCTTTCCCGGCGCAACGTGCGGAAAGTCACGTATACCGCCAGGCACAGATGCACGATGCCGGTGTATGCATACAGGCCTGCTGCATTCGTCCACGTCATGATTGTCGATGCTGCGAAGGGACCGACTATTGCGCCGATACCGTACATGAGCAGCAAGCCGCTCGAAATCATGACGTAGTCGTCGGCTTCCGCGAAATCGTTCGCATGCGCGACCGCGATTGCATAAAGAGGAAACGCGATAGCACCCCACAGTAAGCCCGCCACATTGGCGGAGACGAAGGTCAGGCTGTCGATTGCCAGGACGATTACGGCCGAAATGCAGACCCCGATTGCTGCCGCGACAATCAGTATCTTGCGGCGCCCGATCCTGTCGGATAGGTACCCGAGCGGCCATTGTGACAGTGCCCCGCCGATAACGGCCGCTGTCATGAACCAGGCTGCGAGCGAGGGGTCGGGCGTTACGGATTGCGTAAATACCGGTGCGAGCGACCAGAAGGCGCCGTTGGCGAGTCCCGTCGCGAGACACCCGACTGCCGCTGCCGGAGAGACACGGAACAGCCGCCGAAGATTGACGTCTACGGATTGCGGGATTTCGGGTGACGGCGATGTCGACAGAGCGACGGGAATTGCCCCGAGCGAGACCAGCACAGAGGCGATGGCGAAAAGCTGCAGACCGGATGGATCGTAGAGCAGGGTCATCATTTGCCCGGCCGCCAATACGGAAAGGGAAATCATGACGTAGGTCGAGAACACCACGCCGCGATTTTCATTGGTGGCGCGTTCGTTCAGCCAGCTTTCGATGACGACGTAGAGCACGGCGAAGCAGAAGCCGGATAGCATCCGCAATAGCGCCCAGGCCAGGGGGCTGACGAACAGTCCGTGTACCAGCGGCGCGGACGAACCGAGGGCGGTCATTGCGAGAAATACACGAACGTGCCCGACGCGCCCGACCAGGTCACCGCCCCGCAGGCACCCAACGGTGAAGCCGAAAAAATAGGCTGCACCCATGGTGCCGATGGAGACGGTCGAGAACGCTTCCAGCGAGGCGCGCACGGGCAGTAGCGTGCCCTGCAGCCCCTGGCCGGTAAACAGTATGGAGACGCCGATCAGCAGGGCGGCGACTGGGGCGAGCGCGTATTTCATGGCTGCGAATTCTGTTCTTTCGAAGGTCGCTTGGGAAGCAAAAAAACGCGCGAATGACCGAAAATGACCAGCGGAAAGCGCAAGCGGACAAGAGCGCCGGAGACGCGATCCGGAAAATACTCGTCGATGCCGTTCATTGGCCTGATAGGAGATTGACGATGACCAGCAAACAGCAAACCGTAAAAGAACGACGGCGCGTGGGATGGCTCTGGGTATGGGCGGTTTTCATCGTCTTTTTCGCGCTCGAGGCTGCGAGGCTGTCATGACCCTGCGCAATGGATATATCCGGGTCTACGATGAGGCCGGACTCGACGTCGTGCCGCCGTTTCTCGTGGGAGAAGTAGCGGGCAGCCTGTCGGTCGACGCGGATCGCGAGCAGCTCAGGGCGTTCGCCGAATCAATACTCGAGTGGCTTGCGCGAAGCGGGCAGGAGAGTGGGGCCAGGGTTTACCGGCTGCCCCGCGGTTGATGCGGTCGACGGTCAGCCTTCGCGGCTGCGCATGATCGGCCGCGCGACGCCGACCGTGAGTTTTTCGCCGAGCACTTCGCGACGGAAACGAAACAGCTCGGCGGGGCGCCCCCGGCCAACGGTCGAGGTACGCCCGACTGGCTCGACCAGGTCGGCCGAGGTGACCAGGCGACGAAAATTCTGCTTGTGCAATTTCGCGCCCGAGAGCGCTTCGACGACGCGCTGCAGCTGCAACAACGTGAACTCACCGGGCATCAGGTCGAACACGACGGGACGGTACGCCAGTTTGCCGCGCAGCCGCCCGAGTGCGGTGGCAAGAATGCGGCGATGATCCGAGGCGAGCGGTATCCCCATGTCGGCATAAGCGGAGACGTCTTCGCTGCAGGGTTCCCGTCTCGCCGCGCACGCATCCCTTACAGCCTCGTAAACCAGGCCGGCTTCGTACAACAGTTCGAAGCGCTCGTGCGCGAGCACGGCGTCCATTTCGGACGCTTCCGGGCCACCGAAGGTTACGTTGACGCGTTCCTGTCTTTCCTTGCGTTTGTGGTCCTTTTTCGCCTTGCTGGCCCAGGCGCGCAACGAGGGCTCGATGTGATTGTCGAGAACCGGAGGACGGCCGCGGCGCCAGTCCTCCCAGGGCATGAAGCCGTACCAGTCATGCCATGCGGCATCGTAGGATTCGACGGCGTCCTCATGCGTCAGCGCGATGTAGGCGACCGAGACGACGCGCGGCCCGCCCTCGAGTTCCACGGGGTCGCGAAACCGGTTGCCGAACGTATAAAGCTGCTCGACGTAGTAAAGGTCCAGACCCGTCTGCGCCTCGACCCAGCGCCGCAGGCTGCTCTCGAGGCTGGGGTGACTGGCCGGTTCGAACGGGCCGTTGGGGAGGGCGAGTGGCGTATGGCCGGGTGTCGATGCCTCGCCCTGGTCGACGATCAACAGGCGCGGCGTCTCGTCCGTTACCGCGACGATGACAGCGATCAGGTTGACGACGGTTTCCGTAACGTCTTGTTTCATTTTACTTTTTTAGATGAACGGCTGTCTGCTGCCGATGCCCTGCTTGACACACTATATGCTCTGAGTGAGTATAACTAAATATGCTCAGTTGGAGTATAAATAGTTTGCCCCCATCTACACACGAACGGAGCGCGAAACGCGGGTGAATCATGCTTGCCAATCCTGACTATACGCCGGAAGTCGCTGCCGCGACCGCCACTCATTACGATCATGTGAAGACCGTCATTCCCGAGATTGAATGGCCCATTCACGCGCCTTACGTGGCCGCAATCAATGCCTTGAAGCAAGAGCGCAATGCAGTGGTGCTCGCGCACAACTACATGACGCCGGAGATATTCCATTGCGTTGCCGACATCACCGGCGACTCGCTCGCACTGGCTCGCCGTGCCGCGGAGACGGATGCCGACGTGATCGTGCTCGCGGGCGTGCATTTCATGGCGGAAACGGCGAAGTTGCTGAATCCCGAAAAGACCGTGCTGATTCCGGACATGCGTGCCGGCTGCTCGCTGGCCGAGTCGATCACCGCGGCCGACATCCGCAAGTTGCGCGAGCGGCACCCCGGCGTACCGGTCGTCACCTACGTGAACACGTCTGCCGAAGTCAAAGCCGAGTCGGATATCTGCTGCACGTCGGGCAACGCGGTTGCCATCGTCGAGTCGCTCGGCTGTGATGAGGTGATCTTCCTGCCCGACGAATACCTTGCCAACTACGTGGCACAGAAGACCGCTGTGAAGATCATCACGTGGAAGGGGCATTGCGAGGTTCACGAGCGTTTCACCGCGCAGGAACTGGAGGACTACCGTGCCAGCTACGAGGACCTGGTGATTATCGCGCATCCGGAGTGCCCGCCCGATGTCCTGGCCGCGGCGGACTTCGTGGGTTCAACCGCGCAGATGAGCAGTTTCGTCGAAACCCGCCGGCCGAAGCGGGTTCTCATGGTCACGGAATGCTCCATGAGCGACAACGTCGCGGCCGACGTAACGGACGTGGAGTTCATACGGCCCTGTAACCTGTGCCCGCACATGAAGCGCATAACGCTGGCGAATATTTACGAATCCCTGGAGAAGCTGGAGCCGCGCGTCGAGATCGACCCTCGGATCGCGGCAAGAGCGCGCCGCGCCGTGCAGCGCATGCTCGAGCACGGTTAGGAGTATGTCAATGCCGGAACAGCGGCCCCTCGATATAGCAGCCGATGACATCGTCGTCGTCGGCACCGGAATGGCGGGACTCATTACGGCCTTGTCGCTGGCCCCGAGGCCGGTAACGCTGATCACAAAGACGGTGGCACTCGAGAGTGGCTCGAGCCTGTGGGCCAAAGGCGGCATCGCCGCGGCAGTCGGGCCGGGAGACACGCCGGAGGCCCATGCGGAGGACACGCTGTCGGCTGGTGCCGGACTCAGCGACCCGGAGCGAGCCCTGGCGCTGACGCGCGAGGGCGCAGAAAGCCTGCGGCTGCTGATCCACGAAGGGGTCCCTTTCGATCGCGCGCTGGACGGCACGCTCGAACTGGCCCGCGAGGCTGCCCATGGCCGGCCACGCATCGTGCATGCCGGCGGTGATGCGACCGGCCGGGTGATCATGAGTGCCCTCATCGAACGGGCCCGCAGGACGCCGTCCATCAATATTCTCAGAAGCACGTTTGCACACGACCTGGTCGTGCAGGACGGTGCGGTGCGGGGCCTGCTCGTCTTCGAGCATGGCAGGGGGTGGAGCTGCCGGTATGCATCGCAGATCGTGCTGGCGACGGGCGGCATCGGCATGGCCTGGTGGCATACCACCAATCCGGCCGAATCGACCGGTGACGGCCTGGCGATCGCGGCGCGCGCCGGCGCAGAACTGGCCGATCTCGAATTCATGCAGTTCCATCCGACGGCCCTGGCTGTCGATACCGAGGCGGGCAAGCCCAACCTGCCTTTGCTGACCGAGGCGCTGCGCGGGGCAGGTGCCCTGCTCGTGGATGAGGCCGGCACACGCTTCATGACATCCGTTCATCCCGCCGCCGAACTGGCGCCACGGGACGTCGTGGCGCGCGCCATCGAACAGAAGCTGGCGCGTGGCGACAGCGTTTACCTGGACATGCGGCCCGTCGTAGAAAGCGGGCACGATGGTGAGTTTCCGGAGGCCGTGCATGCGTGCCGCGATGCCGGTCTCGATCCCGCGCAGGACCGGCTTCCCATCGTTCCGGCTGCGCACTATCACATGGGCGGCATTCACGTTGACGACAACGGCAACAGCTCGCTGGAACGCCTCTGGGCCTGCGGCGAAGTCGCAAACACGGGCGTCCATGGCGCGAACCGGCTCGCCAGTAACTCGTTACTCGAAGCCGTCGTCTATGCGCGACGGGTTGCGAAAGGAATTCTGAGCAGGCCTACGGTTCGCGACGAACGCCCGTTACCGATTCAAAACGTACCCGATGTGCCTGTTTCGGGGACCGAGAAGGACCTCGAGGCGATTATCGCGGCGACGCGCCAGTCAGTATCGCGCCATGTCGGCATCGTCCGCTCCGGGCCCGGCCTGCAGCAGGCGCTGCGGCAGTTCCGCTCCCTGGATCGGCGGCTCGGCCGGGTCGCCATGGGTGGGCTGCACGACCCGGCGGCGTCCTTCGATCGCGTGTTGCGATGGAGCGAGGCACGCAACCTGCTGCTGGTCGCGCGCCTCGTCGCATCAGCAGCGCTCGATCGCGAGGAGAGCCGTGGCGCACACTACCGCGAGGACTTTCCGAACCCCCTGCCTGAGTGGCGGCGTCACCAGTCGCTGACCATGGACCGGCTTACATAAAGCCGGGCCCGGCCGCGATCTCGGAATCTGCGGACTGACAGCCGGCTTCAGATACCCGACACTCGTATCATCAGGCTGTACCTGAGCGGAGTAATCTGATGGCTGTGGGTCTGTTCAATCGCGCAATCGCGGCGGCAATGCCGCTTGTGCCCCGGCCGCTGGTCTGGCGCTTTTCGCGTCGCTATATCGCCGGCGTCGATCTCGAGGATGCCTACCGCACGGTTCGCGAGCTGAACGCCTCGGACTGTTCCGCAACCATCGATGTTCTGGGCGAAGACAGCACTAATCCGGAAGAAGTGCAATCCGCCGTTGATCTGTATCTGAAAGCCATTCGTGACATCCACGCGAAATCATTGCGCTGCGGAATTTCCGTGAAGCTCTCCGAACTGGGACTGCGCTTCGACCTCGACGGGTGCCGACAGGCCGTCCGCACGCTCATCGCCTGCGCCGCCGATCATGACCGGTTCGTTCGAATCGACATGGAGGATTCGAGCGTGACCTCGGTAACGCTGGACATCTATCGCGAAATGCGAGGGGAGTTCGAGAACGTAGGCATTGTGCTCCAGTCCTGCCTGCGCCGCAGTGAGCAGGATATTGCCGACCTGATTGAAGAGGGGGCGACGGACGTCCGCCTGTGCAAGGGAATCTACATCGAACCGGAGGCAATCGCATTTGTCGATCCGGACGAAATACGTCATTCATTCAATAGCTTACTTGAGCAATTGTTTGAAGGCGGCGCGCGGCGCGTGGCGATCGCAACGCACGATCCGTTGCTCGTCGAGCATGCCGAAGCGGTCATCGACAAGCTGGGTGTGGACGAGGATCGCTACGAATTCCAGATGCTGCTCGGTGTCGCCGGCACCCTGCGTCGCGAGCTCGTTGCCCGCGGTCATCCATTGCGAGTCTATGTGCCGTTCGGCGATCGCTGGTATGCCTACTCGATGCGGCGGCTGCGTGAGAACCCGAATATCGCGGGGCACGTGGTGAGCAATCTGCTGAGCCGCTCTTAAAGGCTTGCCGTCCGACCCGGAATAAAAATCGCCTCCCCCTGACGGGTGAGGGAGGCGATTTTTATTCCGGGTTTGGTCGGGGTAACTGGATT
>CBDUCE010000035.1:0-19290 GCA_965365575.1 uncultured Gammaproteobacteria bacterium
GTGGCGACGTGGCCGGCATCAACGGTGGCGATGTAGCCGGCATCAACGGTGGCGATGTTCTCGGCATCAACGGTGGCGATGTAGCCGGAATCAATGGTGGCGACGTGGCCGGCATCAACGGTGGCGATGTAGCCGGCATCAACGGTGGCGACGTGCTCGTTTTGTCCGGCCCTGTCGACTCAATCGACCCAATCAATGGTGTGTTCACAGCAGTGGGTCAGACTGTCATGGCGTCCCAGGGCATGC
Organism: uncultured Gammaproteobacteria bacterium; assembly: GCA_965365575.1. Lineage (GTDB taxonomy): Bacteria > Pseudomonadota > Gammaproteobacteria > Steroidobacterales > Woeseiaceae > UBA1847. The sequence continues at coordinate 247 of CBDUCE010000035.1, forward strand.
TTTCGAGCATGAGTGTTGGTGACTTCGTGTCAGTGAGTGGTTCGGTCGTATCGTCTGGCTGGCTCTATGCCGATTCGGTTTCACTTTCCAGTGACATGTATGTACCTGGCGCTACGGAAGTATTCGTAACGGGTATTCCGTCGAATATCGATCCGGTGCTTGGCCAGGCGCAGCTTGGCGAACTTACGATTGACTACACGGCAGCCATGAGCGGCGGTGCTATTCCGTCCGGGCTTTCGCTCAGCTTCAGCGGAATCCAGCCCGTTAGCCGAGGCTTGATGGTGTCGGACGCTGTTAGCGCTGTACAGTAGCCAGTCCCGATAAGGAGGCACTCCGACAGCGCTCGTCGGAGAACAACTACAAAAAGAACTGTCTCTGGGAGTATCAGGTAGAAGGCCACTTCGGTGGCCTTTTTCTTTGGGCAAAAAAAAGTCGGCGTCCCTGCCGACTTAGTTCTCGTATCAACCTAGAAGGAGATGCGAGGGTTGGAGGAGCCACCCCCGAGCGATTAGGGATGACTCGCGAGCAATGTTAGGTAGCTTCTCTGCGTCATGATGTGATGGCCCTCACAGAACCGAAGCCGAAAATGAAAAAGGGCGCCCGAAGGCGCCCCTTATGACAAATAGCCGAAAATTAGGTTAACTGGCTGCCACTCTAATTACTGTCACGAAGTTTCTGCATGTAATCCTGGAACTTCTCTTGTTCCACGCGCTGCTTGATGGCGTCACGAACGCTTTCCAGGGTCGGCGGCTCGTTTTCACGGGATTCCTCTCTAAGAATCACATGCCAACCGAATTGCGTCTGCACCGGTGCCTGCGTGTACGCGCCATCGTCGAGTGCAATGACAGCATCGGCAAAAGGCTTGACCATCTGATCCGGTGCAAACCATCCGAGGTCGCCACCGTTGGGACCCGATGGGCCGGTGGAGTGTTCCTTGGCCAGCGCCTGGAAGTCTGCACCCTCGCCGAGTTGAGTAATCAGGTCCTGCGCTTCTGACTGCGTCTCTACCAGGATGTGTCTGGCCTTGTATTGCATGTCAGAGGTCTGCTCGAGCTGGGCCTCGTATTCGGCGAGAATTTCAGCATCGGTCGCCGGATTCGATTCCACAAAATCGCGGGCAACGGCCTGGGCGATCGTGCCGCGATACTGAAGTTCGAGTTGAGCCTTTATCTTCGGGTCCTCCGAGAATTCCTTGGCTTTCGGCTGGGTCGTCAGGAGGTAGATATCCGTCAACTCCCGCTCGACTGTCCCGCGCTCATCGGCGGTAGCCTGTGCGGCAGGTTTCTGAAATCTGCTCTCGAGGTATGCGTCGAACACCGTGCTGTCGATGTCGACACCATTGACGGTCGCCACCTTTTCGGCGGCCGCGGTCGAAAATCCGCTCGCTGCAAGTGATGCGACAGCGACAAGTGTTCCAAACCGGCTGGAACGTGATTTGAATATCATGATGAGTCCTTTAATTGCTTTGAATCGCCAGATTGGCCCCGGTAGTTTCCGAAATGTTCTTGCCGGGAGGCAAAGAAGTACCTTACCAGGGGCCGAGGCAGGCAACATCATAGACTATCTGAGGCAAAGTGTGGTCGAAATTATCGCTCGACCGGAGAAAAGGCATTGATTTTCAAGGCATGGATGTCGGTCTTCATAAGCGACTCCAACGCTTCGTAGACGAGACGGTGGCGCTCTATACGGGTCTTGCCTTCGAAAGCGTCAGCAACGATCGTAACCTCGAAATGACCCATTCCGTCTTCGGCGCCTGCGTGCCCGGCGTGGAGGTGGCTCTGGTCCTTCACCTGGAGATGTGCCGGTGAAAAACTGGCCTCGAGCCGCTCCCGAATCGATGCAACGCGCTCCGCAGTCATGGCAACACCGGTTTGAACGGCTTGACGCTGACCTCGCGGTAAACGCCCGCGGCAACGTACGGGTCCTGGTCTGCCCATTGTCTCGCTTCGTCGAGGGACGGGAATTCGGCAACGACCAGGCTACCGGTAAACCCGGCTTCTCCCGGTGTTTCCGCGTCGACCGCGGGATGCGGGCCCGCGAGCAGCAACCGGCCTTCGGCGACCAGCGTTCGTAAGCGTGCCAGGTGAGCATCGCGCGCCCTGGCGCGTAGCGGCAGGCTGTCCTCGTTGTCCTCGCTGATAATTGCGTACCACATCATTCGGTGTCCCCGGAATCCGCGGTAGCCTCATCGCCCCCGAGTTTGGATACCAGCCAAAGTCCCTGCGCGAGCATGAAGATAAATGTGAAGGCGAGCAGGCCGAATACCTTGAAATTCACCCAGAACTGCTCGCTGAAATTGTAGGCGACGTAGATATTGGCAATCCCCATCGCTGCAAAGAACACGACCCAGACCAGGTTCAGTCTGCGCCAGTCACCGGGTGCAATCTTTTCGGTGGGCAGTTCGCCTCCCAGTTCCAGGAAGCGGCGCACGAGTGGCTTCTCGCCGATCCACAGGCTGAGCAGGAACGCGATCGAAACAGCCCAGTAAAACGCAGTCGGCTTCCAGTAAATGAAATCGGCATTGCGAAAGTACAGTGCAGCGCTACCGAATACGAGCAGGAAGATGGTCGACCACATGTACATCTTGTCGACCTTCTTCGCGCGCACGTACTTGATGACGAACCCGATCGGCATGGCGACCATCAGGGCGCCGATCGCAAAATAGATGCCTTTGTAGAGATAGGCTCCAAGGAACAGGATCAGTGGTAGAAATTCGAACAGTACTTGCATCGGCAGGGCCGTCGCGTGGCGGGAATTCCGCGCATGATAACGTGATCTTGATGCTGTGGGCCATGCCTGCGAGGGTATCCCCGGGCCCCGGACTTCCCTAAAATCCGCGCGTGGCCAAGATAATCGAAGTTCATCCGGACAATCCGCAGCCGCGGCGTGTCGCCGAGATCGTCGAGACGATTCGGGATGGTGGCCTGATCGCCTACCCGACAGACTCGAGCTACGCATTCGGTTGCCATATTGGCGACAAGCGGGCCATGGACCGGATTCGTCGTATACGACGCACCGACAAACACCATAATTTCACGCTGGTCTGCAGCGACCTGTCGGAAATCAGCACCTACGCCCGGGTGGATAATTGGGCCTATCGCATGGTGAAAGCGATGACGCCGGGCGCGTATACCTTCATCCTGCCGGCCACCCGGGAAGTGCCGAAGCGGTTGCAGCACCCCAAACGGCGTACCATCGGCCTGCGGGTTCCGGACCATACGCTCGTGCGCGCGGTCCTCGAGGCCCTTGGGGAGCCCATCATGAGTTCGACGCTGTTGTTGCCGGGCGACGACCTGCCGCTCACCGACCCGCACGACATCGAGGAGCGGATCGGGCACGACATCGACCTTATCATCGACGCCGGACCTACCGGCATTGAGCCGACGAGCGTGATTGATCTCTCCCAGGGCTCGGTCGAGGTTCTCCGGGTCGGCCGCGGGGACGTCAGTGCCTTGCTGTGAGCCCGGTGAAGCGCTATTTACGCTAGAATGCAGTGATATCGCCCTGGACAGCCCATGAAACCTGATCTCAAGGTCCTGAAGCGGGAAGACGCTCCGAAACCGCCGCAGGACGAAAAACAAAGCCCTGCGCAGGGTGAAATGCCGTTTGCCGTTGTCGATGGCGAGCCCGTTACGACGTTGCCGCAGGATCTGTACATCCCGCCGTACGCATTACAGGTGTTCCTGGAGGCTTTCGAGGGGCCCCTCGATCTATTGCTCTACCTTATCCGGCGCCAGAATATCGATATCCTCGATATCCCGATTGCGGAAATCACCAAGCAGTACGTTCAGTACATCGAGCTGATGAAAGAGATGCAGCTCGAACTCGCCGGCGAGTACCTCGTCATGGCGGCGATGCTGGCCGAGATCAAGTCGCGCATGCTACTGCCGCGTCCGCAAACCGAGGAGGAGGAGGAAGAAGATCCTCGCGCCGAGCTCGTGCGCCGGCTGCAGGAGTACGAACGCTTCAAGAAAGCGGCGCAGGACATCGAGGAGCTGCCGCGGCTGGAACGGGATGTCTACATCGCCCAGGCCGAGGCGCCCGAGCGCAAGGTCGTGGAAAAATTGCCGGACGTTACGCTGAAGGAATTGCTGCTCGCATTCCACGACGTGCTGAAGCGCGCGGAGATGTTTTCCAATTTGCACGTGACCCGCGAGCCGTTGTCGGTTCGGCAGCGCATGTCCGAGGTTCTCACTCGAGTCAAAGCAGGCTCGTTTACGGGCTTTGCCGACTTGTTCGACCCCGAGGAGGGGCGCCTCGGTGTCGCGGTCACTTTCCTCGCCTTGCTGGAACTGCTACGCGAATCGCTTATCGAAGTCGTGCAGGCCGACGAGTTTGCGCCGTTGCACGTGCGTGCCGCCTCGACCGTCCGCCTCGTAACCGAAGACGATGACTCGGCCTCAGCCGCCGATTCGTCGTAACCCTGATACGCTAGGAACAATGGACCAGACTGAAATCAAATACTTTATCGAGGCGGCGCTGCTGGCGGCGGGCCGCCCGCTCAGCGTGGACCAGTTGCAGAACCTGTTCGACGGGCGTTCGGCGCCGTCCAAGGCGGATATTCGCGCTGCGATCGCGGTGCTCGCCGAGGAGTACGAACATCGCGGGATTGCGATCGCCGAAGTCGCATCCGGTTTTCGCATACAGGTTACCGCGGGAATGGCCGAGCGCCTCCACAAGTTGTGGGAAGAGCGTCCGCCGCGATACTCGCGTGCGTTGTTCGAAACACTGGCACTGATTGCCTACCGACAGCCAATTACGCGCGGTGAGATCGAGGAAGTGCGCGGCGTGTCCGTCAGCTCGAACATTGTGCGTACGCTGCTCGAGCGGGACTGGGTGCGCGTCGTGGGCCACCGCGATGTTCCCGGGCGTCCGGAGATGTTCGGCACGACCCGTAACTTTCTCGACTATTTCGGGCTCAGAAAGCTCGACGACCTGCCGCCGCTCGCCGATCTGTCAGACTGGGAGAGTCTGCGTGTGCAGCTCAACCTGCCTGAGGTCGAGGAGGATGTCAGTGCGGCAACCGAAGAGACCGCCGGTATCCCGGTATTGTATCCGGAGATCGGTCCGGACGATTCGGAGTCGGAGCATGAATCGCCTGACGATGAAGAACAACTCGTCGTGTCGGAATGGCCCGACCCCAACAAGCCGACCGCGATCGCATCGTTGGAAACCCATGAAGCCGACGACGACAAGGATGCATCCGCCAACGGCTGAGGAATAGGGCGTTGCCGGAACGTGTGCAAAAAGTGCTGGCCGGGGCCGGGCACGGCTCGAGGCGCAAGGTCGAGCAGTGGATTCGTGAGGGCCGGCTGGCGATCGACGGTCGGACGGCGCAACTGGGCGACACGGTAGCCGGCGACGAACGGATTACCCTGGATGGGCGCCAGCTGGCTGTGCAGGCGGTTCCGCCATCGCATCGTTACATCGTCTACAACAAGCCCGAGGGCGAAATCGTCGCCCGTTCGGATCCGGAAGGTCGCAGTACGGTGTTCGAAACGCTGCCGAAACTCAAAGGGGCGCGTTGGGTAGCCGTCGGCCGCCTGGACATCGCAACGACGGGGCTGCTTATTTTTACGACCGACGGAGCGCTTGCCAATGCGATGATGCATCCGTCGTCCGAGCTGCTGCGCCGCTACGCCGTCCGGATCCACGGTGATCCGACCGGCGAAGACCTCGCAGCGCTAAAAAAGGGTGTGGAACTCGAAGACGGCCCGGCGCGATTCGATAGCATTGAGGCCACGGGCGGCGATGGCAGCAACAAGTGGTTCAAGGTAAGCCTCCGGGAGGGCCGCAACCGGGAAGTACGACGATTATGGGAAGCGCGGGGTTACGAAGTCAGCCGGCTCATTCGTATCGGCTACGGCCCCCTGGACCTGCCCCGCAAGCTGCGCCGGGGTAAATACGAGGCGCTGACGCCGGCGCAGGTGCGGTTGTTATACGTTTCCGCCGGACTCAAACCGCCGATGCAGGCACGGCGACAACAGCGACGAAAAAAGATACGTAAAAATAGATAGTTAAGAAAAATATTTAAAGTAATTTATACTATTGAGCGTCAAAGCTTTTGCCGGTCACGCCTTTGCTGTCCGGCCCCAGCAGATACATGTAGGTGGGGAGTATCTCGTCCGCGGTCTTCAATGCGTCCCGGTCCTCGGCCGGGTAGGCTGCGCGGCGCATTTCGGTGCGCACCGGCCCCGGATTGATGCAGTTCACGCGTATCGAGCCGTGTTCCTGCTCGCTGGCCAGCACTTGCGACAGGCCCTCGGTGGCGAATTTCGACACCGCGTAGGCGCCCCAGAATGGCTTGCCGACCCGGCCGACGCCGCTGCTTGTAAAGATGACCGATGCGTCGTCCGATTGATGCAGTAACGGCAGGCATACCTGCGTTATTGCGAAGGCTGCGGTGACGTTGATGTGCATGACCTGCTGCCACATTGCCGCGTCGTATTGCTCGATCGAGTAGCGCTCGCCGAGTATGCCGGCATTGTTGACGAGGCCGTCGAGACGGCCGAATTCTGCAGCCAGGCTGTCGGCAAGCGAAGTGTAGGCGCCGCTGTCCGCAACCGCGAGATCCATGACGGCAATCGAGGGCCGCGGTGCGCCCGGCAGGGCCTCGATCTCGTCATACACTTTCTCGAGTTTGGCAACGTTGCGGCCGTGCAGGATGACCTGGGCGCCATGCGCGGCGGCATGGACGGCGAGGGCGCGCCCGATCCCGTCGCTTGCGCCGGTGATGAGGATGATCCGTCCTTCGAGAAGGTTGCCGCGGTAGCTGTAGTTCCGGTGATCCATTATTGCAATGTCTTGTCGGTTGACGCGTCGCCGTCTTCAGGAACGGGGTCGTCGTCGCCGCTCTCGATCATGGTCCGCGGAACGGGGTCCAGCGTGTCCAGCTTTTCGATGGTCTTTTTCTCGTGCAGACCGAGTTCGACGAATTTTCGAGCGCCGGGCAGCACGCTGCGTTCCAGCGAGCCGACGGCCTTGTTGTAGTTTTCGACGCTGCTCGCAAGCTGGCGGCCGACACGGTTCATGTGGGTGACAAAGGTGCTGAGACGGCCGTACAGGTCCTCCGCCAGGGCGCGAATCTCCCTTGCGTTCTCTGCCAGCGACAGCTGCCGCCAGCCATAGGCAACGGCCTTCAGCAGTGCGACGAAACTCGTGGGCGTGGCGAGGATGATCTGTTGCGACAGGGCGTACTCGATCAGGTCCGGTTCCTCGTTGAGCGCGGCGCTCAGGAACTGGTCGCCGGGGATGAACAGGATGACGAACTCCGGGCTTTCGTCGAACTGGTCCCAGTAAGCTTTCGAGGACAACATGCGGATATGGGCGCGGAGACTCTTGGCGTGCCGTTCGAGCCCCAGCTTTCGCTGTACGTCGTCCTCGGCCTCGACCGCCTGCATATAAGCGTCCAGCGGTGTCTTCACGTCAACGACCAGTTCGCGGCGATCCGGCATGCGCACGATCATGTCCGGCCGTATCGCGTGGCCTTCGGCCACCGTGTGCACCTGCTCGACGAAATCACAGTGCTCGACCATGCCGGCGAGTTCGACGAGGCGGCGTAGCGTGATCTCCCCCCAGCGGCCGCGTACTTCAGGGCGCCGCAACGCCTTGGCCAGATTGTGCGTCTCTCGCGTCAGCGATTTCTGGTCGGCCTGCATGGCCGCTAGCTGCGTGCGAATCGAGCCGTAAGCTTCGCTGCGCGATTTCTCCAGGGCTTCGATCTGCTGTTGCGATGCCTGCAGCGCCTCGCGTATCGGTTTCACGAGGTTTTCCACCGCCTTTTCGCGCTCGCTCAACTCGCGCTTGGCCTGTTCGTTCTGCACGCTCATCTTCTGCTCGGCAAGGCGCAGAAATGTCTCGCTGTTGGATTGCAGGGAGCGGTTCGCGAGTTCCGAGAACGAGCGCGCCAGTTCGCCGCTCGCGGCCTGGAAGGCGGCGTCGCGCTCGTTTTGTATGGCTTCCTGATTCTTGATCCTGTCGCGGAGATCGTCGTTTTCCGCTTCGAGTCGCTGCCGGCGCGGCCGCGTAATCAGCCAGGCAACGAGTGCTCCCAGCACGAGGCCAGCAAGCAGCGCCGGGCCACCGAACTCCAGCCAGCGCGGATCAATCTCGATCGACTTCATCAGGCGTCCAGATTAACCGCTTTCAGCAGAATTTGCGTCAATTCGGCGGTGTCGGCGGCTACCAGGTCGGCGCCCCAGCGGTGAGGATCGTCATCCGGCGTGACGTAGCCGTAGGCTGCGGCGATGGTGGCCATTCCCGCATTTTGTCCGGCCTGGATGTCCCGCGATGCGTCACCGACGTAAACCGTGTTCTGCGGCAGCAACCCGGCCAGTTTGCAGGCATGCAAGAGCGGCGCGGGGTCGGGCTTGCGTTGCGGAAGGGTGTCGCCGCTGACGGTGCAGGCGCTGCGCGCGGCCAGTGCCAGGCGTTCGAGCAGCGGATTCGTGAGGTGCGCCGGCTTGTTGGTAACCACGCCCCAGGGCAGCCCGGCGGCATCGAGTGTCTCCAGCAGTTGCCCGAGGCCGGGAAACAGCGTCGAGGCCTCGCAGAGGCGCAGCGCGTAGCGTTCGAGATAGGCCGTGTGCAGCTCGCTGCCGACCGCGTGTTCGATGTCCGGGAACCCCAGCGAGAGCAGGCCCAGGGCACCGTTCGACACGTACGCCCGGCCCACGTCGTAGCTAACCGGCTCGAGATCGCGGTCGCGCTGCAGCTCCTGAAGAACGGCCACCATGTCGGGCGCGGTATCCACGAGGGTGCCGTCGAGGTCGAACAGCACCGCACTGCAACGGCCGGTATCCAGAGGCGACAAGGACCTTACTCGCTCTCGGGGCGCCGAAAATGCATCAGGTAGTTCACGTCCAGGTTTTCGCCCAGTGAATAGACCTTCGTGAAAGGGTTGTAATGGAGTCCGATACTCGAAACCAGCTTCAAGCCGGCATCGCGGGCCCAGGCGTCGAGCTCCGACGGCCGGATGAACTTGCGGTACTCGTGCGTGCCCGCGGGCAGCAACTTGAGTACGTATTCGGCGCCGACGATCGCGAACACGAACGACTTGGGGTTGCGATTGATCGTCGAGAAGAACACATCGCCGCCCGGTTTTACGAGTTTCCGGCACGACCGGATGACCTCGTAGGGTTCGGGGACATGTTCGAGCATCTCGAGGCACGTAATCACGTCGAATTCGCCGGATCGCTGCTCGGCCAGTTCTTCCGCCGTTGTCTGCAGGTAGTCGACCGCGACTCCGGATTCCACCTGGTGCAGGCGCGCGACCGTCAACGGCCCTTCGGCCATGTCGATGCCGGTTACCGTTGCGCCGGCTTCGGCCAAGGACTCCGTCAGGATGCCGCCACCGCAACCGATATCGACGACGCGCCTGCCGGACAGTTGTGCGCCCTGACGAATCCAGTCGAGGCGCAGCGGGTTGATTTGGTGCAGGGGGCGAAAGTCGCCTTCGGGGTCCCACCAGCGGGCCGCCAGTGCGTTGAACTTGGCAACTTCCGCCGCATCGACGTTGTCACGTAGCGGTGTGGTTTGATTCATGCCTTCATGTCCTGGAATCAGCGATGCGCTGTTGCCATTCACGGCTGCGCCTGAATATGCTTTCCCTGTTTATGGTGGTCAATTCGCCTCGATCAAGCAGTTGCCGTCCGCCCACCCATACGTCGGACACCTGGTCGGCACGGGTCGCGTAGACGAGCTGTGATACCGGGTCGTAGACCGGCTGGCTGTTACAGCGCAGCAGGTCGATGCAGGTGAGGTCCGCCCACTTGCCGGGTTCTATCGAGCCTATTTCGTGATCCCGGCGCAATACCCGGGCGGCATCGAGCGTCGCCATGCGGAGCGCCTGTTCGGCGGCGATCAGGCCCCCGTCGGCGGGTGATACCCTGGCGAGCAGCGCAGCCATGCGGGCTTCGGCGAGCAGGTCCAGCAGGTTGTTACTGGCCGCGCCGTCGGTGCCGAGGCCCACCGTCACTCCCGCATCGATAAAGGCCCTGGCCGGCGCAATGCCGCAGGCCAGTTTCAGGTTCGAGGCAGGGCAATGAACGATGCCGGCTCCCGCGGCCGCGAGCCGCCCGATCTCCTCGGCGTTCACATGCACGGCGTGCACAGCCAGCAACGACGCGTTCAGCAGGCCGAGGTCGTCGAGCCGTTCCAGCGGGCGCTTGCCGGTTGCCTCGACGGATTGCGTCACTTCCATCTGCGATTCATGCAGGTGAATCTGCACCGGGACGTCCAGTTGATCGGCGAGAACCCGCAGCTCGGTGAAGGAGGCGTCCGACAGGGCGCGGGTGCTGTGCGGCGCGAAACAGGTGGAAATCATGGGGTGGTCCGCGTAGCGGTCGTGCACCAGATCGGAACCCTTGCTCAGGTAGTCGGCGGCATCCTCCGCCCAGGCGGTCGGTATATCCACCACCGGAGTGCCGATCACGGCCCGCATGTGCAGATCGACCGCAGTCTCGGCGACGATCTCGGGGAAGAAGTACTGGTCGCTGAAGCACGTAATACCCGCAGTCAGCATCTCGGCGATGGCCAGTTCAGTGCCGTCGCGAACCAGTTCCGCGCTGGCGAAGCGGCGTTCGACGGGCCAGATACCCTCGCGGAGCCAGGATTCCAGCGGCAGATCGTCGGCGAGCCCGCGAAACAGGGTCATGGCGGCATGGCTGTGCGCGTTGACGAGCCCCGGAATCAGCACGTGGCCGGGGCGCTCGATGGACACGCTGGGCTGGAACGCGTCGCGCGCTTCCGCCACGGGAAGAATGGCCGCGATCCGGTCGTCGACGACCGCGACAGCGTGATCTTCGAGTACGCTGCCGGCGGGTTCGACCGGTATGCACCAGCGGGCTGCAATCAGGTAATCGCAATGTCGCATATGGCTCTTGCCGGTTCGGATTCAGGAGGGGTGGGGTGGCCAACCATGGGGCAGTATACAGGCCGTGGAAACTGGCGCCAGCGGCGGCTTTCAGCGTGCGAAAACCTTGCGGAAAACCTGCTGAACCGGGGTTGTGTGTGGTAGAATTACAGCTTGTTGAATGCTCGAAACCGGTCCCTTTCAGGCCCGCTGAAATCGACACATTTTTTTCGTATTGAACCCGCAATCTCGCGCCTCCCGAATTCCGCTTTGTGAGCGGAGTCGCGCTCTGATTGTGAGCTGAGAAAGTAAACACGATATGGCTGAAGTTGCCCAGGAATTGCTGTCCGTCAACCTCGAAGACGAGATGAAGCAGTCCTATCTCGACTATGCGATGAGCGTCATCGTTGGTCGAGCCCTCCCCGACGTCCGAGACGGCCTGAAGCCGGTACACCGCCGCGTCCTGTACGCAATGCGGGAACTCGGCAACGACTACAACAAGCCGTACAAGAAATCCGCGCGGGTCGTGGGTGACGTGATCGGCAAGTACCATCCGCATGGTGACACGGCCGTATACGACACGATCGTGCGCATGGCGCAGTCTTTTTCGATGCGCTACCTCCTGGTGGACGGTCAGGGTAACTTCGGTTCGGTGGATGGCGATGCGCCTGCCGCCATGCGGTACACGGAGGTCCGGATGTCGAGGCTCGCACACGAGTTGCTTGCCGACATCGAGAAGGAGACGGTCGACTTTACCGAAAATTACGACGGCTCGGAGAGCGAACCTTCGGTCATGCCGACGCGGGTGCCAAACCTGCTGGTCAACGGCTCATCGGGCATTGCCGTGGGCATGGCGACCAACATTCCGCCGCATAATCTCAACGAGGTCATTAGTGCCTGTCTCGCATTGATCGAGAACCCGGCCATCGACGTCCCCGGGCTCATGGAGCACCTGCCGGGGCCGGACTTTCCGACGGCCGGCATCATCAACGGCGCCCAGGGAATTTTTTCGGCGTACCGGACGGGCCGAGGCCGCGTCCACATCCGCGCGCGGACGAAGGTCGAGGAATTCAAGGCCGGGCGAGAGGCGATCATCGTTACGGAGCTTCCCTACCAGGTCAACAAGGCTCGATTGATCGAGAAGATTGCCGACCTGGTTCGGGAAAAGCGCATCGAGGGTATCAGCGAGTTGCGTGACGAGTCCGACAAGGACGGCATGCGCGTGGTTATCGAACTCAAGCGCGGCGAGTCGTCGGACGTCGTGCTCAACAATCTGTACAAACAGACGCCGATGCAGTCGGTCTTCGGCATCAACATGGTGGCGCTGCACGATGGGCGGCCGCAGTTGATGAACCTGAAGCAAGTTCTCGAGGCGTTTCTTGCACACCGTCGCGAAGTCGTTACGCGGCGCACGATATTCGACCTGCGCAAGGCGAGGGACCGCGCTCACGTGCTGGAAGGGCAGACGGTCGCGCTTGCCAATATCGACGAGGTGATCGAACTGATCAAGGGATCGCCGTCGCCGGCCGAGGCTCGGGAAGCACTGGTCGCGGCCACCTGGCAGCCGGGCGCCGTCACCGGGATGCTGGAGCGTGCGGGTAAAACGGATACGCGTCCCGACGAGCTGGCTCCGGAATTCGGGCTGCACGAGGGCCGGTATCACCTCTCGCCGGTTCAGGCCCAGGCGATCCTCGATCTGCGGCTGCATCGCCTGACCGGACTGGAACAAGACAAGATACTCAATGAATACAAAGAGATACTAGGTAAAATTAAAGAATTTTCTGAGATTCTTGCCGATCCTGACAGACTGCTGCAGGTGATTCGCGACGAGCTCGACGATATTCGCACGCGCTACGGCGACGAGCGTCGCACGGAGATCGTGGCGGACTACTCGGACCTCCAGGTGGAGGACCTGATCCCCGAGGAGGATGTCGTGGTTACCCTGTCGCACGGTGGCTATGCCAAGGCACAGCCGATCGGCGCGTACCAGGCGCAGCGGCGCGGCGGGCGTGGCCGCTCGGCGACGCGGGTCAAGGACGAGGATTTCGTCGAAAAGCTGTTCGTCGCGAATACTCACGACACGATCCTGTGTTTCTCGAGCCGCGGCAAGGTGTACTGGCTGAAGGTCTACCAGGTTCCACAGGCCAGTCGCGGTTCACGCGGCAAGCCCATCGTCAACCTCCTGCCCCTGGAGGCCGACGAACGTATCTACACGATCCTGCCCGTGCAGGAGTTCGACGCCGACAGTTTCGTCTTCATGGCAACCTCTGGCGGCACGGTCAAGAAGACGTCGCTCAGCCAGTTCTCGCGGCCGCGTTCGAGCGGCATTATCGCCATCGATCTGCGTGACGGCGACAAGCTCGTCGACGCCAAGATCACCGACGGCGATGCCGAAATACTGCTCGTCGCGAGTTCCGGGAAAGGCATTCGATTCCCGGAGTCCGACGTCAGGCCAATGGGCCGCGGCGCGGCCGGAGTGCGGGGTATCAAGCTGCCTGGCGGGCACGAGGTCATCGCGCTGTCGATCGTGCAGGACGGGCTGGTGCTCACCGCTACCGAAAATGGCTACGGCAAGCGCACGGCCGTCGAGGACTTCCCCTTGCAGGGCCGTGGCGGCCAGGGCGTGATCGCGATTCAGACCACGGACCGCAACGGTCGCACCGTCGGCGCGGTTCTCGTTGGCGAGGACGACGAAATCATGCTCATCAGTTCGAACGGCACGCTGGTTCGCACACCGGTCGACGATATCTCGATACAGGGCCGCAATACGCAGGGCGTGCGGCTGATCCGCGTCGAGGAAGGCCAGCGGCTCGTCGGCGTGGCGAGAATCGAGCCGATGGGCGAAGAGGATGAGGAATAGCACGGCATTGGCGTATGCACATTCCGCTAGTGCATTGATCGCGCCAAACCGTGACAATACGCGGCCTGTAAATCTCCTGTAGAAGGACTACAGCGTCATGTCTCGCGTCTATAATTTCAGTGCCGGTCCCGCGGCGCTGCCAATCGAAGTGCTCGATTCCATCCGTAGTGATATTCCGGACTGGCAGGATACCGGGATGTCGGTCATGGAAATCAGTCACAGAAGCAAGGAGTTCGTGGCGGTCGCCGAGCGTGCCGAGGCAAACTTTCGGGAATTGCTGGGCATTCCGGATGACTACAGCGTGCTCTTCACGCAAGGCGGCGCCACCCTGCAGATGTCCATGGCGCCACTCAACCTCGCGGGCGCCGACGACACGGTCGACTACGTCATTACCGGGAGCTGGGGAAAAAAGGCCGCCGGCGAAGCGCGCAAGTTCTGCACTGTAAATGTCGCGGCCGACGCTGGCGACAAGAACTTTACCTACATTCCCGACGAAGCCTCCTGGCAGCGGAGCGATGACGCCGCGTACCTCCACATCACGCCGAACGAGACGATTGCCGGCGTCGAGTTTCACTTCGTGCCGGCGGGTGACACGCCGATCGTCGCTGACATGTCGAGTACCATCCTTTCGCGACCGATCGACGTGAGTCGCTACGCGGTGATCTATGCCGGCGCGCAGAAAAACATCGGGCCGGCGGGTATCACCGTGGTCGTCGTTCGCAAGGATTTGCTGGACCGGGCGCCGTTGAATCTGCCGCACCTGATGACGTGGCGTTCGTATGCCGAGTCGGGTTCGATGACCAATACACCACCAACGTTTGCCTGGTACGTGGCGGACCTCGTATTCCAGCACCTCAGGGATCGCGGCGGACTGGAGGCGATGGCCGACGTCAATGCGCGCAAAGCACGCAAACTCTATGCAGTGATCGATGACTCGAGTTTTTACTCGAACCCCGTAAATGAGGATTGCCGTTCATGGATGAACGTGCCATTCGTGCTTGCGGATGCGTCACTGGACGCCAGGTTCCTGGAAGAATCGGCGGCCGCCGGGCTCTCGAACCTGAAGGGGCATCGGTCGGTTGGCGGGATGCGTGCCTCGATCTACAACGCGGTGCCGGAGGAGGCCGTGGATGCGTTGATCGATTTCATGAACGAATTTGAACGGGTTAACGGATAAGGATTCATGTACAAGGTTTTGACGCTGAACAACATTGCGGTAGAGGGCCTGCGGCGCCTGCCGCGCGCGCGCTATGAAATTGCCTCCGAGATCGCTCATCCGGATGCGATTATCCTACGCTCCTTCAATATGCATGACATGGACATCCCCGATACGGTGGTCGCCATCGGACGCGCCGGGGCCGGAACAAACAACATCCCGGTCGAGGCAATGGCCGCCCGCGGCGTGCCGGTCTTCAATGCGCCGGGCGCGAATGCGAATGCGGTGAAGGAACTCGCCATTGCCGGATTGTTGCTGGCGGCGAGAAACATCTGCGATGCCCGCGAATACGTCAGGAATCTGTCCGAAACCGGCGATGCGCTCAATAAAGCGGTCGAGGCGGGCAAGAAGCAGTTCGTCGGTTTCGAACTGCCGGGCAAGACGCTCGGTGTCATTGGGCTTGGCGCCATCGGTGTCGAGGTCGCCAATGCGGCATTGGAACTGGGTATGAAGGTTGTCGGGTTCGACCCCGCGATTACCGTGCGCCGGGCCTGGCAGCTGTCATCCGGGGTCGAGCATGCGGAAACCCTCGACCAGCTGTTCCAGCATGCGGATGCAGTCTCGGTTCACGTTCCGCTCATTGATGCCACGCGCAACCTCGTCAACCGCGACCGTATCGCTTTGCTGAACAAGGGCGCCACCATCGTCAACTTCGCGCGCAGCGGCGTCGTCGACAATCAGGCCGCGCTCGCGGCACTCGACAGCGGGCAGCTGCACGCCTACGTGTCGGATTTCCCCACGACCGAACTCATCGCACACCCGAAAGTCGTCGCGTTGCCGCACCTCGGGGCGTCGACGGCGGAAGCGGAGGAGAACTGTGCAATCATGGTGGCGGAAAACCTGAAGGACTATCTCGAAAACGGCAACATTCGTTTCTCGGTCAACTTCCCCGAGTGCCGTCTACCGCGGATGGACGCCTACCGGATCACCATAGCCAATGCCAACGTGCCGAACATGGTGGGCCAGATCTCGACGTGCCTCGGCGATGCCGGTCTCAACATCGAGGATCTCCTGAACAAGTCGATTGGCCACCTGGCCTACACGATCGTCGACGTCAACGAACCGGTTACGGATGAAATCGAATCAAGGCTGCGTGCGATCGACGGTGTACTGACTTTGCGAAACCTGGGCAAGCCTGTAACCTGACCGGCGATGGCCGAGAACGACAAGCACCCCGCCAATCCGGATCTTGCGAAGATTCGCGAGCGTATCGATGAGATCGACGAGCGTATCCAGTCGCTCATCAACGAGCGCGCGCGGTTTGCTCAGCAGGTCGGTATCTCGAAAGGCAAGCTGGCGTCGGCGGTCGACTACTATCGGCCCGAGCGCGAAGCGGAAGTGTTGCGGAACATACAGGCCCGCAACGAGGGTCCGATCCGCGACGAGGAGATGTTGCGGCTGTTCCGGGAGATCATGTCGGCCTGCCTCGCGCAACAGGAGCCGCTGAAAGTTGGTTTTCTGGGGCCGGAAGGGACCTTTACACAGACCGCCGTGTACAAGCACTTCGGCCATTCGGTGAGGGCTCTGCCGTTTCATACCATCGACGAGATATTCCACGAGGTGGAGAGCGGTGTCGCCGACTTCGGCGTGGTGCCTATCGAAAACTCGACGGAAGGCTCCGTCAACAACACGCTCGACATGTTCCTGACTTCGCCACTGAAGATTGCCGGCGAGATCGAGCTGAAGATCGAGCAGCACCTGCTCGGCAACGAAACCGGCCTCGACAGGATCGAGCGAATCTGCGCTCACGAACAGTCGCTGGCGCAGTGCCGCGGCTGGCTGCGAGAGTACCTGCCGCACGTGGAACTGATCGGTATGTCGAGTAATGCCGCCGGCGCGCGCAGGGCGCGCGACGAAGCAGGCACGGCGGCTATCGGGCCCGCCGTTGCCGCGGACGTTTACGACCTCCAGGTTCTCGTCAGCAATATCGAAGATCGTGCGGACAACGCCACGCGTTTCCTGGTCATCGGCCGTGAATTGCTGGCGGCCAGCGGCAGCGACAAGACGACCATCCTGGTATCCACGAGCGACACTGCGGGCGGTGCCGGCGTACTGCACCAGCTGCTGCAGCCGCTCGCCGGACACGGCGTCAGCATGACACGCATCGAATCGCGGCCGTCCCGGCGCCGCAACTGGGATTACGTTTTCTTCATTGATCTTGACGGTCACGCGGAAGAGTCGCCGGCCAGAGAGGCGCTGGCTGAGCTCCAGGAGAGGAGTTCGCTGTTCAGGATCCTCGGCGCTTATCCCAAGGCGGTAGGCTAGTCGCGGCGATGCATTACCTGATCGAGCCGGGGGCCATCGGTGATGCTGACATTACCGTGCCGGGCGACAAGTCGGTATCGCATCGTGCAGTCATGCTCGGCAGCATCGCGGATGGCGTTACCGAAGTCCGGGGTTTCCTGGCTGGCGAGGATTGCCTGTCCACCATCGGTGCGTTTCGTGACCTGGGAGTTGCGATCGAGCGCCCGGGAGACACGGAACTCGTTATCCGCGGCGTCGGTCTGCACGGCCTGCAGCCGCCGAAGGGCGACCTTGACCTGGGTAATTCCGGCACGGCGATGCGCCTCATGTCCGGGGTGCTGGCGGGGCAGGACTTTTCCGCAACGTTGACCGGGGACGAGTCCCTGGCCGGGCGGCCGATGCAGCGTATCATCACGCCACTGTGCCGTATGGGCGCTGCGATCGAGAGCCGGGGCGGCAAGCCGCCACTGCGCATTCGGGGTAATCCGGCCCTCGAGGGCATCGACTACACGCTGCCCGTGGCCAGCGCGCAGGTGAAGTCGGCCATTCTCCTTGCCGGCCTGTATGCACGCGGCCGGACCACGGTTACCGAACCCGCGGTTACGCGCGACCACACCGAACGCATGCTGCGTGCGATGGGGGTTGCCGTCAGTTCAAACGACGGTCGCATCGGCGTCGAAGGGCCGGCGGCGCTGCGAGCGTGCCCGGTTCGGGTGCCCGCAGACCTGTCGTCCGCCGCATTCGTCATCCTCGCCGCCCTGCTGGCCCACAAGGCCGACGTACTGATCCGCAACGTCGGAGTAAACCCCACTCGAACCGGCGTCCTCGACATCCTGCGGGCCATGGGGGGCGACATCACGCAGGAGAATGCGCGCACCATGGGTGAAGAGCCCGTCGCCGATCTTCGCGTTCGGTCTTCGAAGCTGCAGGGTATCGAGGTCGATCCCGCGCTGGTATCGCTCGCGATCGACGAGTTCCCGGTGCTGTTTGTCGCCGCAGCGGCCGCAAGCGGGGAAACCCTGTTCACCGGCATCGGCGAGCTGCGGGTCAAGGAGAGCGACCGGATTGCCGCCATGGCAGCGGGACTTCGCACGCTCGGTATTCGCGTCGACGAATTCGACGACGGCGCACGGGTCCGGGGCGGAGGCTTCTCGGCAGGGGTGGTGGAAAGTTTCGGCGATCACCGCATCGCCATGTCGTTCGCGGTCGCGGGTACCGTTGCCGCCGGGCCCGTGACCGTCAGGGACGTTGCCGCGGTGCAGACGTCATTTCCGGGTTTCGAGACCTGCCTCGGCGGTATCGGTGCTGATATCCGTTGCCTGTCAGAGGCGCCGGCGTGATGAAGCTGCCGCCGGTCATCGCCATCGACGGACCCAGCGGTTCGGGCAAGGGCACGATTGCGCGCCGCGTGGCGGCTGCGCTCGGCTGGCATCTTCTCGACAGCGGGGCGCTGTACCGGTTGCTGGCGCTGGCGGCGACGCGCCGGGGCATAAGCCTGGACGATGCCGACGCGCTGGCGGAACTGGCTCCGGTCCTCGACATCAGGTTTGAAGCGGACGGGACGGGGGAAGAGCTCATATGGCTGGACGGGCAGCCCGTCCGGGGCGAACTTCGCACGGAGGAGGCCGGCCGCGGGGCGTCGCAGGTAGCCGCGTTGCAGCCGGTCCGGGATGCGCTGCTGGCCCTGCAAAGGAGCTTTCGCAAGGCGCCGGGACTGGTCGCGGACGGCCGCGATATGGGCACGCACGTGTTCCCGGAGGCAGCCCTCAAGGTCTACCTGACGGCCAGTGCGGAGGAGCGTGCTCGAAGGCGACATAAGCAGTTGAAAGACAAGGGTATTGATGTTAGCCTTGCCGCCCTTTCGCGGGACAT
>CBDUCE010000036.1:0-18858 GCA_965365575.1 uncultured Gammaproteobacteria bacterium
TGGCCGAAGGTGAGAGCCGTTTCGATGCCTACTCGCGCGCCGCCATCCGGATGTCATGGCCGATCATCGCGTCGACCTGCACAACGCTCGCTGCGTTCGTCCCGCTGGCGCTGTGGCCGGGCACATCCGGCGAATTCATGAAGTACCTGCCGATTACGCTTATCGCCGTACTCTCCGCATCGCTGATCATGGCGCTGATATTCGTGCCGACACTAGGCTCCCTGTTCGGCAGGACCGGCGCCACGACCGCCGAGATGAAACGAAACCTCGCCGCGGCGGAGACGGGCGACCTGAATCACATTACCGGTTTCACCGGCACCTATGTCAGGCTGCTGCAACGATCACTCAGGCGGCCCTGGCGCAATGTGGCGGCCGTCACGGGATTGCTGCTGGCCGTATATGCCGCATTTTTCACGTTCGGGCGTGGCGTCGAGTACTTCCCCGAAGTCGAAATGCCATTCGGAATGGTCGATATTCGTGCACGCGGCGATCTCTCTATCGACGAGATGGACGAGTTGGTCCGCCAGGTCGAAAACCGTGTTCTCGGCATGCCCGAGATCGAGAATCTCTACGCCAAGGTCGGCCCCGGGGGCGATGACGCCGCATCCGACCATATCGGCTCGCTCACGCTGAACTACGTCGACTGGGACGAGCGGCGCAGATCCGACGAGATCCTGGCCGAAATCCGCGACAGGACCGCGGACCTGGTCGGCATCACAATAGAAACCCGCAAACCCGACCCGGGCCCGCCCATCGGCAAGCCTATCCACATCGAAGTCTCGTCACGATTCCCCGCGCTGCTGGACGAGGCAGTGGCCGATATCCGTTCGATCATGGATCAGCACCCGGCGATTACCAACATCGAGGACAGCCGTCCCCTGCCCGGCATCGAATGGCAGATCGATGTCGACCGCGCCGAAGCAGCTCGCTTCGGCGCCGATATTTCACTCGTCGGGGCCATGGTTCAGCTCGTGACCAACGGCATCAAGATCGGCGAGTACCGCCCCGATGACAGTGACGACGAAATTGACATTCGTGTCCGCTATCCCGAGAACTACCGCAATCTTTCACAGATAGACCAGCTGCGAATCCCGACGGATGATGGCCAGGTACCGATCAGCACGTTCGTCGAACGGAAGCCGGCGCAGAAGGTGAGCACGATTACCAGGATCGACATGCAGCGCACGATCAGTATCGATGCGGACGTCCACAGCGACTATCTCGTATCGGACGTGGTCGCAGAACTTCGCGAGCTGATGCCTACACTGTCAATCGATCCACGAGTGAGCGCCGCCTTTCGCGGCGGCACGGAAGACCAGGAAGAGGATATGGCGTTCCTGGAAAGAGCGATGCTGATGGCTCTCGCGATCATGGCCATCATTCTCGTAACCCAGTTCAACAGCATCTACCAGGCCGGACTGATACTCACCGCGGTACTCTTTTCGACGGGTGGCGTCCTCCTGGGCCATCTCGTGATGGGCAAGCCGTTCGGCGTCATCATGTCCAGCGTCGGAGTAATCACGCTCGCGGGCATCGTGGTGAACAACAACATCGTGTTCATCGACACCTATAACGTACTGCGCGGCCGTGGCCTCGACGCCTATGATGCCGTGCTGCGCACCTGCGCGATCCGCCTTCGTCCGGTATTGCTGACGACGGTCACAACGATCATCGGCCTGATGCCCATGGTGCTCGGCATTAACATCAACCTGGTAGGGCGCGACATCTCGGTGGGTGCGCCGAGTTCCCAGTGGTGGACTCAGCTTGCATCGTCGGTAGCCGGCGGCCTGGCATTCGCAACGATCCTGACGCTGGTTCTCACACCCAGCCTGCTCATGATCCAGGCGAATATTTCGCAGCGCCTCGCAGCCCGCCGCGAACGGCGCGGCGGGCGCTCCACCGCGACCACAGCGACTCCCTGAAGCGCCGCCCACGCCTGCATCCAAAGTCCTGTTTGCGGCATCTAACTGACAGATGCTGCGATTGAACGTTGCCGAACTCACCTTGGCCGCAACTGTCTCAAGCTGCGTCGGTTTGAATACGGAATGGCAACTCAATCCGCGTCAAGAGATCGTAGGTGACTGTTTTCCTTATTTATTTACCAAAAACAAAATTTCCGGAGGGTGTTGCGTTATACTAATATAGTGTTATACTTAACTATAACACCGACACTGAATCCGATGGCCCATACGATGAACCTCAGACTCGTCACGATCACCACGCTCATGGTCTCACTCACGGCCGCACTGGCGTCCGGCTGCGGAGTGGGCGAAGCCAGCGTTGCCACGGACACCGAGATCGACGCGTCGACGCCGATCCCGGTCGAAACCGCCCTGCCGTCGCGAACCGATATTCTCGCGACTTACGAGGCAACGACCACGATAGCCTCGGATGCCGATGCGCCCGTAGTGGCGAAAGTGGGCGGCGAGGTGGTCCGGCTGCTGATCGAGGAAGGTGACCGGGTGACGGAAGGGCAGGTGCTGGCCGAACTCGACGGTGAGAGACTTCGCCTCGAAATGCTGTCGGCGAAAGCGAACCTCGACCAGGTGCGCAGCGAATACGAGCGCTACACCGATCTCGCGGCGCGCGGCCTCGTCAGTGAGGCGATGTTCGAGGGCCTGCAGTACGATCTCGAGGCGCTCGAGGCGAGGTATAAACTGGCCCGGCTCAATTTTGGCTACTCGAAGATCCGTGCGCCGATCGACGGCGTCATATCTGCGCGCGACATCAAGCTGGGTCAGAGCATTGATGCGTCGGAGGTGGCGTTCCGCATTACCGACACGAGCGAGTTACTCGCGTATCTGCAGATACCGCAGGCGGAACTCGGCAAGTTCTCGCCCGGACAAGCCGCAACGCTGACTGTCGACGCAGACCCGGGCACCACGTACACGGCCACGATTGCGCGCATAAGTCCGACTGTCGACGTTCGAAACGGGACCTTCCGCGCCACCGCATCTATTGACAATGCCTCGGGTGCGCTTGCTCCCGGCATGTTTGCGCGCTTTTCGGTCGCGTACGACAGGCATGGCGACGCCCTCGTCATTCCGCGCGCAGCACTTGTCGAGGAAGACGACCGCATGTCGGTCTACGTAGTGGCCAACGGTGTCGTAACCCGGCGTGCGATTGAGGTCGGCATCGAGGCCGGGAATCTCGTCGAGGTGGTGGGTGGCCTGGCTGGCGACGAAGAGGTCGTCGTCGCAGGGCAATCGAGTCTCCGCGACGGCAGCAAGGTGCTTGCCAGCAGTAGCCCCCGACCGAGCTACACGGGCTGACGCAAGCGGTTTGAGAAACCGATGAGCTTATTCCGATCCGGCGTGCCAGCACTGCTCGGCGTCCTGTTCCTCAGCGCGTGTCAGCCCGAGTCGCAATCCGACGCCGAAACGTCCGAGGAAGACACGCCGCCGATTCCAGTCGAAACCAGCGCGCCTGTTCGTGGTGACGTATTCGCCATGTACACGGGCACCGCGCCGATAGAAGCCTACGCGGAAGCGGACGTCATCGCCAAGGTCGGCGGAGAGGTTCGTGAGTTGCTCGTGGAGGAAGGTGACCAGGTAAGCAGGGGCCAGGTCCTCGCGCGCCTCGACGGTGAGCGTTTGAGACTCGAGCTGAACGAGTCCGAGGCGCAGCTTCGCAAATTGCAGCGCGATTACGAGCGCAACATCGATCTGCAGGCCAAGGGGCTGATCAGCGACGGTGATTTCGAGAAGATCAAGTTCGAGATGGAAGCGCTCGAAGCGGCGTTCAACCTGGCGAGCCTGGAGCTCGACTATACGCAGATTCGCGCCCCAATCGAGGGCGTCATCGCCGAGCGTTTCGTAAAGCTCGGCAACACGATCAGCGAGGGGGAGGCATTATTCAGGGTGACGGGCCTCGACCCGCTAATTGCCTACCTGCACGTGCCGGAGCGCGAGTACAGGCACATCAGTCCCGGCCAGCCCGTCGGCATCGAAATCGACGCCGTGGCGGGGGAACCGGTCGCCGCGGCAGTCAGCCGCGTAAGCCCCGTCGTGGACCCGCAGACCGGCACGTTCAAGATCACAGTGGAAATCGTCGACAAGAGCAGACGCATAAAGCCGGGCATGTTCGGCCGCATAAGCGTGATCTACGATGTGCATGAAAATGCGCTGCAGATACCCCGTAGCGCGATCATCGAGGACCAGGGCACGGCAAATGTCTTCCTCATAGACGGCGATCGCGCGATCAGGAGGCCGGTCAATACGGGTTACAGCAATCGAGGCATGGTCGAAATAACCAGCGGCCTCCAGGACGGCGATCAGGTCGTTACTGTCGGTCAGTCCAGCCTGAAAGAGGGCTCACAGGTCACCATCATCAACCGCGGCGGGAACGCTGAACTCGCGGCGGGCGCGAACGAAACAGGCGACGCGCAACAGGAATCGGAAGATGCGCCGGCTGATTGAAATTGCCACCGAGCGTCGCGTCACCGTCGTCATGCTAATGGTCGCCGTTGGCCTGTTCGGAATGGTGTCCCTGTCGCGGCTGAATCTGAACCTCCTGCCGGACGTCTCCTACCCCACGTTGACCATTCGCACCGAGCTCACCGGTGCGGCACCCGTGGAAGTCGAGAACCTGGTCACCAAGCCGGTCGAGGAAGCCGTTGGCGTCATTCGAAACGTCAGGCTGGTTCGCTCGGTCTCCCGCTCCGGCCAGTCAGACGTGACGCTGGAGTTCCTTTGGGGAACCGATATGGACGTCGCAGGCGTCGAAGTCCGCGAAAAACTGGACCTTCTGTTCCTGCCACTGGAGGCAAGCCGCCCTTTGTTGCTGCGTTTCGATCCTTCTTCGGAACCGATAATCCGGCTGGGGCTCCTGTACAAGGAATCGGCGAATGCCGCGGATAGCGCGGAAGCGCGCCTGAAATCGCTGCGGCGTCTCGCGGAGGATCGTATCAAAACCGACCTGGAAGCCGAGGAAGGCACCGCCGCCGTCAAAGTCAGCGGCGGGCTCGAAGACGAAATCCAGATCCAGGTCGATCAGCAAAAACTCTCTCAGCTCGGCATCGGCATCGAGCAGGTCGCCGAACGGATTCGGGCAGAAAACATCAACCTCTCGGGCGGCCGTCTCGAGCAAGGCGACCAGCGATTCCTGGTGCGCACGCTGAACGAATTCGAATCGGTCTCGGAATTCGGCGACGCCATCGTCGCTTACGTCGCCGGTCGTCCCGTTTACCTGCGTGATATCGCTACGGTTGCACGCGGCTACAAGGAACGCGAAGCCATTACGCGGGTGAAAGGGCGCGAATCGGTCGAGCTCGCTATCTATAAAGAGGGCGACGCGAACACGGTGCAGGTCGCAAATCGCCTGGAGGAACGCCTGAGCCGGGTCCGTGAGTCGTTGCCCGGCGACATGGAACTCGTCAAGATCTACGACCAGTCGCGCTTCATTTCTTCCGCGGTCGATAACGTGAAGAATGCCGCACTCGTTGGTGGCCTGTTCGCCATAATCGTGTTGTACGGATTTCTTCGTGATGCGCGCTCGACGACGATCGTCGGTATTGCGATCCCGATATCGGTTATCGGGACCTTCCTCCTGATGTACACCAATGGCATCTCGCTGAACATCATGTCACTGGGTGGCATTGCGCTTGCCGTGGGCATGCTCGTCGACAACTCCATCGTCGTGCTGGAGAATATCGTGCGCAAGCGCGAACAGGGCGAGGGTATCGTCGAGTCGGCCACGAACGGCACAGCGGAGGTGGCCTCGGCCGTCGTCGCGGCAACGCTTACCACCGTCGCCGTCTTTTTTCCGATGGTCTTCATCTCGGGCATCGCAGGTCAGCTGTTCCGCGACCAGGCGCTGACCGTGACATTTGCGCTGGCCTTCTCGCTCGTCGTCGCCCTGAGCGTCATCCCCATGCTGTCGTCGCTCGGCGCCGGCAGCCGCTACGTCGATGAGAACGAGAACGAACCTCCGGGTCGCTTCACGCGCCTCGCCGCGGCGACAGTCAGAGCGTTCGGGTTCCTGTTCGTCGGCCTGCGATGGTTTTTCTGGGCACTGTTGTGGCTGCCCACACAGCTGTTTCAGCGGTTCTACGGCGCGGTAGCCACTGTCTATCCGGCGCTGTTGCGCTGGTCGCTCCGGCACCGCGCCTCCGTCGTCCTCGCCGCTCTGCTGGTATTCGCCGCCAGCATGGCACTCGTGCCGCGCCTCGGCACCGAACTCATTCCGCAACTGTCACAGGGCGAATTCAATGTGGATCTCAGGTTGCCGCCCGGCGCCACCCTTGCGGAGACGGATCGTGCCATCCAGGCCGCGCAAAGCGCCACGCAGGACATCAATACGGTCGCACTCGATTACTCGGTAGCCGGAACCGGCAACCGGCTGGACGCGAACCCCGTCGATGCCGGCGACAATTCTGGCACGCTCAGCGTCGCCCTGGTCCCGGGGGCGGGCCGCAGCGACGAAACCGCCGCGATGGATGCGATGCGCCGGAAGTTATCCGGAATTCCGGGCGTGCAGTATGAATTCTCCAGGCCCTCCCTACTGAGTTTCTCGAGCCCGCTGCAGATCGAGATCGCCGGCTACGACCTCGAGCAACTCGCCCTTGTAAGCCAGGCCGTCGTTTCACAGATGGCGAACGATGAACGCTTTACCGACATCAGGACAACCGTCGAAAACGGTAACCCCGAAATCCAGATCATCTTCGACCAGGAACGCGCCGCGAAACTCGGACTCGCGGTGCGAGACATCGCGGATCGCGTCGTGGCGAGCGTACGGGGCGAAATCGCAACCCGCTACACCTGGCGAGACCGCAAAATCGACGTGCTGGTGCGCAGCGTCGACACGCGCCAGTCCAGTATCGACGAGGTTCGCCGGCTGGTCGTCAATCCGGAGTCGGCAAGGCCGGTTACGCTCGAAGCCGTCGCAACCGTCGATATTGCGAGCGGCCCTGCCGAAATCCGGCGTGTCGCCCAGGAGCGCGTTGCGATTATCACGGCCAACGTGGCCTACGGTGATCTCGGCGCTGCCGCCGCAGCGGCGGGCCGGGTACTCGACCGTACACTGATGCCCTCGGGAATCAGCGCCACCGTGTCCGGGCAAAGCGAAGAGATGCAGGCGTCGTTCACCTCGATGCAGTTCGCGCTGGCGCTGGCTATTTTTCTCGTGTATCTCGTGATGGCATCGCAGTTCGAGTCGCTGATTCATCCGTTCGTTATCCTGTTCACGATTCCGCTCGCACTCGTGGGCGCTGTGCTCGCGCTGTTTGTAACCGGCACGACGATCAACATCGTCGCATTCATTGGTGTCATCATGCTTGCGGGCATTGTCGTGAATAACGCTATCGTACTCGTCGACCTCATCAACCAGCTGCGCGCAAAAGGTATGGATCGATTCGACGCCATCATGGAGGCCGGCAGCGCCAGGCTGCGGCCGATACTGATGACCTCGTTGACCACGGCACTCGGCCTGCTGCCGATGGCCCTGGGTTTCGGTGAAGGGTCCGAGGTCAGAACGCCGATGGCGATCACGGTGATCGGCGGGCTGCTGGTGTCGACGTTGCTGACGCTCCTCGTAATTCCCGTCGTCTACTCGCTGCTGGATCGCAAACGCTGGCCCGCAGCCGCCGGTCTGACTGCAACACAGAGCCGGTCATGAAACACACGGAAATCGCATTGCGGCGGCCGGTCACCACCGTGGTCGTCTTCGTGGCGCTCGCCCTGGTGGGACTGATAGCTGCGCGCCTGCTGCCGCTCGAGAAATTCCCGGATATTGAGTTTCCGGGGATCTTCATCCAGATCCCTTACGAAGGTTCGTCGCCGGAGGAAATCGAGCGGCTGATTACGCGCCCCGTCGAGGAAGCGCTTGCGACGCTGTCCGGCGTGGAGCGGATGTCTTCTACGTCCACGGAAAACGATGCACAGATTTTCCTGCAATTCGACTGGGACCAGAACATGGGAGCAAAGGGTATCGAGGCCCGCTCCAAGGTCGACGGCATCCGCCATCAACTGCCCGACGACATTCGCCGGGTTTTCGTGTTCACGGGGTCGCTTGGCGACCAGCCCGTGCTGCAGCTGCGCATTTCCAGCGACCGCGACCTGTCCGACAGCTACGACCTGCTCGATCGCTTGCTGAAACGCCGACTCGAACGCATCGACGGCGTTTCCCGCGTCGATCTGCAGGGCGTCGATCCCCGCGAGATCCGCATCCTTCTCAGTGCCGACATGATCGCGGCATACGGCATCGACGTCGCCAGGCTCCGCGATCTCCTGACGCGCAGCAATTTTGCCGTCAACGCGGGACGGCTGACCGCGGGGGATCAGCGGCTCAGCGTGCGCCCGCGCGGCGAATTCACTTCGGTCGACGATATACGCAACCTCGTTGTGTCCGCGGACGGGTTGCGTCTTGGCGATATTGCACGCGTCGAATTGCACACGCCAGAGCGCAATTACGGACGGCATCTGGATCGCGATTACGCGATCGGCGTAGCCGTAAACAAGACGACGGGCGCCAATCTCGTCGACGTGACCGATCGAGTCATCGCCGAAGTGGAGGAAGTGGGGAAGTTGCCGCAAATGAGCGGGATCAATATTTTCCCGCTGGATAACGCCGGCGACAGCGTGCGTAAATCGCTGTCCGACCTGCTGAACGCCGGACTGCTTGGCGGCCTGCTCGCGGTCGTCGTGCTATATCTGTTCCTGCGTCAGCTGTCCACCACGCTCATCGTCATTTCGTCGGTGCCGTTCTCGCTGTTGATCACCCTGGGCGCGCTCTATTTTGCCGGGCTCTCGCTGAACATCCTGTCGATGATGGGGCTGATGCTCGCCATCGGCATGCTCGTCGACAATGCGGTCGTCGTCACCGAGAGTATTTTCAGGCATCGCGAAATAGAAAAGGAAAAGCCATTCAGTGCGACTCTGAAAGGTGTGCGCGAGGTCGGCACGGCGGTAATCGCGGGCACGGCGACGACCATCATCGTGTTCGCACCGATCATCGTGGGCACCAAGAACGACATCATGGTATTCCTCACGCACGTGGCCGTAACCATCATCGTCGCGCTGCTGGCGTCGCTCCTGATTGCACAGACACTCGTCCCGATGCTGGCGGCGCGGATTCGCCTGCCGAAACCTCCGAAGAGCGGTGCGCTGATCCCGAGGCTGACCCGCGCCTACACGCGCAGCCTTCGCTGGATCATCGGCCACCCCTGGTGGACCGGCCTTGGCATCGCAATGACCTGCGTCATCGGTGTACTGCCGTTGATACTCCAGCTCGTCGAGTTCGACATGTTTCCGCAGGATTCCGGGCGGCGACTGTACATGCCCTATCACATCGAGGGCCAGCACCCGGTGAAGCGCGTGGAGGCTGCCGTCGACAGGATCGAGGAATACCTCTTCTCGCGGCAGGAGGAGTTCAATATTCGCTCGGTCTATAGTTACTACGATCAGGGCCAGGCGCAGTCGACGCTGCTATTGACGGAAGAGGACGAGGCTACCCTGTCGACCAAGGAGATCATCGAGCGCATCGAGGCGGACATGCCAACGATCGCGATCGGCAAGCCGACCTTCCAGTTTGATCAGCAGGGTGGCGGCGAAGGGTTCACGGTTCAGGTTTCCGGTGATTCGACGGAACTCCTGAATGAGCTGGGCGAGGAAGTGGCCCGTGCGTTGTCATCTATCGACGGGCTCAAGGACGTGCGCTCCGATGCCGAGTCGGGCGAGAACGAGGTGCGCGTGTCGATCGATCGTGACCGTGCAGCCCTGGTCGGACTGACTGCGTCGGAGATCGCACAAACGATCGCGGTCGCCATGCGCGGCGAGAACCTGCGGGAGTTTCGCGGACAGACCGGCGAGATCGAAGTCCGGCTTGCGTTCCGCGAGGACGACAAACAAAGCATCGAGCAGCTTGCAAACCTGCCGCTGTTCACCCCGGACGGCGACCGCATAAATCTCGGCAGCGTTGCATCGTTTCATATCGGGCGGTCGCCGGCGACGATTCGCCGCACCGACAGGCAAACCGCCGTAATACTTTCAGGCAACCTCGAGGACGGCTTCAGCGCCGAGGATATCAGGCCGGACGTCAAAAGCCTCATGGACCAGGTCGAGCTGCCGCCGGGCTACAGCTGGAAAGAAGGCCGCGGCTTCGAACGGGCAGACGAAACCCAGGCGATGATGGCCACGAATATCCTGCTGGGTATTGCCTGCATATTCCTCGTTATGGCCGCCTTGTTCGAGTCTTTGCTGTTGCCTTTTTCGATCATCCTCGGCTCGATCCTGTTCTCGATATTTGGCGTTTTCCTGTTCTTCGCAGCGACCGGCACGACGTTTTCATTCATGGCCATGATCGGCATCATGATCCTCATCGGCGTCGTCGTTAACAACGGCATCGTACTCGTCGATCATGTCAACAATCTGCGCGGAGATGGGATGTCGCGAAGCGAGGCGATCGTCGAGGCCGGTCGTGACAGGCTGCGGCCTATCCTGATGACTGTCGCCACGACGATAGTCGGATTGACGCCGCTTGCGCTCGGTTCCACCCAGATCGGCGGCGACGGACCCCCTTATTATCCCATGGCCCGCGCCATCATCGGCGGTCTGGCGTTTTCGACCCTCGTGTCGCTGTTCGTAGTCCCCGCCCTGTACATTTACTTCGACAAGCTGGCGGCTTGGGGCAGGAAAGTCCTGCGCACCGCACGCCGCCAAGGCGCGCCCGTTACCGGCGGCGCTGCCGTTCCCTGAGGCGACGCAGCGCGGGAGCGGTTGCAAAAATACCGAGCATTACGAGCAACAGCAGATCGCTCGCGCCACCGCCGCCGCTGTTGACCGTTATTCGGGTCTCGGTTGCCGGCGTATCCCTGTCCAGATCCTCGAGGGGCAGGAATGCCAGCTCCGACGTGTCCTCGGGACCGAAGTAGGCGAGAAACTCGGAGGTATCGGCATCGAATACCTCGATAAGTATGTCGTAGTCGCCCCTCGGGTAGCCGGATACGAGGTCCGTCACGATGACGTAGTCGTCGGTTCCGGACGAACCGAAGATCGTAAAGTCCTCGGTTACCGCGTACTCCTGCCACGGCCCGCCTTCGTAACTCAGATAAGCCACCGCGTAGATATCCGCCACCGCATAGTAGGTATCGACGTCGAACAGCAAGTCGATGCCCGAATAGTAGCCGTCCCGGTCGCTATCGCCATACAGTTCGACGTCGGCGAGGTAGAACCAGAAATCCGCAATCGGTGACATCGAGACTCCGGATGACGTCTTGGATTGCGCGCCCGATCGGGTCTTCTCGCGACTTCCCCCGCTTGTCCCGGGCGCTTCATACTCGTCGCGCGTTTCCTTGATTGCAACAGCGTTCTCGCGTCCGTCACCTTTGAGGTGCGTCGAGTGGGTAACGCGTTTACTGCCCTCTTCCTCTACGACTGCGGCCGCAGACGTTGCCGAGATCACAACCAGCAGTCCCGTCGCGATCAGCAGTGCGATTGCGGGCTTTCTATTCAACTTTACCGTGATCATGAGTCCGTCCTCGGTTTCGATATTCGACGATTACATTTGACGCCTGTGCGCATGAATCGAAGCTGAATCGCTGGGAACCCTTCACGGCCCGTGAGAATATGTACATCAGGAATGCCCGCCCGAGGTACCCGTTAATCCGTGGTTCAGGAAACTCATAGCTCCCCGGTCGGTGGCGCGATCGGGCTGATACTTTTCGGGGTATTGGGTGGACTCGGACTCGACCTGTGTGCCAAGGCCATACTCGAGACCTATCCCCTCGAACAGTTCGTTCTTCTTCGCAGCCTCATCGGACTCCTGCTGTTCCTGCTGCTCGCACGTCAGTTCGGCGGACTGCAGAGCCTCGTAACGCGCCGGTGGGCCTGGCACCTTTTGCGTACGCTGCTGGCGTCCGGCGCGATGTTCGGCTTCTTTTTCGGGCTCTCGAGGATGCCGCTGATCGACGCACTGACGCTCGGTTTTACGGCGCCACTCATCATGACAGCGCTTTCGGTACCGCTGTTGGGGGAACACGTGGGCTGGCGGCGCTGGCTTGCCGTGATTGCGGGATTCGCCGGTGTCCTGATGATCCTTCGTCCCGGCACGGGCACTCTTTCACCCGCGGCCCTGAGCGTGCTTCTCGCGGCCCTTTGCTACGCGTGCCTTGCAATCACGGCGCGCAAGCTCGCGGACACGGAATCGACCTTCGGCCTTTCCGTGTACGTGATTGCCGGACCGATGATCATCTCCGGCCTCCTCTCGATAGACGGAGACTGGAAAACACCTGACGCCACCGGCTGGACGTTATTTCTCGCGGCAGGTGTGTGCTCCGTAATCGCCTGGATAGGTCTCGTCGGAGGCTATCGCCGGGCACCGCCAGCCGTGCTCGCGCCGTTCGAATATACGGCGCTGATCGCAGGTGCGGTGGCAGGCTACCTGATCTGGGGCGAAGTGCCGGATCGCTGGGTGATCGCGGGCGCGCTGGTCATTATCTCGTCCGGCCTGTACATCGTGTACCGCGAGGTAGGCACCGCCGCCTCGATGCGTTACCTGCGCGCGCTGACGGCCAGCGGCAGTGCATTATTGTCGCGGCGGCGGCGTGCCGCGGACAAGCCTCGCACGTAGCGAGGCGCTAGTCGACGTCGCCCGCCACGAGGCCCGCAATCTGCGCCGGCGTCACGGCCAGCGATTCGGCAACGCCGTTGAAAAAGTCGATCTCCAGCGGATTTACAACGTGATCACTGCGGAAGATATCCGCCAGGGCCTGTACCGTCTCGGCACGGTGCTCGGGTTTCATCTTGGTATGTACCTTGGAGAGGTACTTCCGCAGGCCTGCTTCCGCGTAGAGCTCCGCGCGCGCGGCAACCCGCACGTCGGCAGCGCTCACGTCCTCGCCGGTATGCTGCTTGATGATCTCCTGGATACGCTCGACCTCGATCGCCTGGATGTTGATATCCGCATCGGCCGCCCTCGCGAGCGTCATCAGGAGTACTTCCTTGAACAACTCGTTCTGCTTGTCTTCGCCGATGTCCGAGCCGCCGAAGATATTCAATACGTTCTTGAGATCTGCGAGTGCCATTACGTCTTCTCTCCCGGGTTCTTGATTGTTCGAATACGGTTGCCGCACGGCAGGCAAGAGCCAGAGTATACACTGCTAGCGGCGCATCGGCTGCCTTTGCCCGTAGGTCAGTGATCGCCACAGCCACTCCGCGGGGCCGAAGCGGAAATGCCCTAACCACCAGGGACTTAGCAACAGCTGCAGGCCTATCAACGCGGCGACGAAACCTTGCTGCCAGACGCGCGGCACCTCCGCATAAAGGCCCAGGCCATAGCCGTAGAACAGGCTCGTCATAACCAGCGAATGCGTCAGGTAGTTCGACAATGCCATCCGCCCGACCGCAGCGAAGCGATGCACGACAGCCTGAAATGCGCCCGATTTGACGATGAGCACGACGGCGCCGATGTGGCCGAGCGCGACGAGGATGCTGCCAATATAGTTCGGGATGCCACCGTAGCGGGCCACGTACAGCGGATCAAACTGGTGCGCGTCGAGGAGCACCGCACTCAGGATCGCCAGTGGCAGCCCGGTCCCGTAACCGATCAGTGTCATTCTCTTGTAGAAACGCATGCTGCGCTCACCCGACAGCACGCCCAGCTTCATCAGCGCCATTCCCAGCAGCATCAGTCCGCCCACGCGCCAGACGACGAATACCAGCGTAAGGTTGAGCTGCATGAATGCCACGAACGGAGCGCGCTGCGCCAGCGCGTCGACATACGTCCCTTTGTAAGCGGTAACCTCGGCCTCGATGTCTTCGGCGCTCGGCGCGAAGACGGCGCGAATCTCCTGCCACGCCTGGAGCTTCTCCTGCTGCTCTTCGTCGAGCGCCGTGCCTTGCGATTGCAACTGTTCGATCGCGGCAACGTCGGTCTGCAACGCCTCCACGTAGAAGGAACTGCCGTAATTGATCAGGAGCGTCACCGGCAACAAAACGCAGGCGATCGTTATTAGCCTTCCAGGCGATGCCTTGCGAAACAGAAAGACGACCATGCCCATCAGCGCATAATGGAAAAGGATATCGCCGAACCAGATGAAGTATCCGTGCAGCAGCCCGAGCACGATCAACAATGCGCTTCGGCGGTAGAAGACGGCAGTGAACGGCACGCCGCGCGCTGCAGCGCGATTCATCATCATTATCACGCCGGCGCCGTAGAGCATCGAGAAGATACTCATGAATTTCTGGTCGAAGAACAGGTGCGTGAAGAACCAGGTGCCCATGTTCAGCGCGTCCGTGCCACCCATGATCAACGGGTTGTAGTAGGCCGCCAGCGGCATCGCGAACGCGTAAACGTTCATCACGAGGATGCCCATTACGGCAACACCTCGCAGGGTGTCCAGGGAAACGAGCCGCTGGGCCGCCGGGACGGGGCCTGCGTTTTGCGCGGAGAGCGGTTTAGGATAACCCATCAAATGTTACTTTTATACGTTTGTTTTTCTGTGAATTTCTTCTTGGATTTCCTGATGATCCGAGACATACTTTCGCTGGGCAAACTACTGAAAGGAGGTGATCCATGTCTAGTGAGATTGCAAGGTTATCGAGAGAACCGTTGGGTCTTGGCCGGATTATGGAGCATCCTTCCGCAATCCTCTGACCGCTGGTTTTTTCGATACTGCACTCACGGAAGGCCGCCCACAGGGCGGCCTTTCTTGTTTGCGTCACAGCCTGGCGGCGACAGCCGGAACTGCCGCCACCTGCCGTGCCTAGTCCGCCTGCGCGGGGCGGCGTCGGACCTTCGCGTCATACAGGCGAGCGACATCGCAGTCCATGAGCGCACCGATCAGCTCGCCCTGCTTATCCCAGTCTTCCTGGTCAATGTAACGCTGGTAATCCTGACCGTTCCTCGTGTGATTATCCCACGAGGACACCATCTTGAAATCGAAGTCGAAGTCTCCACCCCCGTAAGCCGGGAACATCATCCACGTACCTTCGTGATAGCCGGTTTCCGTCTGGTACTTCGACCAGGCTTCCAGGCCGCTCATCAGGTCCGCCCACTTGTCCGGATCCTCGGGTCCCGTGCAATCCGCAAACGAGAGCACGATCGTATCGGGTGCGGGACCCTCACCCGGTGACTTGAATTCGGTCGTCGCGAAATTGGTGTGCGAGTTGCATTCGATAACCTCCTCGAACTGCCCTCCGATCTCACTGCCCTTGCTCATCCAGGTGTCCGTTCCCCTACCCATGGCTTCTCCGCTCGGCCAGGACCCGAGCCAGCCCACGTCGAAGGTGTTCTCGCCGTAATAGTGTGGCGTCAGTGTCATGGCGAAATAGTCGCCTCCGCCCTGGTCGTCCATCCATTCGTTCCAGTTTTCGATAACCGTGTCGAGGTCCGCCGGACCCTTCCCGGCGCGGTAATCGCAGGTGTAGGTCTCGACCGGTACGTAACGCCTTGCTTCCTGTTCGTGATTGTCCGCGTATGCCGGCACCATGCTGAGTACAAGGACGGATGCCGCGGACGCGGCGATGGTTCTTTTCATTATTTTTCCCCTATCTAAATTGCTGTGGCGCCATGCTGATTGAGGCGCATGGGGGAAGTATAGACGAGGATTCAGCTCAGGTTAGTTTCCAGAGACTCGAACAGGCGATCGATCTCGCCGATCGTGTTGTAGTGCACAGGTCCGACGCGCACTGCGCCGCCGGACTCGTATATGCCGAGCGATTTCGCCACTTCAACCGCATAGTTGTGGCCGCTCCAGGCGAAGATATTCGCCGCCGCGAGTGCCCGGGCGATATCGTCGGGTGCGCGCCGTTCATGGGTAAACGCCACGGTCGGGCCGCGTCTCGACATTGCCTCCTCAGCCGTAATACCGTGAATCGTGATGCCAGGCAGCGACTGCAGACCCCGCACGAGATACTGCGCCAGCGTTTCCTCGTAGTCGGCTATAGCCGCCATGCCTGCGCGCACCTTTTGCCGGCGGTCGCCCTCGCCGCCGGCCATCGTCTCTCCGACCCAGGCAAAGTAGTCCACCGCTGCCGCAGTACCGGCGATGCCTTCGTGCGAAGCCGTGCCCGGCGAGAAGCACCAGGGAATCGAATCGGGCGCGGGCCGCAACTTGTACGGCTCCAGAGACTCCAGCACCTTGCGCCGTCCCCAGAGCACGCCCTGGTGAGGCCCAAAGAACTTGTACGGCGAACACACGAGAAAATCACAGCCGAATTCCTGCACGTCGTTGACCATGTGAGGCGCACTCTGCACCGCGTCTATATAGGTCCAGGCGCCGGCATCCCGGGCGATCCTACAGATTGCGCGAACGTCGTTCACGGTCCCTGTCAGATTACTCGCCGCGCAAACGCACACCAGCCGCGTCCGGTCGTTCAGCAGGTTTTCCAGCTCCCCGAGATCAAACTCGAAAGTCTGCGTATCGAACGGCAGCCAGCGGATAGTCAACCCAAAGTCACGCGCCAGCAGCACCCAGGGGCCGACATTTGCATCATGGTCCATGCGCGACAGGACGATTTCGTCACCGGCATTGAGAAAGCGTCCGATCGAACGGGAGATGTGAAACGTCAGCGACGTCATGTTCTGGCCGAAGATAATCTCGTCCGCCGAGGGCGCATTGAGGAAGTCCGCCATCGCATGCTGCGCATCGGCAACGATGTCACCAACGGCCAGCGAAGTCCTGAAATATCCTCCCATGTTCGCGCTTGCGCCGAGCATGCAGTGCGACATGGCATCGACGACACGCTGCGGTACCTGCGTGCCGGCGGGATTGTCCATGTAAACCCTCGCGACCCCTTCGTCGGTCTTATTGAGCGCGGGAAACTGCGAACGAATCGCTTCGAGATCGAGTGTCATGGCAGCGCGGGTTTCTACTCTTCGGCTTTGCCGCCCCACTTTTCGCGATGCGCGTCTTCTGCTCGCTGACGGACTTTCTGGTGCCGCCGGGTCAACAACAGTGAGTTGGGGTCGCAAACCTGCGCCCTGATCAGGCCGAGGTCGCTGGCAGCATCGAACAGGCTGGGATACCAGCGTTCCCAGTTCGGCAGCAGTGTCTCAACCTGATCGCGAAGACTCATGGGGCGACTTTAGCCGAGGCCGCCGCGCGTGACAATGACGTGGATCTGAATTCTGGCGCGACCGCCCGTTCAGGTTTCTTCCAGCATCTTGAGCAGCGTTATGCCCGCTGCAAACGCCATTCCGCCCATCACGATGAGCTGAATCTGCGGCATGAATTGCATCGGCACGCTGGCCAGCTCGACCGGCATGACGTTCAGCAGGGGCAAGAGCGCGTTGATGAGTTGCAACGCCGGCTTCAACGCAAAGGCCGCACCGACCAGGATCGCGACCGGCAGTGCCAGCCGGTTGACCCAGATCCGGCGCCGGATCTTCGAGATGATCCCGTCGCTGAAGCCGTCATCGGCGATCGCCGGTGCCTCGAAAGCCGATACCAGCAAACGGTCCAATGCATCTGATGTCTTGTCAGCCATATTGATGATTTTCGATTTCAAACTGCGTCCTGATCCTTTCCTTGGCACGGTGAATAATCGACTTCACCGTACCGGCGGGCAAATCGGTAGCTTCCGAAATCTCCCGATGCGAAAGACCGCACGCATACGAGAAGATCATAATTACCCGCTCCTGTTCATTCAATGCCGCCAGCAAAGTATCGAGATCCAGCTCGGTCTCGGGTGCATTCTGACTGGCAACGGGGGACCTGTCCGCTTCGTGACCTGCCTGTTCGAGGATCTCGTGGTAGCGCTTCGACTTCCGCTTTGACTGCAGGAACGTCGTGTATGCGACTTTCAGCACCCAGCCAATGAAGCTCCCGGATCCCGAGTAGGTATGGATCTTGTCCCATACATGCAGGAAACAATCCTGCGCCAGGTCATCTGCAAGTGTCTCGTCCCGCGCCAGCTTGCGGAGGAAATTACGCACCTGCGACTGGTGACGGCGGACAAGTTCGCCGAATGCGTTTGCATCCTGGCTGGCCACCACGCGTGCGACGAGAAGCTGGTCGTCGATCGTTACTCTCCCGGTTCCCTGTTGCGGCTCAGCCGGACTTTCCGAAACGGTGCATCAACAGGAATGCCGCGCCGATCGACAGGGGAAACATGGCGATGCCCATCAGCGGTCCCATTGCGTCGCCCTCATCCAGGAACACCGCGAAAAGCGCGATCGCTACGGCTACCAGCACACTGATCACTCCGCGACGCAAGTCGCGCTGGGGTGACACCGGCGGGTTGACGAGATTCTCGATCAGTTCGGGCGACAGCCCCTGACCTTTCTCTATCGCCGTGCGAATCGTCTCCTGCAGGTCTTTCTTTGCCTTGTAACGAAACCAGACCCACAGCGACAGCACGACCGAAAGGCCGATAAACATCGACAGGGGTACCCAGACTTCATTCGGATTCATTATCGAACTCCTTATTCGAGAAAATATGTGGCCTTCTTCACTTGTTAGATGAGCGTCGCCGGTCATTTGGATGCGCGAAAACACCGATTTTTTTATTTTTAAAATCAATAAGTTACGATAATCCCGATCATCGGGACCGCACGCACATAACCCCGGAGGCCGGATACCCGCGTTGTTAGCGGTCATGGACATCCGAAACCGACTTCTGGATCCACGCTACTACCAGATTGCCGTGCTGAGCATCCTCGTGAGCTACGGCATTCTTGCGCTGGATTTCGGTATACGCCTCGAGAACGCTGTCGCGATCGTCGTCACGGCGCTCCTGGTTCAGTTTGCCGCAACGAGGGCTGCCGGACTACCACGATTCGATCCTCTGAGCCCGTTGATCACGTCACTTTCGCTGACCCTGCTGTTGCGCACAGACCTCGTCGCCGTCGCAGCAATTGCCGCCTGCATTGCGATATCCAGCAAGTTCCTGGTTCGCATACGCGGCAAGCACGTATTCAATC
>CBDUCE010000037.1:0-18802 GCA_965365575.1 uncultured Gammaproteobacteria bacterium
GGCCACATCTCGAGCGCTTCCGGCAACAACGTGTGGTTCGTGTAGGCCATGGTCTTGCGCGTGATCTCCCACGCGTCGTCCCAGTCGAGCAGGTAGTCGTCGACGAGCAGGCGCATGAGTTCCGCGACGGCCACGGCCGGGTGCGTGTCGTTGAGCTGGAAGCAGTTCTTCTCTGCGAAGCCGGTAAGGTCGCGGTCGTGATGGTAGTTCCAGTAACGCAAAGCATCCTGCAGGCTTGCCGAGGCGAGGAAATACTGCTGCCGCAGGCGCAGTTCCTGGCCGTTCTCGGTGGCTGCATTCGGGTACAGCACCATGGTGATGTTTTCGGCTTCGTTCTTCGATGCCACGGCGTCCGCGTAGCTGCCGGCGTTGAACTCATTGAGATCGAATTCGTCGGTCGCGGCGGCCGACCAGAGACGCAGCGTATTGACGACGTCGTTGCGGTAGCCTGGCACGGGCACGTCGTAGGGGATCGCCAGCACGTCTTGCGTATCGGCCCAGCGGTAACGCGTGTTGCCTGCCGCATCCCTGTAAGTGGTGGTATGGCCGCCGAACCTGACGGTCTGGGAAAACTCGTAGCGCTCGACCTCCCAGGGGAAGCCCTCGCGCAGCCACGGATCCGGCTCCTCCACCTGGCGGCCGTTCTCGATGCGCTGGTGGAACATGCCGTAGTTGTAACGGATGCCGTAGCCCACCACGGGCAAAGCGAGCGTTGCACAGCTGTCGAGGAAGCAGGCGGCGAGGCGGCCGAGGCCGCCGTTGCCGAGGCCCGCGTCCGCCTCGCGGTCGAAAACGGTCTCGAGGTCGAGGCCCAGCCGGCCCAGCGCTTCGCGCGTCTCGTCCTCGATACCCACGCTGAGCAGCGCGTTGTGCAGCAGGCGTCCCATGAGGAATTCGAGCGACAGGTAGCTCACGCGGCGCACGTGGTCGCGTTCCATCGCAAGCCGCGTCTTCGCCCAGCGCTCCATGATGCGGTCGCGCGCCGTAAACACCACGGCCTGGTAGAGGTACGGTGACTCGGTGCGTATGGTGCGGCGGCCGAGCATGCGGCCGAAGTAATGCGTGAAGTCATGGAGTATGGCATCGGCCGTCATCGGCAGGCTCGGGGTCTGCAACAGCTCGATGTCGCCCAATCCCAGTGACTCGTCAGTTTTACTTGCCATGCAATGGTCTCCTGGAGTGCCCTACGAAGACACCGGTCCCACGATTACGGTTGCAAGCGCCGGCAAGGTCAAGCCGACCGAAAATTCGCGGCCGTGCAAGCCGGTGTGACTCGCGTCGAGTTCGCCATTGAGGACGCCGCTGCCGCCGTAGCGTGCGTCATCGGTATTCAGCAGCTCGCGGTAACGGCCGCCTTCAGGAACCCCTACGCGAAAATCATGCCTGACGACTGGCGTCATGTTCGAGACACAGATCACGAAGCTGCCCGAAGCGTCGCGGCGCAGCCAGCTGAATACGCTGTTGTCCCGGTCGCCCCAGTCAATCCACTCGAAGCCGGCATCGGTAAAGTCGATCTCGTAGAGGGCGGGCGTGCCCCGGTACAGTGCATTGAGGTCGCGGACGAGCGTCTGCACGCCCTTGTGCGGGGCATACTCCAGAAGGTGCCAGTCGAGCGAGCGGTCGTGATTCCATTCGTCGTACGGCGCGAGCTCGGAACCCATGAACAGCAGTTTCTTGCCGGGATGCGCGTACATGCTCGCGAAATAAGCGCGCAGATTGGCGAAGCGCTGCCATTCGTCGCCTGGCATGCGGCCGAGCAGCGAGCGCTTGCCGTGTACCACCTCGTCGTGTGACAACGGCAGCACGAAGTTCTCGTTGAACGCGTAGACGAGGCCGAACGTCATCTTGTCGTGATGGTACTTGCGATGTATCGGGTCCTCGCCCATGTACGACAGCGTGTCATTCATCCAGCCCATGTTCCATTTGAACGTGAAGCCGAGGCCGCCCTGGTCCACCGGGCGCGAGACGCCCGGCCAGGCCGTCGACTCTTCGGCGTACGAGGTCGCGCCGTGTGCATGCAGTTCCGTGTTCAGGCGCTTGAGAAATGCCACGGCCTCGAGGTTTTCGTTGCCGCCGAACTCGTTCGGCACCCATTCACCGTCTTCGCGTGAATAATCGAGGTAGAGCATCGACGCGACAGCGTCCACGCGCAGCGCATCGACGTGAAATTCGTCGATCCAGTAGAGCGCGCTGCCCATCAGGTAATTGATGACCTCGCGGCGCCCGAAATTGAAAACAAGCGTGCCCCAGTCGGCGTGTTCGCCCTTGCGCGGATCGTCGTGTTCATAGAGCGCTGTGCCGTCGAAGCGGCGCAAGCCGTGTTCGTCACGCGGAAAATGGGCCGGCACCCAGTCGACGATGACGCCAATGCCGGCTGCGTGGCAGCGGTCGACGAAATAACGGAAGTCGTCCGGATTGCCGAAACGGTGTGTCGGTGCATACATGCCGATTGGCTGGTAGCCCCAGGAGCCGTCGAAGGGGTGTTCCGAAACGGGCAGCAATTCGATGTGCGTAAAGCCCATGTCGCTTACGTAAGCGACCAGCTCGTCGGCCAGTTCGCGGTAGCTGAGGTAACGATCGTTATCTTCCGGGCGGCGCCGCCAGGAACCGAGGTGGACTTCGTAAATGCTGATCGGCTGGTCGAGTTCCGGCCCCGTCATGCGGTGCTGCATCCACTGGTAGTCCGACCACTGGTGCTGGCTTGAAAACACGATGGAGGCATTGCCGGGTGGCGGCTCGTTGTAATGCCCGTACGGGTCGCTTTTCAGCGGCAGCAGGCGGCCATTGCGGTCGAGCAGTTCGAACTTGTATTTCTCGCCGCTGCCGACGCCCGGTATGAAAATTTCCCAGAGCCCGTTGCCGGGGTGCAGGCGCATGGTATGGCGGCGGCCGTCCCAGTCGTTGAAGTCGCCGATGACACTGACCCGCGAGGCATTCGGCGCCCAGACGGCGAATCGCGTCCCGCTGACGCCCAGTACCGTGCGCAGCTGCGCGCCGAGCTTGGTGTAGATCTGCTTGTCCGAGCCCTCTCCCAGCAGGTACAGGTCCATGTCCCCAAGGGTGGTGGGGAATCGGTACGGGTCCTCGATATCCCGTGTATCGCCGGCCGGGGTCGTAAGGCGCAGCCGGTAGTGGCGCAGCCGCGGCGGCATCAGGGCAGCGAAAACGCCGTCGGGATGCACGCGTTCCATCTCGCAGAGCAGGTTGCCCTGGTTGTCGATGATCTCGACGCGCTCCGCGTGAGGTTGCAGCGTGCGGACGATCCGCGAACTGCCCGCCTGGTGTACGCCGAGGACGCCGAACGGGTCGCCGTAGCGGCCACTCACCAGGGCCGCGTAGGCCTTGTCGTTATTCCTCGTGTCAGTTGCGATCGTGCTCATACAGTTGCCTGATATAGTGTTTGGCTGACGATGCCCAGTCGAAGCGCTGTGCCTCGGCCTGCTTTCTCAGTTTTTGCCAGCGGTTCGGATGATCGTGACGCAGCGTGAGGGCCCGCTCCACGCATTCGGCGAAGGCGGTGGCCTGCTCCGTGCAGGTACCGCCTGCGAACACGAAACCGGTGATGCCGCTCTCGACGGTGTCGTGCAGGCCGCCGACGCCGTGCACGACGCAGGGCTGGCCCGAGCGCATCGCCAGC
Organism: uncultured Gammaproteobacteria bacterium; assembly: GCA_965365575.1. GTDB lineage: Bacteria > Pseudomonadota > Gammaproteobacteria > Steroidobacterales > Woeseiaceae > UBA1847. Next base: position 3,638 of record CBDUCE010000037.1, read on the forward strand.
ATCTGACTGATGCCGCAAGGCTCGAAGCTCGACGGCATCAGGAACAGGTCACCGCCCTGGTAAAGCAAATTGCCGAAGTCCTCCGCGTAGCCGCGCAGGAAGATGAAGTTGGCGTGCCGGGCAGCGATGCGCTCCAGGCGCTCTTCATGGCCGCGCTCGCCGCTGCCGAGCATGATCAACACGCCGCGGCGGCCGAGATTGTCGAGGATATGTTCGAGCGCGCTGCGCCCGTCCGCGAGTGGCTGGAGAAACAGCTGCATCTTCTGCGTGACGATCCGGCCGATGCTGGTGAGCACATGCAGCGGCCGGCGCTTTGGCAGTGCGTCCAGGCGCTTTTTCGCAAGGGTGTGGACAGCGGTGCCGGGGTTGTCCAGGCTCCATTGGTCCACGGTTTCCCCGGCGGCCATCACCAGGCGTTGCCAGCCGGGCCTCCGGCCCAGGCTCGCCGGGTATTCACAGCCGTTCAGGATGCCGAACAGGCGCCCCTCTTCGGCCGCCCGGGTCAGGTCTTTCTCGAGGCCCTCACCGCCGATAAAGCCGGTGGCGGGATTGCTCGGGCACTGAATCTCCTGCGCGTAGGTCGGCGACACCGTGCTGATGCGGTCGGCGCGGCGGATCGCGAAAGCCATCGGGTTGATGCAGTCGTCCGCGTCCGGGTCCCTGAGCACCCTGGCGTCATAGTTCATGTCGGGGAACCAGGCTTCGAGCGAGGATTCGTTGTCGCGCAACGGCCGCTGGCCCTGGTAAGTGAGATTGTGAATCGTGAATACAGTCGGGATCTTTCGCAGACCCTCGCCGCTCGCCGAGAACTCGCGATGCAGCAGGTAGAACGCCGCGTGCCAGTCGTGCAGGTGCACGGCATCGGGCAGGCTGCCGAGCGTATCGATCCATCCCGCCGCCGCGGTGCAGAAGAAAGCGAACTTGTTGGCGTCGCTGGCGTACGGCCGCAGGGGGCCGTCATCGTGGTAAATCCGGCCGGCTTCGGTGGGCACCATGAAGTCGTGATCGAACAGCACGATACGAACGGACTCCACGATCAGTTCGAAGGCGCGGACCGTGTGTTCGGAGCCGCGAAACCGGACCGTGAACGGCTCCAGTTCGGTAGCACCGGGCAAGCCGTGAAAAGAGCCGTACGACGGGGTTAGCACGGTAGCGCGCCAACCCTGTTCATTCAGCGCGCGCGGCAGGTCGCGGACGACGTCGCCGACGCCGCCGACCTTGCCGCCGGGCAGTGCTCCATTCTCCGCGGCAATAAACAGGACGTGCTTAATAGCGATAGCGGGCTGCCTCAACTCAACGCGTAAAATGCAAATGCTGGCCGAGCATGTCCGGCGTCACGAGCGTGATGCCGTTTTCCGTGATGCGGAAGCCACGTTCCCGGTCGGCCTCGGGATCGGCGCCGATAACCGTGCCCTCCTCGAGCACGGTGCCGGCGTCGATGATCGCGCGCTTGACGTGACAGTGCTTGCCGATATCGACATCGGGCAGGACCACGGAGTCCTCGATGGTGCTGTGCGAATGTACGTGGCAGCGTGAAAACAGCAGCGAGCGGTTGATGAAGGCACCGGAGATGACGTTGCCGCCGGATACCATCGAATTCAGGGCGTAGCCCTTGCGATCCGGCTCGTCGAAGACGAACTTCGCCGGCGGGTCCTGCGTCTGGTACGTGTAAATGGGCCAGACCTTGTCGTACATGTCGAGCTGCGGTGTCACCGCGACCAGCTCCATGTTCGCCTCCCAGAACGCGTCGAGCGTGCCGACGTCGCGCCAGTAGGCCTGCTGACCGGTGTCGGGGTCGCGAAACGGATAGGCATAAACCCGGTAGTCCTGGATGATCGACGGAATGATATTGCGGCCAAAGTCGTGCTGCGTGCCGACCGTATCGGCGTCCTTGATGACCTGTTCGTAGAGGAACTGGGTGTTGAATACATAGTTGCCCATCGATGCGAGGCAGATGTCCGGCTTGCCGGGCACGGGATCCGGATGTTGCGGTTTTTCCGTGAACTTGATCACCCGACCGGTCTCGTCCACGGTCATGACGCCGAACTGGCCGGCCGCTTCTTCGAGCGGCACTTCGAGACAGCATACGGTCATGTCCGCCTTCTGCTCCACGTGCGCGGCGAGGAAGGCGCCGTAATCCATCTTGTAGACGTGGTCGCCCGAGAGAATGAGCACGAAGCGTGGGTTGTGAGTGCGGATGATGTCGAGATTCTGGTAGACGGCGTCCGCGGTGCCGCGGTACCACTCGCCGCCGACCCGCTGCGACGCCGGCAGTATCTCCACGAATTCACGCTGGCCGGCGCCCGCCTGGAACCAGGACCAGCCCTGCACCAGGTGCCGGATCAGCGAGTGCGCCTTGTACTGGGTGAGCACGCCAATGCGGCGAATGCCCGAGTTGATGCAGTTCGACAACGGGAAGTCGATGATCCGGAACTTGCCGCCGAAATACAGCGCGGGCTTCGCGCGCCAGTCGGTGAGTTCATGCAGGCGCGAGCCCCGGCCGCCTGCGAGAATCAGCGCCAGCGTCTCCCTCGTGAGCCGGCTGACAAAACGTGCGTCTTCGGTGGCGACGTTCTTGACCATTAAAATATCCCTCCGCAGTCGACGGTCGTGGGCCAGGACCGCAGGGTACACTGTGACCGGTCCGAGGTCGCGCAGGGCCTGCGCTATTCGGCCGGCGCGCGTCCCGCCGCCGCAGCCATTGCCGCGATATTGTCGCAGACTGCGTCGGTCAATTGGGAATCGAGCAGGCGCCAGCGCCAGTTGTTGCTGGAGGTGCCGGGGACGTTGATCCTGGCCTCCGACCCGAGGCCGAGGTAGTCCTGCATCGGGGCGATTGCGATATTGGAGCGCGTCGCAAACGCGGTACGGATCATGTCCATGTGAATCGTCTCGGGTTTTCCGCCGGTGACGCGGAGCGCTGCCTGCTGCGTGGCTACGATCTCATCGCGGGATCGAATGTCGTCGGGGCTGCCCTTGAACCAGCCTACGGTGGTGTCGTTGTCGTGGGTGCCCGTGTAGCAGACCGAATTCTCCTCGAATTCGCTGATATCGATCTTCTCGTTCGTGACGTCGAACTGCAGGACGTGCATGCCGGGAATGTGGTGGCGTTCGCGCAGCGCGTCCACTTCCGGCGTTATGACACCGAGGTCCTCGGCAACGATGGGCAGGTCGCCGAGCGCTGCCTCGATGGCGTCGAACAGCGCATCGCCCGGACCGGGTTCCCAGGAACCCGTCTTGGCGGTCTTGGAGTCGGCGGGGACCGACCAGTAGCCCTCGAAGCCACGGAAATGGTCGATACGGACGAGATCGGCCAGTTCGGCCGTCGCGCGCAGGCGGTCCACCCACCAGGAATAGCCGTCGGCCGCATGCCTGTCCCAGTCGTACAGCGGGTTGCCCCAGAGCTGGCCATCTTCGGAAAAATAATCGGGCGGCACGCCGGCGACCGCTTCCGGGCGGCCGTCACGGTCGATTTTAAGGATCTCGGGATGCGCCCAGGCATCGGCGCTGTCGAGCGCAATGTAGATCGGCATGTCGCCGAACAAGCGGATGCCGTGCGCGTGGGCGTAATTGCGCAGCCGCTGCCACTGTTCGAAAAAGAAGAACTGCAACACCTTGATATCGGCGATCTGCGCATCGGCCGACGACTCGATCTCGGCGATAGCCGCCGCTTCGCGGCGCACAAAGCGCGATTCCCAATCGGGCCACGGCCGCTCGTTGTGCTGCGTTTTGAGGATGCGATAAAGCGCGTAACTGTGCAGCCATGCGCGATCATTGTCCGCAACGAAACGATCGCAGCCTTCCTTGAGCGCCGTGTCAGCGCGATCCTCGAAGCGGCTCGCGGCAAGGTGCAGGAGGCGGCTCTTGATCGGGATCAGGGCCCCATAATCGACGTAGTGATGCGGCAGAGTGGTCAGCTCGCAGACTTCTTCCTCGTTGAGCAGACCGCGGTCGACGAGGTCACCGATATCGACCAGCATTTCATTGCCGGCAAACGTCGATAACGGCTGATACGGCGAATCGCCGTAGGCTGTCGGGCCCGTCGGCAGGAACTGCCAGACCGCCAGGTTCATATCGCGCAGGCGATCGATGAAGGCCCGGGCGTGTTGGCCGATTTCGCCGATGCCGTAAGGGCCTGGCAGCGACGTTATATGCATGCCGACACCAGCCGATCGCGAGGGCTTTGGGTGTCCGTTGACTGACTGGCTCATGAGATAAGGAACATTACCAATGCCGGCTTATTAGACGCTCTTCGAGCCAGACTGTCGCTGTCCCGGTGCGCAGACCGGAACCTGGTGAGGTGACTCAACGCAGGACCGGGACTATCGCAGCAGCGCGGCGGGCGATGCAAATCGGGATTCGTGAACCGCGCCACAAAGACAATTCGGGGCGCCATGAAAGACGCCCCGAAGTTTAGGGACGGCGGGTGGCCGTCCTATGGGCATGGTGTATCGCGCTAGCGGGACTCCGCCAGCATCGTCTGGTGATCGTTGAACCAGGCATTGACGTCCGCATCGGCCTTGGCGAGTTCCTCGGCCGGCATGCGTTCCGCCAGGTACTCCTGGTGCACGCGCGCATCATCGTCGCCGAGTTTCACGGCGACAGTGAACCACTTGAGTGCTTCGATCTTGTCCTGTTCGACGCTGAAGCCGTTCTGGTACATGGTGCCGAGACTGACCTGGGCTGGCGTAACACCGTTCTCGGCAGCGAGCTTGTACCACTTCATGGACTCGGTCTCGCTCATGGGCACGCCCCAGCCGTTGGCGTGCATGACGCCCAGCTTGTACTGCGCCTCGCCATGTCCCTGGTCGGCCGCGAGGCCGAACCATTTCAGGGCCTGCAGATCGTCCATCGGGACGACGATGCCTTCGGAATACAGCAGCCCCAGACCGTACTGGCTGTCGGCATCGCCGCTTTCCGCGGCGGGAGCCCAGACGGCGAGGGCTTTGTCGAAGTTGCCAACGTCGTAGGCTGCGCGGCCGTCCTGGTAGTCGCCGGCGGCGACCGCGGCCGAAAAGGCCAGCGAGACAATTGCAAGAACGGAAACGAGATACCTGCGCATTTCGTACTCCCTGGGGCGGCGCATCCGCCCTCCCTTACGCTTGCTGTATTTGTGCTTGAATCGGTGCAAAACAGCAATGCGGGGAAGTACCTAGCGGGCCGAAACGGCCGCAATACAGGGGTTTATCGCTGGCTGATGCTCTGCAAAGCGTCCTTGCTGCGGCGCAGTTTTTCGGCGGCCACGTCGCCGAGCGACAGTGCGAAAGCGACGTACAGCGCGTCCAGCAGCGCAAGCTGCGCAAGTCGCGAACTCATCGGCGTAAAGACGCTCGTGTCTTCATGGGGATCCCAGCCGAAGACCACGGTTGCGATGCGCGCCAGCCGGGATGCGGGATTCGTCAGTGCGATGACAGTGGCGCCATTGTCGCGGGCGGCCGCCGCGGCGCGGTCCAGTTCCGGCCAGCCGCCGAGGTGGGAGACGAAGACGAGGACATCGCCCGGCCCGGCAATGGCCGCGGCCTGCAATATGCTCGGCGTGTCGGTGTGGGCGCTGCAGGGCGTGCCGAGGCGGAAGAACTTGTGGCGCGCGTCCGTCGCGACGTGCCCGGAAGCCCCGAGCCCGATGAACGTGATCTGCCGCGCTTTGCCCAGTATGGCTGCCGCCTCGTCGATGGGCATGGAGGACAGCTGTGCGCGCATGTCGATCAGCGACGAGATTGCGGCGTCGAGCACCTTGGTGACCGCATCGGGGGTCGCGTCATCGGCACTGACGTCGCGATGCACGTAGCTGACGGGACGGCTCAGTGCCTCGGTCAGGCGTATCGTCAGCTCGCGAAAACCCGTGAGTCCCACGCTGCGGCAAAAGCGGATGACGGTCGGCTCGCTGGCGCCGCACTCGCTCGCGACCTCTGCGAGGGTGGCGTCGGCGGCCTGTCGCGGGTGCGCGAGGACCCAGTTGGCGACGCGCCTCTCGGCGCGGCTCAGGGCCCCGGCCTGCTGTTCGATACGGTTGAGCATGTAGTAAAACTACAAAAAAACTTGTGCAAAATCCAGAAAAATTGCCATTTTTGTGTAATTACGTAGTAAAATTTCAGCTTCGCAGAGGATTTTCCGATGGCAAACTTTGTACCGGTCGATGTATTCGACCTCGTCATATTCGGCGGCACCGGTGACCTGGCCATGCGCAAGCTGCTGCCGGCGCTGTACCACCGCGAGCGCGACGGCCAGATTACGGGTAATAGTCGCGTTATCGCGGCAAGCCGCGGTGATCTCGGCCGCGACGAGTACCTCGGTCTCGTCGAGGAGGCGCTCAGGGAAAACCTCGGCGGCGGCGACTTCGACGAAGCCGAGTGGGCGAAGCTGCGCGACCGTATCCACTACGTGCAGAGCGACGCCTACGATCACGACAACTGGGGCGCACTCGCCGACCTGCTCGCGGGCGCCGAAGACCGAATCCGCGTTGCTTATCTTGCGACGGCGCCGAGTCTCTTCGGCACCATCGCGCAGGGATTGAAGAAGAACGCTCTGGTGACGGCCAACAGCCGCATCGTGCTCGAGAAGCCGCTGGGGCACGACTACGAGTCGGCGTGCGCGATCAACAACGAAGTGGGCGACTGCTTCGCGGAAAACCAGATCTATCGCATCGACCATTATCTCGGCAAGGAGACCGTGCAGAACCTCCTGGCACTGCGTTTCGCCAATTCGCTGTTCGAGCCGCTGTGGCGGCGCGGTGCGATCGACCACGTGCAGATCACGGTCGCGGAAGACCTCGGTGTCGGCGGGCGCGTCGAGTATTACGACAAGATCGGCGCGCTGCGCGACATGGTGCAAAACCACCTGCTGCAGCTCGTTTGCCTCGTGGCGATGGAGGCACCGTCGAGCCTGCACCACGATGCGGTGCGCGACGAGAAGATAAAGGTGTTGCGCGCACTTCGCCCGATTACCGAGGACGCGGTGCGCACCAGCACCGTCCGCGGCCAGTACACGGCGGGCGCCATCAACAGCAAGACCGTAATCGGTTACGCCGACGAACTCGGGGAGACCAAAAGCAGTACCGAGACGTTCGTCGCGCTTAAACTCGAGATCGACAACTGGCGCTGGTCCAACGTGCCGTTCTATGTGCGCACGGGCAAACGCCTCAAGGGCAAGCACTCGGAAATCGTCGTGCAGTTCCAGGAAGTGCCGCACTCGATTTTTCCCGAGCAGAAATACAACGTGGCGCCAAACCGACTGACCATACGGCTGCAGCCCGATGAGGGCGTGAAACTCTCGGTCATGGCGAAGGAGCCCGGGCCGGGCGGATTCGACCTGCGTCCGGTGTCGCTCGACCTGAGTTTCGAAGAGACCTTCGGCGTACGTTATCCCGACGCTTATGAACGCCTGCTCATGGAAGTGCTGCGCGGCAATCCCGCGTTGTTCATGCGTCGCGACGAGGTCGAGGCAGCGTGGCACTGGATCGACACCATTATCGAGGGCTGGGCCGCGTCGAAGCAGAAAGTGGAAACCTACGTGGCCGGCTCCTGGGGCCCGGCTGCGTCGTCGTTGCTGCTGGACCGCGACGGGCGTGAATGGCACCCGGACGTGTGAGGGCTACGAGCGAGGAACCGATGGAAAACATTTTCGACAATCGTGAAGAAGCAGCGCATGCCGCCGCGGATCGCATCGGCAGAGCGCTACAGCGGCGCCTCGAGGCACAGGGCGCGGCGTCGCTCGTCGTCAGCGGCGGGACCAGCCCGGCGGGCGTATTCACCGCGCTCGCGGGAACGGCGATTGCATGGCCCGAGGTGCACGTGATCCTCAGCGACGAGCGCTGGGTCCCACCGGATCACGAGGACAGCAACGAACGACTCGTGCGCGATACCCTCCTGACCGGGGAAGCGCAGGATGCAATCCTGTTGCCCGTATACAAAGCTGGCACTGCAATCGAGGAGCGCTGCGACGAACTGGACGAGGAACTCAGACAGGCGCCGTTCCCCTTTGCCTGTGCGCTGCTCGGCATGGGCGAAGACGGTCATATCGCGTCGTTGTTCCCTGACGCTGAAAACCTCGACGAAGGGCTCGACGCAGATTCGAGCAGGCTTTGTATCCCCGTGAAGACCGCGGCCAGCCCTTATCCGCGGGTGAGTCTCACGCTGTCCGCGTTGTCGCGAAGCGACGAAATACTGCTGCTGATATTCGGCGACGCTAAACGTGAGGTTTACGAGGCTGCCAAGAAAGATGCGAACGGTCATCCCGTGTCCCACTTACTCCGGCAGAAGCGTGCGCCCGTGCACGTCTACTGGGCACCCTGACAACCTGAGGCACATTAATGAATTCTACTATCCAGCGTGTCACCGAGAGGATCCAGCAGCGCAGCGAGGCATCGCGCAATGGCTACCTCGCGCGCATCCGCAATGCGGCTGACGACGGCCCGTCACGGGGCTCGATGTCGTGCAGCAATCTTGCGCATGCCATGGCTGCCGGCAGCAACATCGAGAAGAAGGCGTTGTCGGGCAACACCGTGCCGAACATCGGCATCGTCTCCGCCTACAACGAAATGCTCAGCGCACACCAGCCATTCGACACCTATCCCGCGGTGATCAAGGATGCGGCTGCGAAGCAGGGCGCCGTCGCACAATTCGCCGGCGGCGTGCCCGCGATGTGCGACGGGGTGACCCAGGGACAGGACGGCATGGACCTGTCGCTGTTCAGCCGCGACGTCATCGCACTGTCCACGGCCGTAGCGCTGTCGCACAACATGTTCGATGCCGCGATCTGTCTTGGTATCTGCGACAAGATCGTGCCGGGCCTCCTGATCGGCGCCCTGTCTTTCGGACACCTGCCCGTCACGTTCGCCCCGGCGGGACCGATGGTGTCCGGCCTGTCGAACAAGGAAAAGGCAAAGGTTCGCGAGGACTACGCCGCGGGCCGGATCGGCCGCGAAGAACTGCTGGCGGCGGAATCGGCCGCCTACCACGCGCCGGGTACCTGCACCTTTTACGGCACGGCAAACAGCAACCAGATGCTCATGGAATTCATGGGTCTGCAGTTGCCTGGCGGTTCGTTCGTAAACCCCGGGACGCCGCTGCGCGAACAGCTGACGCGCGAAGCCGTGAACAACATACTGAAAAGGACGAATCTCGGCGACGACTACGTTCCGGTCGGCGAGATCGTCGACGAGAAGGCGATCGTCAATGCGATCGTCGGTTTGCTTGCAACGGGCGGCTCGACGAATCACACGATCCACCTCGTCGCTATCGCGAAGGCGGCCGGGATCGTCATCGACTGGGAAGATTTCTCGGAACTGTCGGCAGCCGTGCCGTTGCTTGCGCGCGTGTATCCGAACGGCATGGCTGACGTGAACCATTTCCATGCGGCCGGCGGCCTCGGATTCGTCATCCGCCAGCTGCTCGATGCGGGGCTGCTGCACGACGACGTGCAGACGATACTCGGTCCCGGCCTGCGGAATTTCTGCAGGGAACCGTTTCTTGAAGACGGCGAACTCGAGTGGCGCGATACGCCGGCCGAGAGCCTCGACGCGGACATCGTGCGCCCCGCGAGCGACCCCTTCGACGCGGAAGGCGGGCTGCGCCTGGTCGCGGGCAATGTCGGCCGAGCGATTGTGAAAGTGTCGGCGGTTGCGCCCGAGCACTATTCGATCAAGGCGCCGGCGCGCGTGTTTACGTCACAGGCCGCTTTTACGCAGGCGTTCAATGACGGCGCACTGGAGACGGACTTCGTTGCGGTGCTGCCCGGGCAGGGCCCCAGGGCCAACGGCATGCCGGAACTGCACAAGCTCACGCCGTATCTCGGCGTGCTGCAGAATCGCGGCTTCAAGGTAGCGCTACTGACCGACGGACGGATGTCGGGCGCGTCGGGCAAGGTGCTGGCGGCCATACAGGTGACACCGGAGTCGCTCGCTGGCGGCGTTATCGGCAAGATACGCGATGGCGACATGGTCACGATCGACGCCAACGGCGGCGCCGTGGTCGTGGAGGCCACCGATCTCGATGCAAGGCCCACGCCCGACGCCGATGTCGCGAACCGCCAGGTCGGCATGGGCCGCGAGCTGTTCGCCGTGTTCAGGGAGCGCAGCGAGGGCGCGGAGCAGGGCGGCGGAATATTCACGGTGGCGGACGCATGAACGCGGCCGACCTGCTCGCGGCGCAACGTGTCGTACCGGTGGTCGTCATCGACGATGCGGACGACGCGGTACCGCTGGCGAAGACGTTGCTGTCGAGCGGCCTCGATGCCATCGAGGTGACGCTGAGGACGGACGCAGGCCTCGAGGCAATCGAGCGCATAGCGACGGAAATGCCCGGCATGCTGGTCGGTGCCGGCAGCGTGCGCCGCGCGGCGCAGATCGCGGCGGTGAAATCGGCCGGTGCCGTGTTTGCGGTAAGCCCCGGTTCGAGCGACGCGCTGCTCGAGGCCGTTGCCGACGCGGAGCTGCCATTCGTCCCGGGCGCCGTAACAGCGTCCGAAATGCTGCAGCTGCTGGATCTCGGTTACACGCTGCAGAAGTTCTTTCCGGCGGAGCTGTCGGGCGGCGCCGCCTTTCTCAAGGCCGTCGCGGCGCCGATTCCCGAAGTTTCTTTCATGCCGACCGGCGGCATCGGTCCGGATAACGCGATGGACTACCTGTCGCTGCCGAACGTCGCCTGCATCGGCGGCTCCTGGATCGCGCCGCCCGGATTGCTGCGCGCGAAAGACTTCGATGCGATCGCCGAACTGGCGACTGCAGCGGCAGACCTCACAGCCACTTGCGATAGCGGAAGTAAATAAGCATCACCGCGCTCGTCGCGACCATCAAGACGAGCGCGACCAGGAATCCCTTCGGCGAATCGACGCCCGGCAATCCGCCCACGTTCATGCCGAGCAGGCCCGTCACGAAGGTGAGCGGCAGGAAGATCGCGGCGACGACGGACAGCACATACATGCGCGTATTCTGCAGCTGGGCCAGTTCATTGATCAGCTCTTCCTGCAACACCACCGCGCGCTCGCGGGCAAGGTCCAGGTCCTCGAGGTAACGCGTGACGCGGTCGGCTTCCTCGCGCAGACGGTTCGTTTCCGAATCGGAGAGCAGGTTGCCCGGGTTCCGGTAAAGCCGGTCCAGCGCGTCCCGTTGCGGTCCGACGAATCGCCGCACCGAGGCGATCTGCCGCCGCAGCGTGGCAAGCGACCGTCGCCGCACCTGAACCGGCTCATCGGATTCGGCCTCTTCGATCGACGACAGGGCGTCTTCGATCGTGTCGACAAAGCCGCCGATCCGGTCCGCGAGACGGCCTATGAGTTCGGCCAGGAATTCGCCGCTGGTCCTCGGGCCGATTCCCTGTTCCAGCTGTTCTCTCAAGTCCTGAACGGACAGCAGCCGCCGCCGCCGCGTGCTGACGATCCGGTCGGGCTCTATCCACAGGCGGATCGACACCATGTCTTCCGGGTCTGCGCCAGGGTTCATGTTGACGCCACGCAGCACGGTCAGCAGGCCGTCGGTCAGGGTAAGCGACCGGGGCCGGGTCTCGTCGGCGTTGAGCGCCTCGATCACCATCGGGTTCAGGCCGAGAGCGGTCTGCATCCACTCGCCCGGTGGCCGTTCCGCGACGTCGAGGTGCAGCCATAGCAGACCATCCTCGGGCCGCCAGGAGTCGATGTCGGCCGGCTCGATGCGTTTTGCGCCGCCGTTTCGATCGAGCACCAGCGCATGCAACAGGCCGTTCGGAAGCTCCGAAGCCATCAGTGTCTGCCTGGTTTCGTTGGCATGTGACGTTTTCTCGCGGACAACATTCAAAAACCGCGTATGCGCATGACGGCGTACGCAGCATACGCGACCAGCAACATGATACCGCTGGTGCGGCCGAGTCGCGCCCGGCCGATGAGAAACAGGGGAATGAGCGCGGCCGCAAACAGCCAGGAAACCGCGAGATCCTGCACACCGCCCTTCGGGATCGTAACGGTACCGGCCAGCGCGCTCGCTGGCAGCACGATAAGGGAATTGAACACGTTCGAGCCGAGAATGTTGCCGAGCGCCAGGTCGGATTCCTTGCGCCAGGCCGCGATCACGGAGGTGATCAGTTCCGGCAGGCTGGTGCCGATGGCAACGACGAAGAGGCCGATCAGCGTCGTGGATACGCCCAGGGTCGCGGCAAACGCGACGCTGTAGCGCACGGTCATTTCTCCGCCCACGAACAGCAGGACGAAGCCGGCGATCACGAAAGCCCAGTGATATCGGCTGACGGGTTCGGTAACGACGAGGGGGCTCTTTTCTATTTCCGTGAGCAACGCGTCGTTCTTTTTCGACAAGACGACGTCCTGGACCGTGATGTAAATGAACATAGAGAACAGCAACAGCAGCACGATGGCATCCGACACGCCGATGCGTGCGGTGCCGCCCTCCAGAACGGTGTCCAGCGCCATGACCGTCATTATTGTCGTCACGAGCAACAACAACGGCACTTCGCGGCGAATGACCGAGCCTTCGATCTCGATGCTTTGCAGAATGGCCGCGGCGCCGAGCACGAGCGCGAGATTGCTGATGTTCGAACCGATCACGTTGCCGAATGCAAGCGCCGATTCCCCGCGCAGGCCACCGATGATATTGACGACGAGTTCGGGCGCACTGGTACCGAATCCGACGATCGTGAGGCCCACGATCATCGGCGATACGCCGAGACGCGCGGCAAGCTGCGAGGCGCCCGTCACCAGCAGTCCACCGCCGACGATGAGCAATGTAAGGCCTGCAACGATACCGAAAAATGATGACATTCAATGACCCGCCGAGCCGCTGGTGTGCAAGTTGATTGTCTGTATAGTAGGGCGCGGACGAGACGGGGTCGAGAAACATTCGATGAATTCTGCCCGACGCAGCTCAAGAACCGATGCCTGCCTGCTGATCGGAGACATCGGCGGCACCAATGCCCGCTTCGCGCTTGCCGATACCAGGAGCCCCGGGTTTTCTGAAGCGCACACGCTGAGGTGTGACGATTTCGAGTCGGCTGACGCGGCGATCAAGCAATACCTTGAATCTGTCGGTGCGGAATCACCGCGTGTGATCTGTCTTGCTGCCGCCGGCCCGATCATCGACGGGCGCGTGCGGTTTACTAACAACCACTGGGAGATCGCGGCTGACGAGCTCGCCGCTGAATTCTCGATCGCGGGCGTGCGACTCCTTAACGACTTCGAGGCGATTGCCTACTCGGTGCCGTTCCTCACAGCAAACGACAGCATGCCGGTCGGCCTGCCGGAACCCGTGCCGCTCGATGCCGAGCACTACATGGTGGGCGTCATCGGGCCCGGCACCGGTCTCGGCGCGGTCGGCCTGCGCAAACACGGCGACATCCTGTTGCCGATAGCCGGAGAGGCGGGCCACGGCGGCTTCGCTCCCGAGTCACAGGTGCAGATCGATATCCTGAGAGCGCTGCGTGAGCGCTTCGATCGTGTGTCGAGCGAACGTCTCGTATCGGGGCCCGGGATCGAGAACATCTACTGGGCGCTGATGCGCATCCACGGCGAGAAACGTGCGCACCTGTCGGCGGCCGAGATTTTCACGGCCGCAATCGAAAACACCGATCCGCTGGCCGCGGAAGCGGTGCAGATGTTTTTCGAAGTATTCGGACAGGTCGCGGGGGATCTCGCGCTGACGCTCGGGGCCGAGGACGGCATATTCATTGCCGGCGGCATATCGAAGCGTTACCCGGACCTCCTGAAGAACAGTGGCTTTCGTTTCGCGTTCGAAAACAAGGGTCGCCATCGTTCCCTGATGGAGCGCATACCGACACAGCTCATACTCCACGACCAGCCCGGACTGCTCGGCGCCGCCTACTGCGCACTCGAACTTTACGAAGCCTGAGCCGGCGTACGCCTAGATGACGGGGTCGTGTTCCATGGCAGAGCTCGACTGTGCGCGCGGCGTTGCCGTTATGCCTTCGCTGTGGCGCGGAAAGGCCGTCGCGTCGATGGTCTCCTCGTAGCCGTGCCAGGTCGCGTACCCGATGACCGGGATCATCACGATCAGGCCGACAAAAGCTGTAACCACGCCGAGCACCAGCGCAAGGACGATGATGGCCAGCCAGACGAGCATGGCGCCCTTGTTCCTGAGTACCGCGTTAACGGAGGTGACGATCGCCGTGACGCTGTCGACGTCGCGGTGCATGATCATCGGCAGTGAAAACGCGCTCGCCGAAAAGGTCACTGCGGCAAAGATGGCACCGACTCCGCTGCCGAACGCGAGGAAGCTGACGAGTTCGGCCGTCGTCGGGTTGCCGTCGGTCGGGAACATGACCGCGGTGACGACAACAGCCGCCCTCGACCAGACCAGGAAGATCACCAGCAGCGCCAGCGCGAAGACGGCCTCATTGCCGATGTGTCGCCGGAACGCGGCACGCAGGCTGCGTGCGAGGACCGGTTCCTGCCCGCGTTCGAGCTGCGCGCTGATGGCATAGAGGCCGACGCAGACGAGCGGTGCGAGGAACACGAACCCGCCGAGCATACCGAACATAATCCACTGGCTGCCGCGGAACCACGCGACAAGGGAGACCGCGCCGATCAGCACGGCGACAACGAGGCCGTAAACCAGGCTTTGCTGCGGAGCCTGGATCAGGTCCGCGACACCGAGGCGAATCCAGCGAAACGGCGCCCAGAGCGAGAGTTTCCGGCACGGTGCGACGAAAGGCATGTTGTCGCGGTCGGTGGCGGTGTTGCGGTGCTTGGTCATGGCCGTATCCCCTAATCCAGCCTGCTTCGATCATCGGCTATTTGCGGTTTTCAGGCAACGACGCGGCTACAGGCGTTTTTCGAAATTTTCTGGTATTGTGCACCGCACAATAAAGCCGCCAGGGTGGCGCTTGGAGAAAAAACAGGAGAACTCGATGGATCTCGCAGGGAAGACAATCGTGATTACGGGAGGCGGCCGCGGGCTCGGACTGGCCATGGCGAAACGGCTGGCCGCGGCCGGATGCCGGCTGGCCCTCGTCGACCTGGATGAGGCCGCTCTGGAGACAGCGGCCAACGAATGTCGCGAAGCCGGCGCGCCGCAGGCGCAGGGTTATACCGCCAACGTGGCTAACGAAGACGAAGTCGAAGCGCTTTTCGACGGTATCGCCGAAGACTTCGGTGCGATTCACGGGCTGGTCAATAACGCGGGCATCATCCGCGACGCATTCACGCTCAAGTACAAGGACGGCGAGCAGG
>CBDUCE010000038.1:0-18793 GCA_965365575.1 uncultured Gammaproteobacteria bacterium
AAAGCGGGTGGCCGTCGCGCGGGTTGGACGTGAATTCCGGGTGGAACTGGCTGGCAAGAAACCATGGATGCCCGGGAATCTCCACCATCTCCACGAGATCGTCGACGGACAGGCCGGAAAACCGCAGGCCGGCCTCTTCCAGCTGGTCACGGTAGTGGTTATTGACTTCGTAACGGTGTCGATGCCGTTCCTCGATCGAGCCGGCGCCGTAGGTTCGGGCCGCCAGCGAATCCTCCGCAAGCAGTATCTCCTGCGCACCCAGCCGCATCGTGCCGCCGAGGTCGGATTGCTCGTCGCGTAACTCCACGTCGCCGGTGGCGGTCTGCCATTCCGTGATCAGGCCGACGACCGGGTGCGGCGTCGACTTGTCGAACTCGGTACTCATGGCGCCGTCGAGCCCGGCGAGATTGCGCGCCGCTTCGATCACGGCGACCTGCAGACCCAGGCAGATGCCGAGGTACGGGATATCGTTCTCCCGCGCAAACTGCACGGCGCGGATCTTGCCCTCGATGCCGCGGTCGCCGAAACCTCCCGGCACCACGATGCCGTCCATCGCACGCAGGCACTCGATGCCGGTGTCCAGGATGTCCTGCGCCTCGATGTAATGGACATTGACGCGCGTCTGCGTGTGGATGCCGCCGTGCAGCAGCGCCTCCGACAGCGAGATGTAGGAGTCCTTGAGGTCCACGTACTTGCCGACCATGGCGATATCGACCTCGCCGCTGGGATTGCGCTTCGCGTCGACGATCGCCTGCCATTCACTCAGATCGGCCGGAGGCAGGTCCAGGCGCAGCTGCCGGGAGACGATGTCGTCGAGGCCCTGCTCGTGCATCATCTGTGGAATCTTGTAGAGGTCGTCGACGTCGTAGGCGGAAATGACGGCGGCTTCCTGCACGTTCGTGAACAACGCGATCTTCTTGCGCTGCTCGTCGGGCAGCGGCTGCTCCGAACGGCACACCAGGATGTCCGGCTGAATACCGATCGAGCGCAGCTCCTTGACGGAGTGCTGCGTCGGCTTGGTCTTGATTTCCGACGAGGTCGCGATATAGGGCACGAGCGTCAGGTGCACGTAGACGACACGGTCGTGACCGAGTTCAACGCCCATCTGGCGTATCGCCTCGAGAAACGGCAGTGACTCGATGTCGCCCACCGTGCCGCCGATCTCGACGAGACAGATATCCGCATCCCCGGCGCCCCGCCTCACGCTCTCTTTGATCTCGTCCGTGATGTGCGGAATCACCTGCACGGTCGCGCCCAGGTAGTCGCCGCGGCGTTCCTTTGCAATGACGCTCTCGTAGATCCTGCCGGTCGTGAAGTTACTGTTGCGGCCCGTAACGGTGCGCACGAAACGTTCGTAGTGGCCGAGATCGAGGTCGGCCTCGGTGCCGTCGTGGGTAACGAAGACTTCGCCGTGCTGGAACGGGCTCATGGTGCCCGGATCGACGTTGAGGTAAGGGTCCAGCTTGATCATGCTGATCGTGAGGCCGCGTGCTTCGAGAATTGCACCCAGGCAGGCCGAGGTAATGCCCTTGCCGAGGGACGACACCACCCCGCCGGTGATGAATACATACGATGTCATGTTGAGCCCGGTTGCTCCCGCGGCGGGAAAAGACAAGGGCTGGATCCAAAGCACTGCTCGAGGCCTGTGTGCTTGTCTCCAACCCTTTGGATGTCGCGCCGTCGTTGGATAAAGACGGTGTTAAAAGGTAACAGATCGCCCCCCGTGAAACAACGAGAACGGCGCCCTGCTCAGTACAATTCGGGCCGGTCGTCCCAGCACACGGCCGTACCCGGATCACTCACTGCGTCGGCTGCCAGCCACAGATCTGCCACCGCGACCAGCTGTTCGCCAGCGAAGACGAGCGGCAGCCGGTCGCGCATCCACGGAACCACGCCCTCGTCCTGCAGCAGTTTCTTGAGTTTCCTGGTATGCGTCTGTCCGGCAGGCTTTATTTCCTCTCCGCCGCTGCGCATCCGGACGCTCAGTCCGCGTTCGATGATTGGGGCCGACAGGCCCCGGGGTGCCCCGGGCGCCAGCCGCAGCGCACCCATGCCCGGGCCGAGCGCCATGGACCGGGCGTCGAGCGTCCGACCTTCAGTCGGCCACGGCGTCCGGTCCGGCGACGCCAACAGGTAAAGCGTGCCCCGGTAGCGCCGCACTTCAGCGCCCTGCCACGCAACCAGCGGTTGCGCATCCTCCCGCGCGCGCAGCACGGTGTCGATTACCGTGGCAAGCCGGGCCGCCCCGGGAACCGGCAGACCGGCACGCCTGATTGCGTAGCGCAGCAGGTTGCGCTGCCGCACATCGGAGAGTTCAAGCAATCCCTCGATCTCGATTCGCGCCGCCCGGTCGCCGACGCGCTGCAGGTCGATCGCCGCGAGCTCGTCGAGCATGGATGCCGCGTCGCCGGCAAGCTCCGCGCTGCGCGCGAGACGTTCGACAACACCGGGCCAGCGCTGCTCCAGCACAGGCAAGACTTCGTGGCGCAGGTAGTTGCGGTCGAAGCGCAAGTCCTCATTGGAGGGATCTTCCAGCCAGCGCAGATCCTGCGCCGCTGCGTATGCCTCCAGCGCCGCGCGTGATATGTCGATAAGCGGCCTCGCAAGCCACCCGCCCGCGAAGGGCGTCAGCAATCCGATGCCGGCCAGGCCGGCGGGGCCGCTGCCCCGCATCAGGTTCAGCAGCAGCGTCTCGGCCTGGTCGTTGCGGTGATGCGCGCTCAGCAACCAGTCCCCGTCGTGCGTATGCCGCCCGAGAACGGCGTAGCGTGCCTCGCGTGCGGCGGCCTCTAGACCGCCGCTGCCCGTGCTGTCGACGGCGACGGTCTCGGCCACGAACTCGATGCCGAAGCGGCCGGCAAGCTCGCGGCAGTGTTCGGTCCAGCGGCCCGATTCGGCTTGCAGCTGATGATCGACGTGTACCGCGAGCAGCGACTTGCCGTGGCGCTCGCGCGTCACGGCCAGGGCATGTGCGAGGACCGTGGAATCGAGCCCACCGCTCAAGGCGATCCCGTATCCGTCGGGCTTGCTGGCGGCAGTCTCGAGCGCGTCGAGACGCTCAAGGAGTACCTCGGGACCGAACGTCACGCCTCTTTGAATGCGCCGAACCCGGCAAGCCGTCTCTGGCGGTTCTCGAGCAGCCGGTCTTCGGGAACGGCTTCGAGTTCGTCCAGCGCCTTGTTCAGCGCATTGCGGATGACTTCCGCAGCCTCTTCCGGATTGCGGTGCGCGCCGCCCAGCGGCTCGCGAAGTACTTCGTCGACCAGTCCGAATTTGTTGAGACTCGATGCCGTGATGCGCATGGCCTCGGCTGCTTCCTCGGCTTTTTCGGCGCTCTTCCACAGGATCGATGCGCAGCCCTCGGGCGAAATGACGGAATAGATGCCGTATTGCAGCATCAGCAACTTGTCGGCAACCCCGATCGCGAGCGCACCCCCGGAACCGCCTTCGCCGATGACGACGCTGATGATCGGCGTCTTCAGCCCCGCCATCAGGTAGAGGCTGAATGCGATCGCCTCGCTCTGGCCGCGCTCTTCTGCGCCGACGCCGGGATAAGCCCCGGGCGTGTCGATGAACGTCACCACCGGCAGCGAGAACTTCTCGGCGAGACGCATCAACCGCTGCGCCTTGCGATAACCCTCCGGTTTCGGCATGCCGTAATTGCGCCGGACGCGTTCCTTCGTGTCCCGTCCCTTCTGATGACCGATGAACATGACCGAGCGCCCGTCGATGCGGCCAACGCCGCCGACAATGGCAGGATCGTCTGCGTACATGCGATCGCCGTGCAGCTCCTGGAAGTCCGGGGCAATGATCTCGAGATAGTCGAGCGTGTAAGGCCGCATGGGATGCCGCGCAACCTGCGCGATCTGCCAGGCGCTGAGCTTTGCGAAAATGCTCTTCGTGAGCGCCTCGCTTTTCGACCGCAGCCGGGTAACTTCCTCGTTGATATTGATCTCGGAGTCGTCGCCGACGAAGCGTAATTCCTCGATCTTGGCTTCGAGTTCGGCAATCGGCTGCTCAAAATCCAGGAATTTCAGATCCATGGCGCAGGACTCTACATGATTTCTCGGCCGGGTGCGTACAGCAGACGCACGTTGTTGCTGCCAAGCAGTTCACTGAGTTTGTCGCGCAGTTCGCGGCTCGGGCGCACGGACCATTCGGCGCCGAGTTCGAGCCGCGCTTTCGCATCATCGCCGAAATACTGCACGGCAACCTCGCAACTGCCTTCCCTGTAGGGCAGCAGCACGTCGTGCAGCTTCATCAGCAGCTGTTCCCCCTGCCCGTTCGGCGCCAGTCTCAGCAGCATGCTCTTGGCGCGGCTCTCGATCACGCGATCGATGTGCAACACATTCTTCACATTGACCGACCAGGCGCCAATGAAGTCATCGTAGCGCAACGGCCCGTTCACGACGACGATCTCGTCCTTGACCAGCAGGTGACGGAATTCCTGGAACGCCTCGCCAAAAAGGCCGACTTCCATGCGGCCGGTGTCATCATCCAGGATCACGCTGACACGGTTGCCACGTTTCCTGACGTCGACAACGAGCCCGGCGATCGTCACTTCGCGGCGCGACTGCGCGTAATCGCGGGCGCCGCGAGATGTCTGCGGCGGCGGCTCGGCGGCAAGGTCGGCAAGCGTCCCGTCGACGAAACAACGCGCGTCGGCACGCACGGCGTGGAACGGATGACCGGTCAGGTAAAGACCGAGCGCTTCCTTTTCGTTGCTGAGCAGGAGACGCTCGGGCCATTCATCCATGTCCACGGATACCGGGACATCGTCCGTCACTGGCGCCGCTTCGAGACCGAACATGTCGTTTTGGCCGGCCGCCTGCGCGCGCGCATGCTGATCGGCGCTCTTCAGGGCTTCCGGCACCTGGTGCATCAGGGCGCGCCGGGACTGACCGAAATCGTCCATCGCGCCGGACTTGATCATCGCCTCGAGCGCGCGCCGGTTACCCTTTTAGTGATCGACCCGCCGGCAGAACTCGGTAAGGCTGCCGAAGGGACCGTTGATCCCGCGCTCGGCGATCAGTGCTTCGACGGCCGATCGGCCGACCCCCTTGATCGCTCCGAGTCCATAAAGAATCGCCCGGTCGCCGGCGACGCTGAAAGGGTAGGAAGATCGGTTGACGCTGGGCGCTTCGAGTTCCAGGCCGAGCTTGCGGCAGTCGTCCTTCAGCGTGACGAGCCGATCGGTGTTGTCGAGGTCCGCGCTCATCACTGCCGCCAGGAACGCGGCCGGATAGTGAGCCTTGAGGTAGGCGGTCTGGTAGGACAGCAACGCGTACGCGGCGGAGTGGGACTTGTTGAAGCCGTACCCGGCGAACTTCTCCATCAGATCGAAGATGCGCGTGGCGGTCGGTTCGGCTACGCCGCGTTCGGTCGCGCCAGAGACGAAGATCTCCCGCTGCTTCGCCATTTCCTCGGGCTTCTTCTTGCCCATCGCGCGCCGCAACAGGTCGGCGCCGCCCAGCGTGTATCCGGCGAGGACCTGCGCGATCTGCATGACCTGCTCCTGGTAGAGGATCACGCCGTAGGTCTCCTCGAGCACCGGCTTGAGATCGGGATGCAGGTAATCAATCTCGGCCTGGTTGGCCGAATGCTTGCGCGCGATGAAATCGTCGACCATGCCCGACTGCAGCGGACCGGGCCGGAACAGGGCAACCAGCGCGACGAGGTCGCCGAACTGATCGGGCCGCAGGCGCTTGATGAGATCGCGCATGCCGCTCGATTCGAGCTGGAATACCGCCGCGGTTTGCGTGCTCTGTAGTAACCGGAACGTCTCGACGTCATCCATGGGCACGCGGCTGATATCGAGCGCTGCGTCCGGGTAGGTCGCGTTTACGATGCGCTCGGCCCAGTCGATGATCGTGAGGGTTTTGAGGCCGAGAAAGTCGAACTTGACGAGGCCGATCGCTTCCACGTCGTCCTTGTCGAGCTGTGTGACCAGGCTGCTGCCGCCGTCTTCACAGTAGAGCGGCGCAAAATCCGTGAGCTGATCCGGCGCGATCACGACACCGCCGGCATGTTTGCCGGCGTTCCTGACCAGTCCCTCCAGCGATTTCGCCAGATCGATGACGGCGGTGACCTCTTCATCATCACGATACATGGCCGCAAGCTCTTCCGACTGTTCCAGCGCCTTTTCCAGCGTCATGCCGATTTCGAACGGCACCAGCTTGGCGACACGATCGACAAAACCGTAAGGCTGGCCGAGTACGCGGCCCGTGTCGCGGATGACAGCCCGCGCCGCCATCGTGCCGAACGTGATGATCTGGGCGACGCGATCGCGACCGTAGCGCTCAGCCACGTAGTCGATGACCCGATCGCGTCCTTCCATGCAGAAGTCGATATCGAAGTCCGGCATCGAAACGCGTTCCGGGTTCAGGAAACGCTCGAAGAGCAGGTCGTGTTCAAGCGGGTCGAGATCCGTAATTCCGAGTACCCAGGCCACCAGGGAGCCGGCGCCCGAGCCGCGGCCGGGACCTACCGGGATGTCGTTGTCGCGCGCCCAGCGGATGAAATCCGCCACGATCAGGAAGTAGCCGGGGAACCCCATGCCGTGGATGACCTTGAGTTCGGTCTCGAGTCGCTCGAGGTACGGGGCCCTGAATGCATCGCGCTCCCTGGCCGGGATATCGCGTGCCGCAAAAATTTCTTCGAGCGCCGCGTCGAGCCCCCGTCTCGCTTCGGCCTCCAGGAACTGCGCTTCCGTCTGGCCGTCAGGCACCGGAAAAGCCGGCAATACGCTTTCACCGAGCTTCAGGTCGAGATTGCAACGCCGCGCGATCTCGAGCGCGTTCTCGATCGCCTCTGGCACATCGGAGAACAGCCCGGCCATGTCAGCCGACGAACGCAGGTACTGCTGGTCACTGTAGAGGTGCGGCCGGTCCGGGTCCGCCAGGCTGCGGCTTTCGTGAATGCACACCCGCGCTTCGTGCGCGTGGAAGTCGCCCTGCTCGATGAAGCGGACGTCATTAGTCGCGACGACGGGCACGCCTTCGTCACTGGCCAGCGACAGGCTCGCCTGCACGCCGCCTTCCTCGTCGCTACGACCCGTTCTGACGAGTTCGAGGTAGTATCGGTCGCCGAAGATCTCCCGCCAGGCGATGAGCCGCTGCCGGGCTTCGTCCAGGTGTCCGACGAGCAGCGAATGTCCGACATCCCCGTGCAATCCACCCGACAATGCGATCAGCCCCTCGCAGGTTTTCCGGCTCAACCATTCGCGGCGAATCATCGGCTCGCCGCGAACCCGGCCCTCCAGGAAGGCGCGCGAGATGACGCGGCACAGGTTGCGGTAGCCATGGTTGTCCTGGCACAGCACGATCAATGTGAACGGCCGGCCCGGATCGTCAGGATTTGCGATGCGAAGGTCCGCACCGATGATCGGCTTGACGCCGTTTTCGATGGCGCGTCGATAGAATTTCACGAGACCGAACAGGTTGTTCCTGTCGGTCATCGCGATTGCCGGCATACCGTCCGCCGCGGCCCGGGTCATCAGCGCAGGGATGCGTACCGTGCTGTCAACGAGTGAATACTCGGTATGGACGTGCAAATGCACGAACGGCACGCCGCTCACGCGAGTGCCCTCACCGGCGCAAAACTGAGCCGGTGTTCGGGACACGGTCCGTGTTTCCGCAGGCGCGCACGGTGCAACTCGGTACCGTAGCCCTTGTGGCGCGCAAATTCATACTGCGGGTAGCGCGCGTCCATGGCGACCATCAGCCGGTCGCGCATGGTCTTGGCAACAATCGACGCCGCGCTGATCGATTCGATCCGGGCGTCGCCACCCACGATCGCGAGGCCGTCGATGCTGCCATCGCGAAACCGGAGGTCCGGCAAGCGGTTGCCGTCGACCTGCACTCTCTTCGGCAGGACACTCAGGCCGAGGATGGCGCGGCGCATGGCCAGCATCGTGGCGGCCAGTATGTTCATTGCGTCGATTTCCGCGCGATCGGACCATGCGACCGACCAGCAGAGCGCCTGGCTCTTGATGATGATTTCCAGCGCCTCGCGGCGGGCGGCGGTCAGCAGCTTGGAATCGCACAGGCCGGCGATGCGCCGCTCCGGATGCAGGATGACAGCTGCAGCAACGACCGGACCGGCCAGCGGGCCACGCCCCGCCTCGTCGACGCCCGCGACGAGATCGGTCGAAAAGTCTGCTTGCAACTGCTGCATGATCGGTTTGTGAGCCCGGCTATCCCTGTTCTTCGAGGCTTATCAGCGCGTCGGCTGCGCGCGCGTTCGAGTTCATCGCCAACTCGCTCCGCAGTTTAGCAAATCTCTCCCTGATGGCCGCGCAACGGCCGGGATCATTGAGCAGATCGATCACCTCGCCCGCGATAGCATTCGGTTCCGCGTCGCCCTGGATAAACTCGGGAACCAGCGCCTCACCCGTCAACAGGTTGGGCAACGTGAACCGGGAGACCTTCAGAAGCCTGAATGTCTTCATGAGCAAGGCCGTAAACGCAGCGACCCGGTACGCGGCCACCGTCGGCTTGCCGAGCAGTGCCGACTCGAGCGCCGCGGTACCCGATGCGAGCAGCACGAAATCGGCAGCGGACATCGCCTCGATCGAACGGCCGTCGACGAGCGTAAAGCGATCGGCGACCGCGTGCTGTTGCAGGGACGCCTCTATGAGCGGCCGAAGTTTCGGCGCGGCGACGGGCGTAACGAAATGCACATCCTCTTCTGCCGCCGCGATGGTCGCCGCCGCCGCGGCGAAGATTGGCGCCAGCCGCGTCACTTCGCTGCTGCGGCTCCCCGGCAGCATTGCGATCACCCGGCCGTTCAGGGGCAGGCCGAGGTCCCGCCGTACCGCAGGAACGTCGATGTCGGGCGACAACACGTCGGCCTTCGGGTGACCGACGAATACGGCGTTCATGCCCTGCTCTTCATAGAGCGCCGGCTCGAACGGCAAGATGCAGATTACGCAGTCCGCCGCCTTGCGGATCTTGCGAATGCGCCCCGCACGCCATGCCCAGATCGACGGACTGACGTAATGCATGGTGCGAATATCCGACGCCTTCAGTGCGGCTTCGAGTCCCAGGTTGAAGTCCGGTGCGTCGATGCCGACGAATACGTCCGGCGGCGCTTCGCGCCAGCGCTTGACCAGTGAGCGGCGCAACCGCAACAGGCGCGGCAGGTGCTGCAACGGCTCGACGAAGCCCATGACCGCGAGCTCGTCCGCATCGGCCCAGCGTTCACAGCCAGCCGCCATCATTTCCGGCCCGGCAACACCCTCGAACACGGCGTCCGGCACTCGTTCCCTGACGGCCGAAATAAGCCCCGCGCCAAGTAGGTCGCCCGACGACTCGCCAGCAACCAGTCCGACACGCAGGGGCACGGGCTAACGGATGATGCCGCGCTCGGATGCGCGCAGCGATTCGAGGAAGATCACGAGCTCGGGCTGGGACTGGCTGAGTTTCTCGATCTCCGCGGCGGCCTCGGCGAGTTTCAGCCCCTTGCGATACACCAGCCGGTAGGCATTCTTGATGTTGCGAATCTGCGCATCACTGAAATCGCGTCGTTTCAGGCCTTCGCTATTGATGCCGCGCGGTACCCCGGGCTGGCCGGACACCATCGTGTACGCCGGTACGTCGCGATTGACGCCCGAGTACATCCCGAGGAAGGCGTGCGCGCCGATGCGGCTAAACTGGTGGGCGCCCGAGAATCCGCCGAAGATCACCCAGTCAGCGACGTGTACATGACCGGCAAGCGTTACGTTGTTGGCCATGATCGTATTGCTGCCGACGACACAATCATGCGCGATATGCACGTAGGCCATGATCCAGTTGTCGTCGCCGAGAATCGTGTTGCCCCGATCCTGGGTAGTGCCGCGGCTTACGGTGCAGAATTCGCGAATGGTATTGCGGTCGCCGATCGTGAGTCGCGTCGGTTCACCGCGATATTTCTTGTCCTGCGGGTCGTCACCGATCGATGCAAACTGGTAGATGTGGTTGTCTTTGCCGATCTCGGTCGGACCGTTGATCACCACGTGGCTGCCGATACGCGTGCCGCTCCGAATCGTTACATGGTCGCTGACGATCGTGTAGGGACCTATCTCGACGTCTTCGTCGATGCTCGCGCTCTCGGAAATTATCGCGGTTGAATGAATGCTGCTGCTCATCGTGAGTTACTTCCCGGCCTTTTCGAGTTTGCTGACGCGCTCGATCAGCTGCCCGATGCGCCGGAACCGGGCAACCTTGCGATTCCACTCCCGTGCCGGCTCCGCGGTGAAAGTACCGGAGTAGACCCCCGGCTCCGCGATATCCTTGGAAATCACGGCTCTTCCACTGACGACGACATCATCGCAAATAGTGACGTGGCCAACCACGCCGGATTGCCCTGCAAACAGGCATCGCTTGCCAATCCTCGCGCTGCCCGAGATACCGCTCATGCCCGCCATCGCGGTGTGTGCGCCGATATAGGCGTTGTGCCCTATATGGCACAGGTTATCGATACGCACGCCGTCTTCGATAACCGTGTCCCCGATGGCACCGCAATCCACGGCCGTGTTGGCGCCAATCTCGACGTCGTCGCCAATACGCACGCCGCCAAGCTGCGGCACCTTTACCCAGCCCTCAGGCGTCGTCGCGTTACCGAATCCGTCGGCACCGATAACCACGCCCGGATGGAGTATGCCGCGGAGCCCGAGTGTCACGTCGCGAACCAGCGTAACGTTGGCGATAAGACGGCAGTCATTGCCCACGCTGCAGCCCGGGCCGATGACGGTGCCGGGTCCGACGTAGACATTGTCACCGATCACCGATTGGTCGCCGATGCTGACATTCGCCGCAATATGCGCGGTCGGGGAAACCTCTGCGGTCGCCGCGACGACAGCCGACGCATCGACGCCCGGGGTATATCGCGGCGGTGGATGAATGACGGCCGCCATCCGTGCGTAGTCGGCGTATGGGTTATCGCTGACGAGTGAGGCCGTGGGCGAATCGTCAACGTCTTCCGCCCGAAGAACGATCGCCGCCGCATGCGTCCCGGCAAGCTGGCTGCGAAACTTCGGGTTGGAAAGAAAGCTCAACGAATTCGGACCCGCGTTCTGCAGGCCCGCAACGTTATCGATGACGCGGTCGGGATCGCCGACGAGTTCGCAGTTGAATTGCGCCGCGAGTTCCCCGAGCTTGATCGGCATCAGCCTGGCAAGCGCTTATGCTGCAGGGCGACGCCTCAGCGCGCGCCCTGTGCCTGGAAATCCGCTTCTACCGCGCGCAGGACTTCTTCCGTGATATTCACTGCCGTGCTCGCGAACAGAACGCCGTCACCAACGATGAGATCGTAACCCTCCGCCTGCGCATAGTCCTGCACTTCCTTGAGCAGCGAACGCTGCAGGTTGCCGAGCTCTTCGTTCTGCCGCAGCTCGAGATCCTCGCGGAACTCCTGCTGCAGACGCGCGACGTCGCGCTGCAAATCTCGCAGATTCTTCTCGGCGTTGCGGCGCTCGGTTTCGCCCATCACGGCGACGTCCTTCTGAATCTTCGCGGTCAAGTCTTCGAGTTCTTTCTGTTTCGCGATAAATTCCCGCTGACGGGGCGCAAACTCCTCCTGCAGCGAGTCCATCACCGCTTTGGTCTGCGGTGCACGATCCAACAGCACCGGTACGTTGACCACACCGATCTTCACTTCCTGCGCTGCAGCCGGCAGGACAAATACGAAAACGAGGGCAATGCCCGCGGCTGCTTTGAGCAGGTGTTGCTTGATAAAACTCATAGAGTGTCCATTCCTTAAAATGCCTGACCAATGGAGAACTGGAATCGCTCCACTTCGTCTCCGAAAAATCTGTCGTTGCCAGCGTAATTGTTGAGTGGATACGCGTAACTGAACCTGAACAAGCCCATCGGCGCCAGCCACTCGACGCCTATGCCGACCGACGTGCGTAGCTCTTTGAAGTCCGGTTTGTACTCGATCGGACTGCCCAGCTTGTCGGTAAAAGCCACCTCGCCTGAATTGAATACGTTACCGACGTCGTAGAACACCGCCGCACGCGCCTGGCTGGCCCACTTGTCCGGAAGCGGAATTATAAGCTCTAACTGACTGGCAACCAAAACATTTCCGCCATACGGATTGCCGAAACTGTCGCGCGGACCGAGCCAGGATTCGCGAAAGCCACGCACGGAACCGGGTCCACCACCGAAAAAATGCTTGTACGGCGGCAGCGCGGTCGTGTCGCCGAGTGCCTCCCCCAGGCCCGTTTCGAGATTGTAGCGCAAAACGAACCCGCGCCAGAGCGGCCAGTACATCGTCGCGTTGTAGCGCGCAGTGAAGTACTCCACTTCGCTGCCTGGAACCGTGCCCGCAAGAAACAGCTGATGCCGCATGCCCCGCGTTGCGAACAGCGCCCTGTTACGACTGTCGTATGTCCAGCCGGCAATCATTTCGAAAGCGTCAAACTCGGTGCCGAAGAAGACGATGCCGCCACCGACATCCTGGATAAACGGATTACCGTTATTGGCGACCCAGTCCTGAGACTGCTGCGTGCTCGACGTCGACGACAACAGTTCCGATCGCTGGTACGCGACGCCAAACGACAGGGACTGGAACTCGCTGATCGGGTAACCGTAGTCAATCGAGGCGCCCGCCGTCGTGGTGGAGAAATCCGAGGCGGCAGACGTGAACTGCGTAATATCGCGGTAGTTCAGACTGATTGTACGCCGAACGCCGTCCATCGTTCTGTACGGATCGGTATGAGAGATGTTGTAAAACTTCGAGAAGCGCCCTGTCGATACCTCCAGCGCGACACGATTACCGGTGCCCAGGAAATTCGTATGCACGATGCTGCCGTTCAGCAGCAACTTCTGTGATTCCGAGTAGCCGATGCCGCCCGAAAACTGCCCGGGCATGCGGTATTCCATGTTGAAATCCACGTCCACGAGATCCGGGCTGCCGGGCACGGGGATCGTCTCCGAATCCACGGTCGGCTCGACGTACGGCAGGCGCTGCAAACGAAACTTCGAACGGTCGATCAGTACGTTCGAGAGATAAGCGCCTTCCATCTGCCGGAGTTCGCGGCGCAGCACCTCGTCGTCGACCTCGTCGATACCGTTGAAGTTGATACGGCGGACGTAGACGCGGCTCTTCGGGTCCACATAGAACGTAATCTCGGCCGTCTTGTTCTCGTGATCGAGTTCCGGCACCGGCTCGATCTCTGCATTCGCATAGCCCTGCTCGCCGAGCCGCAATGACATGAACTCGGCGGACTGCGTCAGCAGGCCGAGGTTGAATATCGACCCCGGCTGGGCAAGTACCATCGCACGCAGGTAAGCCTCGGGCACCACCATGTCGCCGACGAGCTTCACATCCGAGATCGTGTACTTGTCACCCTCGTTGATCGTGATCGTGACGAAAATATCTTTCTTGTTCGGCGAAATGGCTACCTGGGTGGACTCGACATTGAAATTCGCGTAGCCGCGATCCATGTAGAAGGAGCGCAGCGTTTCGAGGTCGCCCTCGAGTCCCTGCTTTTCATACCGGTCGTCCTGCCGCAGCCACGACAGCCAGTTGGCCGTGTCGAGATTGAAGTCCTCGCGTATCTCGTCCTCGTCGAACGACTCGTTACCGACGATATTGACCTGCCTGATCTTGGCGCGGTCGCCTTCCTTGACGTCGATCTTGATTCGCACGGTGTTGTTCGGGCGGTCCTCGACGGTCGTGTCGACCTGGACGCCGTACTTGCCGCGGTCGTAGTACTGCTCACGCATGAACATCGCGACGTTATCGAGCGTCGATCGGTCGAAGGTGCGCCCCTTGGCGAGACCGACACCGCGGAGGGACTCCATGAGGTCCTCCGTCTTGATGTCCTTGTTGCCCTCGATCTCGAAACTCTCGATCGACGGGCGCTCTTTGACGGCGATGATCAGGGCGTCGCCGTCCCTGCGCATTTCAATATCGTCGAACAGGCCCTGCGTATAGAGCGCGCGAATGGCCTCGCTGATACGGACGTCGTCAATCGTGTCGCCGATATTGATCGGCAGGTAGTTGAAGACCGTGCCCTCCGAGATTCTCTGCAGGCCCTCGACCCGCATATCCCTTACAACGAACGGCGCGAAATCCGCGAGTGCCTGCAATGACGTCAGTGCGAGCAGCAGCCCGAACAGAGCCCCGCGCCAGATCTCGAGTAACGATTCTCGTCTACATCTCATCCCTGGCTTCCGGATACCTGCATGATCAACCGAAGATTCTCGCAAGATCGTTATAGAAAGCGAAGCTCATCAACAGAATCAATGCAAATATACCGATCTGCTGGCCCATGATCTGGGCGCGTTCGGAGAGCGGGCTGCCTTTGAGGCCCTCGATGGACTGGTAAACGATCTGGCCGCCGTCGAGCACCGGAATCGGCAACAGGTTGAGAACGCCGAGGCTGATACTGACGATCGCAAGGAAGCCCAGGAAATAATCCAGCCCGCGTTCTGCCGATTCCCCGGCAAACTGCGCGATATTGATCGGTCCGCTGATGTTCTTGATGGATACGTCGCCGATCACCATGCGGCCGAGCATTCGCAACGTAAAAATGGTCGACGACCAGGTCCGCGCGATGGCCTGCGTCATCGAATCGACAGGCCCGTAGCTCCGCTGATAATAGAACTCGCTGAAGTCACCGCTGTGAGCGACACCGAGGCGGCCACGTACTTCGCCATCGACGCGCTGCTCCTGGATAACGAGCGTCGTCGACAGCCGATCTCCATCCCTGACGTAATCGACCGCCACTCTCTGGTTCGCGCGTGGCTGCACGGCCTCGACCAGGTCGGCGAAATCGAGTATCGGCACGCCGTCTATCTCGACAATGCGGTCACCGGGCTCGAGGCCGGCGGCTTTTGCAGGGCCATCGTCTTCCACGCGGCCGATGTCGGCCGGCAGGTCACCGGCACCGAATGGCCGGAAACCGAGGCCCTCGAACAACATGCCGGGTTCCGTCAGCCGTCGCGCGTCAGCACCCACGTCGATCGTGACGTCGCGCTCCCAGCCATCGTCGGCCTGCAGCGTCAGCGGGACGCGTCCGTCCGACACCATCTGGTCGAGCATTGCGACGAGCGCCGCTTCCCAGTCCGCGGTCTCGACGTCGCCTACCGCGACAATCCGGTCGCCCTGCTCCAGCCCCGCCTCCGCGGCATAGGAGCCCGGCTCCACTTCGCCGACGGCCGGCACCAGCGTCGGGATGCCGTACAGGAACAGCGCCCAATACGCGACGATCGCGAACAGGAAATTGAAGGCCGGCCCGGCGAGCAACACGGCAATCCGCTGCGGCACCGGCCGCTGGTTGAACGCGCGCCCCTCGTCGGCTTCGGGAATGGGGCCCTCGCGCGTGTCGAGGAAGCGTACGTAGCCGCCCAGCGGGATTGCCGAAATGCAGTATTCGGTTCGGTCCTTGCCGCCGATACGCATCCAGATCGGCTTGCCGAAACCGATCGAGAAGCGCAGCACCTTCATGCCGCTCCAGCGACCCACGATGTAGTGGCCGTACTCGTGCACAGCCACGAGGACGCTGATGGCGATGACAAAGGCCAGCAGACTGCCAAGAGCACTACCCATTCGTTTGACGATTCCTTTTTTTAGTCAGACGGTTGAAAATATTGCCGCGGCCAGAATCCGGGCAAGCGGCGCATGCCTCGTATAGTGGACTTTCGCAGAAGCCGCCGGTTCCCGCCAGTGTCGCGGCGAGCATGTCGGATCGCGCATGAACCTGTCCTGAACAGCGCATCACTGGAGCCCCGTCCAGCTGATGCCGAGCGCAAACAATGGCGCCGCCGCGGCGACGCTGTCGACGCGATCGAGGACGCCGCCATGGCCGGGGAAGATAGTGCCACTGTCCTTGAGCCCCGACGTTCGTTTGAACATGCTGACAGTCAGGTCGCCGACGACGGAAGTGCAGGCGATGGCGAGGCAAAACGGCACGAGCACGCCGATGCGCAAGTCGAAAAACCAGCCGCCTGCGGCCGCCAGCACGGCGACGGTCAGCAAACCGCCGATGACGCCCTCCCAGGTCTTGCCCGGGCTGATCTGCGGCGCTAGCTTGACCCGGCCGAACAGCTTGCCGGCGACGAATGCGCCGGTATCGGCCGCCCAGACGATCAGCAAGGCGCCGAGCAGCACGGCCGGGCTCGCGAGGTACAGCACGATGAGGGCACTATAAAGTGGCAACAGCACCAGCACGCCGGCAATCCAGCGCACAGCGGCGGGAATTGGGGTCGGGTAAAAGAGCGTCCATACGAGCGCACAGGCCCACCACACCAGCGCCACCTGGAAGAGAAGGCCATCGATATGCGGCGCCAGCCAGGCACTGAGGACCATGAGTATGGCGATCAGGATCACGTACCCAGCCCTGAGCGCCGTCGAGCGGGAACCAAGAAATCCGGACCACTCCCAGGCACCGGCCAGTATGAGGAGCCCGATGACGATCTGAACCGCGGCCTGCGGCAGCACGAACAGCACGAGCAGCAGGACGGCGACCGCGATCAGCGCCGTGATGACACGCTCCTTCAGCACTTCACGGCCTCGAGCTGTTCGCCGGTGTGTCCATAGCGTCTCTGCCGCTGAGCGTAGTGCTCGAGCGCCGCCTCGAACTCGATCGCGCCGAAATCGGGCCACAGGACGTCGGTGAACCAAAGCTCTGCATACGCCAGGTTCCAGAGCAGGAAATTGCTGATGCGCTGTTCGCCGCCCGTTCGGATGAGCAGGTCCGGGTCAGGCGCAGAGCCAAGCTGCAGCTCGACGGCGAACGTCGCTTCGTCGATGGAGTCGGCGCTGATTTCGCCCGAGGCTGCCCGGGCCGCAACGCTGCGCGCCGCCTCGAGGATGTCCCAGCGGCCACCGTAGGCGACGGCGACCTGCACGCGCAGGCCGGTGTTATCGGCCGTCAGTGCTTCGGCGTTGCCGATCCTCTCGACGAGCTTCGCGTCGAGGCGTTCGCGTTCGCCGATGAACTTCAGCCTAACGTCGTTCCTGTGCAGCTCCGCGACCTCACGACGCAATGCTTCGAGGAACAACGACATCAGCATGCCGACTTCCTCTTCGGGACGCCGCCAGTTCTCGCTGCTAAACGCAAACAGCGTCAGGTATTCGACGCCGTGCCGCGCCGAGTTCTCCATGATCGCCCGCACGGACTTCACGCCCGCACGATGGCCGGCGTGGCGTGGGAGCGAACGCTGCCGGGCCCAGCGGCCATTACCATCCATAATGACGGCAACATGCCGCGGTATATTCGATCGGGCCGGCGATGTCGTTGCGGATCCGGACACTCAGACTTCCATGAGCTCGCTTTCTTTGTCCGCAAGCGTCTGGTCGATCTCCGCGATGTACTTGTCCGTGATGGTCTGAATCTCCTCCTCGGCGCGGCGCTCGTCATCCTCCCCGATCATCTTCTCCTTGAGGAGTTCCTTGACGTCGTGAATGGCGTCGCGGCGGATATTGCGGATGGCGATCCTGCCGCCCTCGGCCTCGTTTCGAACCACCCGGATCATGTCCTTGCGCCGTTCCTCGGTGAGCGGCGGCAACGGTACGCGGATTACCGTTCCCGCGGTCGCGGGGTTCAGCCCGAGATCCGAACCCATGATGGCCTTCTCGATCTTTGTCACCATGTCCTTCTCCCAGGGCGTTACAGTCAGCGTGCGCGAATCCTCCACGCCCACGTTCGATACCTGGTTAAGCGGCACTTCGCTGCCGTAATACTCGACCGTGATGTGGTCGAGGAGGCTCGTATGCGCGCGCCCCGTGCGTATTTTCGTGAGTTCCTGCCGGAGTGACGCCACGCTCTTCGACATTCGCGAACCGGCATCCTTTTTAATTTCATCCAACACGTCTTTGCCCTCAGTCTCTGTCTGCCCTGTCTGTCTATGCAGTGACCAGTGTGCCGACGCTGTCGCCCGTCATCGCCTGCACCATCGCATTCGCGCGTGTGAGGTCAAAAACACGCAGCGGCAGCTGGTTATCCCGGCACATTACGACCGCCGTCGCATCCATTACCAGCAGCTTGTCCGCAAGCAGCTGGTCGAACGACACGGTCTCGAAACGCCGCGCGTCCGGGTTCGTCACCGGATCCGAATCGTATACACCGTCGACCTTGGTCGCCTTGAGAAGAATATCCGCACCGATCTCGATGCCACGCAGACTGGCCGCCGTGTCGGTGGTGAAGAACGGATTGCCGGTGCCCGCGGCGAGAATGACGACGCGGCCTTTCTCGAGATGCCGGACCGCACGGCGGCGAATGTAGTCTTCGCAAACGTCGTGAATCTGCAGCGCAGACATGACACGCGCGTAGACGTCGAGCGACTCGAGCGCATCCTGCAGGGCGAGCGCGTTCATGACCGTTGCGAGCATGCCCATGTAGTCGCCCGTGACGCGGTCCATGCCGGCGCCGGCGAGGCCAGCCCCGCGGAAGATGTTGCCGCCGCCGACGACGACGGCGATCTCAACGCCGTGCTTCCTGGCCGTCGCGATCTCACCGGCAATGCGCTTGATGGTCCTCGGCTCGATACCGTAGTCGAGTTCGCCCATCAGCGCCTCGCCGCTCAGCTTGAGCAGCACGCGGCGGTATGCAACCTCGGAATCATCCATGTACAAGCCTTTTCGTTGTCGTTGCGCGAGTATTTTCCCGAACCGCTTTCGGCGGCCGTTGATTCTAGCGCATTAGCCGTTGGCGATCTCTTTAAATCAAGGAGTTAGCGCCGAAAGGCCCGCGGGCATCAACCCTTTTTCTTGGCGTCCTCGATCTGCTTCATGACCTCGTCGGCGAAATTCTCCTGCTTCTTCTCGATGCCCTCGCCGACCTCGAAGCGGACGAACGAGGTAA
>CBDUCE010000039.1:0-18575 GCA_965365575.1 uncultured Gammaproteobacteria bacterium
ACGCCGCAGGCGCCCCGGCGGGGCGACGAGCGCAGCGAGGAGTCAATCCCTCTCTGAATGAAGCCACCTCAGTTCCAAAGCTTGTACTGCAGGCCTATGAAGTAATCCCGCTTCAGTTCGTTTTCGGAGCCCAGCTGCGACCAGATATTGCCACCGATCGACGCCAGCAACGCAAATCGCTCGGCGAAAGCCCACTCGACACCGGTGCGCCAATTCAGGAATCCCTCGCTCGCGCCGTCGTCGATAAAATCGGCGCCCCAGATTTCGACCAGCAGGCGAAAATCGGGCGTCACCGCGTAGCCGGTCGATACGCCCAGGGTCACGGCGTTAAAGCTATTCGAGCTGATGCTGTAGCCGGCGTTCCCCGTAAATTCCCATTCTCCGAGACTGACCGAACCAACCAGGGGCAATGAAAACACCGTCGTGTCCTCGACGAGGCCGATGATCGTTGACGATCTGGACAGTGGTACGGATAAAGACGGCGCCAAAGCGAGGGCTGTATTCTCGCCTCCGAGGACTCGCCATTTCGCGCCGACAGACGCCTCACCCCATCCATTTACCCAGTCTTCCCCGGCATCCTTCGCTCGCTGCCGCGGTATGGTGAGGCTTATCTCCACAGACTCGCCCAGGCCGTAAGCGAGATCCAGGGCCGGTCCCAGCACGCTCTCACCGGCGTCGCGCGACTCGCCGGCGGCAAACGCGATGATCTCCAGCGTGCCTGGCGCCGGCGTGCCGGTATCTTCGGTGACCATGGGCGGACCCGCTGCCGCTGCGCCCGCGCAAAGCGACGCTGTCACACCGATTGCGCTGACCGGCAGCTTCTCAAGCATCGCGATCGATTTTCCCCGCCTTATTGCAACTGAGTCGCATTCTGCCACAGGAGTCGGCGTTCATAGTCCGGGCTTCACCGTGTGCCGCGCCAAAAAAAGGGCCCCCGCAGGGGCCCCTCCCGTCCGTGTCGGTCGGTAATTACTGGTCCTGGAGCATTTCGCCGATACCGAGTTCGCGGGCTCGCTGCATCATCATCTGCTGGTGTTCCTCGCGGATACGAGCCTTTTCTGCGTCCGTGTTTGCGCCCTTCATCCTCTGCGCATAGCGGTTGCGTTCTTCCACGGTCATCATGTGCTCGCCGAATATCGGCGGCTCCATCTGACGTCCCTGCGCTTTCGCCCGGGCCTGCATTTCACGCTGGTGTTCGGCGCGCATTCTTGACCACTCGCGGTCACTTCGGGCGCTGTTCAGCTGCTGGCGATACCGTTCCCGCTCTTCGGCCGTCATCATCTGGTGGCCGTACATGCCGTCGTCCGGCATCTCTCCGCGCATGTGCTTCTGCTGCGGGCTCACAGGGCTTTTCTGATGCATGTCCTTCTGCATCTGCCCCTGCCCCTGCTGTCCTTGCGGCATCGGCTGTTTCTGCTGGCCGCCCGCGCCGCGGCCCTGCCCGTACGAGGCGTCCAGGGCCAACGCGGCGACCGCGAACAGCAGAATGAAGAACAAAAGCGACCTTGCTCTACCAGGTTTCATGGCACGCACCTCACTTGCCGTTATCCACGCTGAAATCGTAGCTTGGGTCGATCCTGGCTTTCACAAGCTGGTGAAACTACGTATCAGCTTATCCTGACCTGCACCAGTTCCTCGCCGTCCGGGTCGGTCACGTGCACGGCGCAGGCAATACACGGGTCGAAGCTGTGGATGGTTCGCAGGATCTCCAGCGGCTGCTCCGGGTCAACCATCGTGTGCCTGTCCTCGAGCGCAGCTTCGTAGGCGCCGGGCTGGCCGTTGGCATCCCGCGGGCCCGCATTCCATGTGCTCGGCACGATAGCCTGGTAGTTGGCGATCTTCTGGTTCTCGATCACCACCCAGTGCGACAGTGCGCCCCGGGGCGCCTCCATGACGCCCACGCCCTGGCACGATTTCGGCCAGCTCGAGGGTTCCCACAGGGTCTCGTCGGCGGTGCGCGTCTCGCCGGCCTTGATGTTTGCGATCAATGCGTCGAGCCAGCCCTGCATCGCATCCGCTAGAATTGCCG
This sequence comes from uncultured Gammaproteobacteria bacterium, assembly GCA_965365575.1. Taxonomy (GTDB): domain Bacteria; phylum Pseudomonadota; class Gammaproteobacteria; order Steroidobacterales; family Woeseiaceae; genus UBA1847. Next base: position 2,030 of record CBDUCE010000039.1, read on the forward strand.
TCTCGAGCGTCCGCGCCGCGGTGCGCCCGAGCGTCGAGAACAGTGCCTCCACCGGCGCGTCCAGCGTCGTCAATGCGTGGTCCACGAGCGCCTTCGTCTGCTCATGGCCCTTCGCATAAAGCAGCAGCACGCGTGCCAGCGGGCCGACTTCCATTGCGTTGCCGTTCCATCGTGGCGACTTCAGCCACGAATAGGACTGCTCGATGTCGAGGTGCTCGTAAGGCGGTTCCGGTCCCGTGTAGTTCAGGGTCGTCTCGCCGCTCCACGGATGCAGGCCCGAGGCCTTGCCGCTCGAGTAGTCGTACCAGGAGTGCGCGATGAATTCCTGGATACCCTGCGGATCGTCAAATTCGAGATCGTGGATCGTCGAAAGATCGCGGTTGAGAATCACGCCACGGGGAAACAGGAACGAACCGGGCTCGCCCATGCTGCTCGCCGGCAGGTCGCCGACGCACAGGAAGTTGCCGAGCCCCTCACCCCGCGCGAACCAGTCTTTGTAGAAACCCGCGATCGCCAGGGTATCCGGCACGTAGACCTGGTTCACGAAGGTCTTCATGCTGTCGATGATTTCCTGGACCTGTGACAGGCGCTTGCTGTTGATGGCGGAGTCCGAATTCAGGTCGATGGGCGAGGGGACGCCGCCGACGAGGAAGTTCGGGTGCGGGTTCTTGCCGCCGAAGATGGCATGCAGTCGCGCGACGTCGCGCTGCCACACGAGCGCATCCAGGTAATGCGCCACGGCCATGAGATTGGCCTCGGGCGGCAACCTGTACTCGGGATGACCCCAGTAGGCCTTTGCGAAGATACCCAGCTGTCCCGATTCGACGAATCCCGCGACCTTCTTCTGCACGTCGCGGAAATAGCCGACCGACGAACGCGGGTAGCTGCCCAGCGATTGCGCGAGCTCCGCGGTCTTGGCGGGGTCTGCGGACAACGCGGACACGACATCCACCCAGTCGAGCGCATGCAGATGGTAGAAGTGCATCACGTGATCGTGAATGTATTGCGCCCCGATCATCAGGTTGCGAATCAGCTCGGCGTTCTGCGGCACCTTTGCTCCGATGGCATTTTCCACGGCGCGAACGGACGCGATGCCGTGCACCAGCGTGCACACGCCGCAGATGCGTTGTGCGAACGCCCACGCGTCACGCGGATCGCGGTCCCTCAGGATGATCTCGATGCCTCGTACCATCGTGCCGGACGAGTAAGCCTGCGCGATCTGGTCGCCGTCCATTTGCGCTTCGATTCGCAGGTGGCCTTCGATGCGGGTGATCGGATCGACAACAACTCTTGCGTTCATGCCTCGTCCTCCAGGTTCTCGGCGACCAGCTCCAGCAGACTCTCCGCCGTGTACTTCCAGTTGTAGTGGTTCTGGGCATCATCGAAGCTCTGCCGGCAATTGGCACAGCTCGACAGCAAGGCATCGGCCTCGGTTGCTTCCACCTGGTCCATCTTCAGCTTGAAGACTTTGTAGCGCAGTTCGTCGGCACGATGAATGGTTACGACGCCGCCGCCACCGCCGCAGCACCAGTTGTAGTCGCCGCCGTTCTGCATCTCGCGAAACTCGACGCCGAGGTGCTTCATGACGTCGCGGGGTGCCTGTGTAGCGCCGCCTCGGCGCGACACCTGGCACGGATCGTGGAAGGTCACTGACTTGTCCACTTTCCTGACTTTCAGTTTGCCGGAGTTGAGACAGTCCGCGAGGTACTCGGAAATGTGCTGCACCTTGAAGGGCAGCGGTTTGCCGTAGATGTTAGCGCCCATCCAGCGCAACGCCATGTAGGCGTGGCCGCATTCCGGCAGTAACACGAGTTTCGCGCCGACCTTGATGGCCGTCTCGATGACTCGCATGCTGTTCTTTCTCTGCAGTTCCAGGTTGCCCGACAGCAGGCCGAAGTTGGTCGCTTCGAAGCCGTCGGTGCGAAATGTCCAGCTCTCGCCCGTGGCGTTCAGGATCTTCGCCGTTGCCGCCATCGCGTCCGGGTACTTCTGGATCTCGATGGATGACATCACGGCCAGAACGTCCGCTCTCTCCTTGTTCACGTTGATGTCCACTTCGTGCTCGTCTTCCATCCATTCGAGCCGTTGCTCGAACAGCTTGGGCGTGATACCCAGCGGACTGCCGTCGACTTCCGCGCGTTCTGCAACGGCATGCAGTTCGTGCGGCACGAGGCCGGCTTTGTACATGCCGTGGCGCGCCATGCTGACCAGAGTCGCGATGTCGATGCCGACGGGACAGATGAGCGAGCAGCGCCCGCACACGGTGCAGCTGTCGTAGAGCAGGTGTTGCCATTCCTCGAGCTGCTCGGCCGTCACTTTCTTTTTCAGCCCCAACAGCCGGTACAGCGGCGCCAGCGGTCCCGCTTCGCGCTTGTAGGCCTGTTTGAACGGTTCGAGCTTCCAGACGGGCGTGTACTTGGGGTCGCCGGTAGCGACGTAGTAATGACAGGCCTCGGCGCACATGCCGCAGTGAATACAGGCATCGAGATAGGCTGCCGCCGTGGTGCCGAAATCCTTGGAAAAGTTTGCCATGGCTTTCTGCACGCGCTCCGCATCATTCATGTCGCCCTGCTTGTCGAAACGTGCTTTCGGCTTCTCGACACTCAGGCGCTTGCTTTCAAGATCGAATTTAACGTCGGCAGCTTTCATGTGCGTGCCCCCCTGCGTTCCAGCAACGCGCCGGTCGTGCCGCGCGAAATAAATACGAAGTAGGTGTGTGCGAGTTTGCTGAACGGCAGCCAGATCAGGAGCAGCGCGACGCTGAGGATGTGAATCGCGAGCAGCGTCTCGTAGCGCACGCCGAAGCGAATCGGCATGACGAGGCCGGTGATGAGGGGAAGCATCGTCACCAGCCAGCTGAAATAGTCGTCGAAGTTCGAAATCAGCTTGAGCACAGGGTGCGTCATGCGCCGGATCAGTAATGCAACTCCGACGGCGACTGTTACGACGCCGACGAAGTAGATCGCGTTGTTCGGCAGGCCGGGCCAACCGATGCCGAACAGGTCCTTGATGAAGACGATGTGCGGGACGAAGAAGAACACCGTTATGAACAACCCGATATGCAGGATGTATCCGAGGATCTTCGGGTATTTCGTCTGTTTCGCAAACGCGGGAGCCGTAAAGCTGCGGCTCCAGATCACCTTGAGGGCACCTCGGAAACCGCCGGATTGGCGCGGCTCGGAGTGGTCCGGCTTGCGCTGCAGGAGCAGAACTCCGAGGATGCGCCACAGCGATCCCGCGATGAAGACGTAGATGGCAACCTGCAGAGCAGGGCCGCGTGCAAAATCGAGCAGGTCCATCTCAACCCTCCTTTATCGTCTTTTGCTGGCGCTTCCGCGAGAGCGTCGATGCGGCTGCGCCGAGCGCAACACCCGCAACGGCCGCGCCGGCCAGGCCCGCACCGCTGCCGATATTGGCCGTGGAGATCGGGTTGTAGAAGCCGCCCTTGTCCCAGAAACCCGGTTCGGAGCAGCCGAGGCAGGGGTGTCCCGATTCGATCGGGAAGCTGGTACCCGCGTTCCACTTCACGGTGGCGCAGGCGTTGTAGGTAATCGGGCCCTTGCAGCCGAGCTTGTAAAGGCACCAGCCTTTGCGTGCACCCTCGTCGTCGAAGGTCTCCGCGAACTTGCCCTGTTCGTAGAACGGGCGCCGGTAACAGCGATCGTGGATGGTCTGGCCGAAGAACGCTACGGGGCGCCCGTGGACATCGAGATCCGGCAGCTGCCCGAACGTGAGGAACTGCGCGAGTACCGCGGTGATGACCATCGGTATCGGCGGGCAACCCGGCACGTTGACGACGGCCTTGTCCTTGACGAGGTCACTTACGGAAACGGCGCCCGTGGGATTCGGGTTGGCGCCGGGTATGCCGCCAAATGCCGCGCAGCTGCCGATGGCGACGACCGCGGCCGCGCCTTCGACGGTTTCCATCAGCATGTCGTAGTTGCTGATACCGGCGATGGTGGAGTAACCGGGGTTTGCCATCGGGATAGAACCATCCACGAGCACGAGATACTTGCCCATGTTTTCCTGCATTGCTGCATGCCGCGCCGCTTCGGCTGCATCACCCGAGGCCGCCTGCAGCGTGTGGTGGTAGTCCAGCGAAATGCTGTCGAAGATGAGGCCTTCGAGCGTCGGCGAGGACGATCGCGTCAGGGATTCCGTGCATCCCGTGCACTCCTGGAACGACAGCCAGATGACCGAGGGCCGTCGCGCCTGTTCCAGTGCCTGCGCAATGCGCGGCACCATGGCCGGTGGCAGCGCGAGTAGCGATGCGGTCGCGGCACAGTACTTCATGAAGCCGCGCCGCGATACGCCCTGCGCCTGGAGAATTTGACCCAGGGTGGGTATGGTTTTCACTTGCCTGCCTCCTTTTTGAGTTCGGGCCCGGAGCTCTCGAAGCTGTCATGCAATCGTGCGCGCCCGGCGCCGATATCGGCGTCCTGCGACATCAGGATTTCAGGGCTGCGGGTAATCTCTATGTAGCGGCCGACGACTTCGCCGCCGGTGTTGCGATGTTCGACCCACCAGACGCCCGGGTACCCGGTCTCACGAATGAGGCTTTTGCCGAGTGCGTCCAGTTCAGCCGTCAATTCGCCGCTGCCGAGAGTTCGTTCCAGTTCTTCGAGCTCGCCCGGCGCGAACGGCAAGCTCGCGAGGTCGATGACCGTCGGTTCGTCGTCGCCGAGCAGGCGGTCGAGCGCATGAATGATCTCGTTGAGCAACGGCCTGACATTGCCGCGGCTGAACGGAATCGGCGAGCGAATCGGATCTTCCAGAGTCACAGGTCTGCCCCCGCCTTGAGACACTCGCGCCAGCCGAGCACCAGGTCGCGGATCCTTGCCGTCGCGGACGGTATGGCCGCAGCGACCTTGCGCGTGGGTTCCGTACCCCAGTCCATCTGTTCGGGCTCGATGCCGACCAGCGCACGGTATGCAGGCAGGTCGCCGCAGAGCCGCAGCGCGTCGAGGATGTCGGAGAGACCGAGTTCGTGGACACTGCCGTGGTGATTGCGCAGGTGCCGGTCCATTTCCTCGCCCTCCAGGACCGTTACAGTGCCGGGCGGCTTGCCGAGCCGCATGGCGTCGACAGCAACGAGCCCGTGCAGGTTGGAGAGCCGGTCCATCAGTGCGAGCCCCACCGTTCCGGCGTCGAGGCAGCATACGTCCTCGTCGGCGTGGTGCTTCTCGAAATACTGCAGCGCATGGACGCCGACACCGTCGTCCTGCAGGAGATTGTTGCCGATCCCGACGACCGCAATCGACGTCATGCGAAGATTCCCCGAAGAATGCTTTATTAGGAAATGCTAATGGTTGTGCTACGTTGCGCCTATACTGGTTTCTACGCACACAACCCGGGTACGCCGTAGCCACGATGCAGAAATCACGTTTACCACTGATCGTCCTTGCCCTGTCCGTCGCGTCCTCGGCTTGCGCCGAGCCGGCAGCGCAGTGTCCGCCGGCCGATGGCGTCGGCCTGCAGGTGCTCGGTTCCGGGGGTCCGATTGCCGACGACGACCGCGCTTCATCCGGCTACATTGTCTGGGTCGATGGCCGCTCACGCGTGCTGGTTGATGCCGGCGGCGGCACGTTCTTGCGTTTCGGCGAAGCCGGCGCCAGCTTCGTCGACCTCGATTTCGTGGGACTGAGTCATTTTCACACCGACCACTCGGCCGATTTTCCGGCGCTCCTGAAGTCCGGCAACTTCTCCGGGCGCGCGGCGCCGCTGCCGGTGGCCGGGCCCGGACCGGGCGGGCCGTTCCCGGGGCTTTCCGGCTGGCTCGACAGCATGCTCGCTGCCGGGTCGGGAACTTACGGCTACCTGTCGGGGTATCTCGACGGCAGCGGCAAGCTCGTGAAACTCGTGCCCCGGGAAATCGGCCGCGACACGAAGGATCCCGTGCGGGTGCTGGATGGCGACCTGCGGATCGACGCGCTGCCGGTTCCCCACGGCATCGTGCCGGCACTCGGATTTCGCGTAACGGTCGGTGACGTGTCCATCGTCTTTGCGAGCGATCAGAACGGCAGTTCAGACGCCTTCACCGACTTTGCGAGGGATGCCTCGCTTCTCGTGATGCACCTTCCGGTGCCGGAGGGTGCGACCGGCACGGCGTTGCAGCTGCATGCGCGGCCGAGCCGGGTCGCGGGCATCGCCGAGGAGGCGGGCGCAGGGACGCTGGTGCTGAGTCACTTCATGGGGAGAAGCCTGCGCGACCTGGACGGCAACGTCGACGTAGTCCGCGCCGGGTATGGCGGCCGGGTCGTGGTCGCTAGCGACCTGGCCTGCGTGGTCGTTTCGGACTAGCCCTGCCGCGCGAGGAAGCTCGCGTAGGCGCTGACGTACTTCGCCGCGTTGTCGGCCGAGATCAGCACCGCCCGGCCGCGCCTTGGCGTGTCGCCGTGGAGCGCTGCGTGCAGGACGGCGCCGGTCGTTGGTCCGACCATGATGCCGTCGCGACGTGCCACCTCGATGCCCGCGGTGAATGCCTCCTCGTCGGACACGGACACGAGATCGTCCAGCAGGTTCGGATCGAGGATCGCCGGATAGTGCTCCTCGGGCAGCCCGGTGATGCGCTTGAGGCCGGACAGCGAGTGCTGCCGGCTCGCAGGCTCCACGCCGATGATGCGAATGTCGGGATTCTGTTCCTTCAGGTAGCGGCCGGCGCCACTGATGGTGCCGCCCGTGCCGATGCTGGCATAAAACACATCGACCCTGCCGCCGGTTTGCTGCCAGATTTCCGGACCGGTGGTGCGGTAGTGCGCTTCAGCGTTGAGCTCGTTCTCGTACTGGTTCGGGCTCACGTAGCGTCCGCCGTAAGCCTCGCTCTCGACCATGCTCTTGACGACACCGCGGGCCCCTTCGGTGGGAAACAGCGGGCACAACTCGTCCTCGACCTCGATAAGCTCGGCCCCGAGGAATCGCAGCAGTGCTTTCTTTTCCTCGGGCGTACCCTCGGGGACCGCAATCTCGATGGGCAGGTTGCGCGCATTCGCCATCGCGGCCAGCGCGATGCCGGTGTTGCCGGCGGAGGGCTCGACGAGCGCCTGGTCGGGCCCCAACCGCAGCCCGTTCAGCATGAACAGCGCGGTGCGGTCCTTGATCGATCCGAAAGGATTCATCCCCTCGAGCTTCACCAGCACCTCGTAGTCGGGGTGCGGGTTCATGCGCCCGCTGAGGCGCACCATCGGCGTCGGGTTCTCGGGACCGGGGGCGAGGTCGACGATGCTGTCATAGACACGCCGGCCGCGGTCGCGCGGCGCGGCCCGGTCGGGTTGCAGCCCGGTGATCGCTGCCGCCGTGGCGGCGCAGCCGGATTGTTGCGGGGCGTTCGTGCTCATTGCGCCGAGTGTAGCGGCGCGTGGCCACGAGGCAACGAAACCCCAAGACGGGTTCGCTATGCGCTTATTCCTTGAGGTTATAAGAGCCCGCTTATCCGGGAACGTCCACGGGGAGACGCGCCTGCGACCAGGCGACGAGTCCGCCCGACATGGAGCGCACATTGCGGTAACCCATGGTTGCCAGGGTTTCGGCCGCGAGCGCGGAACGCCCGCCCGTGCCGCAGTAAAGCACGATGGGCTGGTCTTCGGGTGCGCTGGCTGTCTCGCTCTGCATACGCTGCACAAGGCCGTGAATCTCGAATTCGAGCAGGCCGCGGGGGAGAAGCATGGCCCCCGGGATGTGTCCGCGCTGAAATTCGGCGGGCTCGCGGATATCGATGAGCAGCGTCTGTGTATTGACGCACTCCTGCGCCTCGGAGACGCTGCATTCCCTGATCGTGGCCTTGACGCGGCCGACGAGTTCGGCAGGTGACACTAGCATGTTCGGTTCCTCCGGCTCCGCATGCTCACCGGCTGTCGAGCAGCTTCGGGGCATGAGGGTTGGGCGGCATCAGGTCCGGCGGTATGGGAGCCCGGCGGCGATCTGCCTGCGGCGGGTAGTTTTCCGCAAGATAGCTGACGATCTTCTGTTCGGTCTCCGGCCCGAACTGCCACAGGTTCTGTTTTGCCTGCATCCAGCGGATGAGGCCCAGCCAGTGGGACTCGCTGCCGCTCTGCTGCGTAATCAGTCGGGCAGAATGGCAGCCTACGCAGTTGGCACGTACCAGCTGCCAGTCGCCCGTCATCTTGAGCCCCGTGAATGGATCGGTTTCGGGCTCGGCGGCGATGCCCTGGCCGAATGCTGCAAGCGCAGCGACGCTGACAAGCACGGCTGCGGCGCGCATCAGGCGACCTGTACCGCGATGCGGTGGCACGCATTGTTGAGATAGCCCTTGGGGTTCCAGCCCGGCAATACCATTGGCTGCGAGTGGCCGTCGCTGTCGGTCGCGCGCGCCCAGATCTCGTAGTAGCCGGATTCCGGGAACTCGACACTGGCACGCCAGTGCTGCCAGGCGAGCCGATTGGCGGGTCGCTCGAGCCTGGCCTGTTGCCACGTGGCGCCAAAGTCGATGGACACGTGAACCGTGCGCACCGAGAGATCGCCGGCCCAGGCGTGACCGCGCAGAGCGAGCTCGTCGCCGAGTGCGTGCTCGATGCCGGACTTCGGGTACGTGATGAGGGACTTCACGGGCATCGACTCGATGATGCACATCTGGTCGTCCGGCACCTCGCTGCCCGGCGCAACGGGATTGCAGGGAACGCGGTACGATGTGCCCGTCATCTTGGGTCCGTCATGCACCTGGTCGCGGACAACGATCTTCGTGAGCCATTTACCGCTCACCGAGCCCGGCCAGCCGCCACAAACCAGGCGCAGAGGATGGCCGTTGAGATGCGGAATGTCCTCCCCATTCATCGCCCAGGCGATCAGCGTCTCCTTCTCGAGCGCCTTCGCGAGCGGCACGCCGCGCGAAATCGGCACCTTGTTAGGGTCGCCACTCGCGTGCTTGTCGGCACCGTAGTACGCCACGTAAACCGCGTCGTCCCTGATACCGACGTGTTCGAGCACGTCTTTCAGGCGCACGCCGGTCCACTCCGGACAGCCCACGGCACCCACCGACCACTGGTTGCCAGCGGCAGGTGGCACGAACTCGCTGCGGCCGTTGCCGCCGCACTCGATCTGCAGCTGGTAGGTGTAATGCCGGAAGGTTTCTTTCAGCTCGTCGATCGAAAACGAAGCCGTGCGCTCTGCCGATTCACCGCCGATCTCCAGCGTCCACGCCGCGGGGTCAATGCTCGGCAACGCGGGCTCGCGGCCGTTGTTGCGGACGAACAGGTATTTCGCGGGAGTAACGCGGTCGTCCAGCAGGTGTGCAGGCGTCTCCGCATTGATCGGCCGGTCGTTCAGGACGACGAGCCCTTCCTTGCCGGGAATCTCGAACGGCTCGTCGGTTTGCGCAAGCGCCGCGGGAATCAGGCCGCCCGGCATAAGATGGGCAAAGGGTATCGACGCCCCGACCGCCGCCGACATGGCCGCGAGTCCGCCGTTCTTGAGGAAGCCCCTGCGTGTCACGGGGTCGCTCTTGCGGCCCCAGACGAGTTCGTCAGCGGTAACAGGATCGTCGTTGTAGAGTTCGTGAATTCCGCGCTTTTTCTGCGACACCGTTGTACTCCGCGTAATCAGTAGAGCAGCGTTACCATCGTCGCACTGACGCCACCAACGAGCAGCGCCGCGACGAGCCCCATTGCGAGCGGTTTGAGCCCGATACTTGCCAGACCCCTGATGCTGGTCCCGAGGCCCACGGCCGCCATCGCGATGGCGAGGCAAATTTCCGCGATCTCCTTGACCACACTGACGATCTCCTTCCACTGCTCGGGCGGCAGGAAACCGAAGGCCAGGTCGCCCATGTCACCGACGGTGCGAATCAGGCTCATGCACGCGAAACCCACGACGAACAGGGGGATCATCGTCCACCATTTGGGCGCTTCGGTGCCTTCGGTGGAGCTGCGGTGATAGAGGATGGACATCAGCGGGATAATGACCAGCATGCCCAGGTTGCGAACGAGCTTGGTGACCGTTGCCACGTCCAGCGCCTGCGGGCTGCCGTAATACTGCTGGTAGACAAGCCCGGCGCCCGCCACCTGCGCCGTCTCGTGTACCGACGTGCCCATAAACAGCCCGGCCTTGAACGTGTCGGCGGAGAACATCCAGTTCGCCGCGAACGGGTACACGAGCATCGCTACGACGCCGAACAGTGTGACGCAGGCCACGGCGTAAGCGACCTCGTCATCCTTCGCGGCGATTGTCGGAGCGGTCGCAACGATCGCCGTCGCGCCGCAGATGCTGGTGCCGACCGCGAGCAGCGTGCCCAGTTTGCCACTGAGACCAAGCTTGCGGCTCAGGTAGGTGACGATGAGCAGGGCCGACACGACGGCGCCGATGATCACCGGCAGGCTCTGCAGTCCGATCGCGCCGACCTCGCCGAGGCTCAGGCGGATGCCGAGCAGCACGATTCCGAGGCGCAGGATTCGGACGAGGCCGAAGCGAATGCCGGGCTGAAACGACGCGGGCAGGGTGATCGTATTGCGAACGATGATGCCGAGAATAATCGCCATCATGATCGCGCTGATGGGGCTTTTCGGCAGACCCATCAGCGTTACGCCGATAAAGTCCGAGAGGAACTGTCCACCGAACGCCAGGACGATGGCTAGGATCAATCCAGGAGCAATGGCCATAGGTCGTGAGGCCTTTATTTGATTGCAGAATGCACGACGTCAGGAAAACACCCCGGCCGTCCTGCGCTTACGGGGGTTATGCCGCGGTGTGCTTGATCAGGAATCGATACACCTTGTCGTCCTGCGACTGCTCGACCAGCTCGTTGCCAGTCTGCCGGCAAAAAGCCTCGAAGTCCGCAACGGATCCCGGGTCGGTCGCAAGTATTTCCAGCGTTCCGCCGGCGGGTACTTCCTTCAAAGCCTTACGCGCCTTGAGGATGGGTAACGGGCAGTTGAGCCCCTTTGCGTCAAGCGTATGGTCCGCCATTTCTTGTTGCTCCGCTCTTTAGATTTGTTGAAGTGACACGTTTCGATCAAATGAACAGGTTGATGTCCGCCTGCGTGGCGCACTCGATGTAGGTCGCCGCGCCACCGAGTTCGGGACCCTCGATCATGTCGTCGAGAGAGTATTCGAACAGGTCCATGGTCATCTGGCAGGCGATCATCCGCACTTCCGCGTCGACGGCAAGCTCGCGGAGATCCTCGATGGATGCGACGCCCTTCTTGTCCATGAGATTCTTCATCATTTTCGAGCACGCCGCATCGACACCGGGAATCGCCGTCAGGATATTCGGCAGACCCATGTGGGCGCCCATCATGGGCATCTTCATTGCCGGGTTGCCCGCCGCAGTCAACTGCAGGTCGAGTTTCTTCAGCAGGAGCGGCAGGCCGTAGAAGGTAAAGAACATGGTGACCGGCAGACCCATGGCGGCGGCCGTCGTGGCAAGTATGAACGGCGGATACGCCCAGTCGAGCGACCCCTTGGTCACGATAATCGACATGCTCTTGGTTTCGGGCGCAGCAACCGGCGCTTCGCTTACGATGGTCTGTGCTTCACTGGACATTGCTTATCACCTCTGGAATTGATGCGTCTTTCGCGGCGCGAAGCGCATTAGAATATCATAATTGTCTTTATTAGTTGAATGGAATATTCTCGATACATCCACTACCGGGATTATCCATTTTCGGTCGCAAAGCGTGCAAAATATTCAGACAGTGAGCCACGTCGATTCGCGTCCCGCCGCAGCGCTGCCCGTCTTTGTCGGCAGCGAGGCCTTTCGTCGAGCCGCTTTCGGGGACAATCACCCGCTGAAGATCATCCGCCACTCGGCCGTCACAGACCTCGCGAGGATTCTCGGTTGGCTCGCGGACGACAATTTCCGCGCCTGTGAGCCCGCGACGCTCGAACGCCTGCTCGAATTTCACGATCGCGCTTACGTGAAAGCGCTGCGGCATGCCGATGCGACGGGCCGGGTCGAGCGAGACGTTCGCGAGCGCTACCAGATCGGCACACTGGAGAATCCGCTGTTCGAAGGCCTGTTCGATCGCGCGGCGCGGACGGTGGGCGGCTCCATCCTGGCTGCCGAACTCGCGCTCGAGGGACATACCGTGTTTCACCCGTCCGGCGGCACCCATCACGGCCGAGCCGACCGGGCCTGTGGTTTCTGTTATTTCAACGACCCCGTGTTCGCGATCAGGACCTTCCTCGACGCCGGTATCGGGCAGGTCTTCTATGTCGATCTCGACGCGCATCACGGCGACGGCGTCGAAATCGCTTTCTTCGAAGATTTGCGCGTCACGACGCTGTCGGTTCACGAGGACTATCGCTGGCCCTACAGCGGAACGATGTCCTATCCGAAGGAAAAAGCCTTCAACCTGCCAGTGCCCAGGGGTTTCAACGACAGTGAACTCGACTACGTGGTCGATAATGCCGTGCTGCCGCTTGCGGAAGGCGTCGGTGCCGAAGCGCTCGTAATTTGCTGCGGCGCGGATTGCCTGGCCGGTGACCCGTTGTCCACCATGATGTTGTCGAACATTGCCCTGTGGCGGGCCGTCGATCAGTTGCTCGAGCTGGGATTGCCCACGGTGGTTGTCGGTGGCGGCGGCTACAATCCCTGGACCGTGACGCGCTACTGGACCGGGCTCTGGGGCAGGATCAGCGGCCAGGCGATACCCGACGAACTGCCGCAGCAGGGCATCGATCTGCTGCACGGCATGGAATGTGACCTGGTGGACGAGGAAGATATCGACGTCCGCTGGTATAACACGATTGCGGACAACCCGAATCCCGCTGCGGTCAGGGATTCGATAAAGTCGCTCGCAGACGGCATAAAGGGAAACTTGCTATGACATGGTTTGAGGCACTGGCCGGCATCGAGGACCTGGAGGATGCGGAGCTCGATCGAGTGCTCGTCGACGAGTTCGAACAGCGGGCGCAGCGCTCCACGCCGCGTCCTGTCCGCTTCTCGACACCGACGTTCAAGGAATACGAAAGCTCCGAACTGAGCGGCTGCAACAAGAACAGCTTCCCGGCGTTTTCGATTACCGCGGCAGCCTGCGGGCTCAACTGCGATCATTGCCAGAAGAAGATCCTCGAGCCGATGATCCCGGCAACGCGGCCGGAGGTCCTTGACCAGAAGGTAAGACGGCTGATCGAAACCGAGGGCCTGAACGGCTTCCTGTTGTCCGGCGGCTCGAACAAGAAGAACGAGATCAACTACGGCCGCTATCTGCCGGTCGTTGAAAAGCTGAAAGAGGACTTTCCGGAGCTCAAGGTCGCTATTCACAGCGCGCTGCTCGATGAACGGCGGGCCAAAGCCATGGAATCAGCGGGGGTCGACACGGTCATGATGGACGTGATCGGTGCGCAGGAGACGATCAACGAGGTCTACAACCTGGATCGTGCCGTGGACGATTTCGAGGAGACGCTGGCGGCGCTGTGCACGACGTCGATGGAGGTTACACCGCACATTGTGATCGGGCTGCACTACGGACACATCCTCGGTGAAGCAAACGCCCTGGACATGGTTGGCCGTTACCCGGTAACGGCACTGGTGTTGGTGGTCATCATGCCGTTCTATGCCAAGCCGGGGACCTTCATTACGCCGGAGACATCCGACGTCGGACGAATTTTCGGCGAGGCACGCACGCGACTGCCGGACCAGCAGGTACTGCTCGGCTGTGCGCGGCCGCCCGGCATGCACAAACGCGTCACCGACGCCTATGCCATCATGGCCGGCCTCGACGGTATTGCCTTCCCGGCCGACGGCGCCGTGTCCGTCGCGCACACGATCGGACGGCCCTTCACGCAGGCGCATTCCTGCTGCTCGATCAAGCTGGGCAGTGGCAACGACCTTTCCGTCGCGCGTTCCTGCGCGGCCTGAGACACCAGGGGTTTTATTCCTATGAGCTGTATTGAACAGAAGTCGGCGCCGGCGGCGCAAAGCACGACGACGCAAAGCGACTACAACGCGTTCGAGGCCATGCAACCCCGGTTTCCCGACAAGACGCCCGTCGATCGCCGCAATGGCCGCAACGTCAAGGCCAATGACATACCTCCGCAGGGCGTGTACCTGCCGAACAACAACATTCTCGCGCCGCACATGAAGTCGCCCGAGTACGTGCAGCTGTCGACGGCCGCGGCGATCACGCTCGGCATCATGAGCGGCCGCATGCATGGTTGCGAATGCACGCGCTGCCTGAACCTGCTGCTCACGTACCCGGAAGGATGCCGCGCGAACTGTGCGTATTGCGGCCTCGCGAGGCACCGGGAGGCGGATCGCGACTATGCGGACCGCAACTTCATTCGCGTCGACTGGCCCGCCGTGCCGATGAGCGAGATCATCGACATCGTGGCGGCAGACCCGGCGAACAGTCCGTTTCACCGCATGTGCATCTCGATGATCACGCATCCACGTTCGGAAGACGATACGTTTACCGTGCTGAAACAGTGGACCGATCGTATCGACCCGGACGCGATTCCCGTCTCGATACTGTCGAACCCGACGACGATGACGCGCGAAGACGTGCAGAAGACCCGGGATCTCGGTGCCGATATATTCACCGTCGCGCTCGATGCCGCCACGCCCGAAGTTTTCGACCGCACGCGCGGCAAAGGCGTGCAGTCGCCGCACAAGTGGTCGAGGTACTGGGAGATCCTGCAGGACGCGAAAGACATTTTTGGACCGCAGAAGTTCGGCGCACACATTATCGTCGGTATGGGCGAGACGGAGTACGAGGTCCTGAATCTCGTGCAGGAACTCGTCGACCTCGGCGGTCACAGCCACCTGTTCTGTTTCTTCCCGGAGCAGGGCTCGCTCATGGATCATCTGCCCGCGACACCGCGCGACCAGTGGCGCCGCGTGCAGCTGGCGCGTTACCTGATCGACTACCGCGGCGTCAGGGTGGACCAGATGACCTTCGACGATCTCGGCCGCGTCAAGGGCTACGGTATTTCCGAGAGCGAGCTCGCAACGATCATCGATGAAGGCATCGCGTTTCGCACGTCCGGCTGTCCCGGGAAATTCCAGGACGATATTTCGGCATGCGACCGGCCTTACGGCGACTCGCCGCCGAGCGACATCGCGAGCTATCCGTTCCAGCCGAAGAAGAAGGACCTGAAGAAGATCCGCAAGCAGCTGGAGATCCCGGTGCGGGTCGAGTAAGCAAGCCGGTTATGCCAGCTGCATTCAGGATCATCGATACGGGTGTGCGTGAAGGCCGCGCCAATATCGCATTCGACGCGGCGCTCATCGAGGAGCGCCAGGCGGACCGGGTGCCGGACACGATTCGTTTCCTCAGTTTTCCACCGACCGCGCTGATCGGGCGGCACCAGGACCTGAGCCGGGAGATCGACCTCGACTATTGCGCAAGACACGGCATCGGCACGGTACGGCGCATCACTGGCGGCGGTGCCATTTATCTCGACGAGGGCCAGCTCGGCTGGGAGCTCGTCTTTCACCGTGCATCGCTCGGCATAGCGGCGCTGCCCGACCTGGCGCGGGAGATCTGTAACGCCGCGGCAGCCGGACTGCAGACCCTGGGTGTGGACGCGAAGTTCCGGCCACGCAATGACATCGAGGTGGACGGCCGCAAGATCAGCGGCACCGGCGGCTTCTACGACGGCGACGTGCTGATTTACCAGGGTACCGTACTGGTCGATCTCAACCCGCAGCGCATGGTGAGTGCATTGCGCGTACCGCAGGGCAAACTGGCGAAACGCGAGCTGGATTCCGCGGCGCAGCGGGTAGTCACACTGCAAGAACTGCTGGGGCCGAATACGCCGGACCTGGAGCGCATAAAGAACGCGCTCGTCATCGGCTTCAAGGAGGTGCTGGGCATCGAGGGCGAACACGGCGCAATCACCGAAGGCGAGGAGGAACTCGCACGCCGGTATTTCGACGAGGAAATCGGCACCGAGGAGTTCCTCAGGGAAATCGACAACCCCGCGGCCGACGAGCGGGTGCTGGCCGGCACGCACACCGGCGCCGGTGGCACGATCGACGCCTTCGTCAAGCTCGAGGGCCCGACGCGCTCGCGACTGCAGCGGGTGCTGATCAGCGGTGACTTCTTCGTTACGCCGCCGCGCATCGTGTTCGATCTGGAGTCCGCGCTCGCCGGCGTGCGACTCGACGAGATCGATCCGGCCATCGAGCAGTTTTTCGACGAGACCGACGTCGACACGTTGAGCGTGACGCCGGCGGACTTCCGGGCGTCGATTGCCAACGCGCTGGAGCAGAGGGTCGCCAATGGGTGAGTGCAGCAACGCCGGGGACGCGTTCAAACTCGCCGGGCGCGGCGGGACGGCGATGAATGTCGTCGCGGTCATCCAGCACACCTCCGGCGAGTACCTGGGCCTGATGGAAGACCACCTCGAAGGGCGCCGCATCCGCTTCCAGTATTTTCGGCCGTTTGCCGGCGGCGGAAAGCTGCCGGCGACCGAGTTGCCGGCGGACGCGCTGTTCCTGCTGGGCGGCGGTCCCTGGGGTTCAGCCGGGACACGCGACCTGCCGACACTGGACAAGGAAATCGAATTGACGAGGCAACGGCTGGATGAGGGCACGCCGGTGGTCGGCTTCGGTCTTGGTGCACAGATTCTCGCGATCGCGGCGGGCGGCGGT
>CBDUCE010000040.1:0-18227 GCA_965365575.1 uncultured Gammaproteobacteria bacterium
TCTCGAGATCGGCGATCTCGTTGGGCGCATCTTCCATCTCGCCGAGCTCTTTCTGAATGGCCTTCATCTGCTCATTCAGGTAGTACTCGCGCTGGCTCTTCTCCATCTGCTGCTTGACGCGGCCACGGATGCGTTTTTCGATCTGCAGCACATCGATCTCGCCTTCGATGATGCCGAGGATCTGTTCGAGACGCGTCTTGATGTCCTGGATCTCGAGAATGCGCTGCTTCTCCGAGAGTTTCAGCGACATGTGTGCCGCGACCGTGTCCGCGAGGCGGCCCGGTTCGTCGATACCCGACAGCGAGGTCAGGATCTCGGGCGGCACCTTCTTGTTGAGTTTTACGTACTGCTCGAACTGCGCAATGATCGAGCGCACGAGTACGTCGATCTCGCGCTCGTCGTGGCGGTCTTCCTCGGCGAGTACGGTAACCTCCGCGGCGAAATGATCACCCACCGCGATGTTGTCGATACTGGCACGCTCGCCGCCCTCGACGAGCACCTTCACCGTTCCGTCAGGCAGCTTCAGGAGCTGCAGGATCATCGCCAGCGTGCCGACTTCGTACAGGTCTTCGGGCTGCGGATCGTCGAGTTCCGCCTTCTTCTGTGCAACCAGGAGGATACGCTTGTCCGCATTCATCGCACGATCGAGCGCAACGATAGACCGCTCACGGCCAACGAACAGCGGGATCACCATGTGCGGGTAGACCACGACGTCGCGCAGCGGCAGCACCGGAATACCGGCGTCCACGGACTCGTCCTGCTTGCTAATCAATTCTTGGTCAGTCACTTCGGTTCCCCATTGGAGACTGCGTCGGAGATATGGCTGTGTGCCGGGAATTCAACCGGTAGGAGCGCGCCTCGGCGCGCGGCGGCCGCCCACGATCGCGGTTCGAACAACTCGCGGTTCGAGAACCGCTCCTACCCGGTTCCCGGCCCAAGCCCCGGGAACCTGTAAACGCTCAGGCGCCGTCCGAGCCCGTCGGGCGCCGCGACTGCTCTTCGATGTTCGCGGTCGGGCTTTCGTCCGACTCGTAGATGACATAGGGCTTCGTCTCGCCCGTCACAACGGCTTCGTCGACCACGACTTTTTTCGCGCTCGATGCCGATGGCAGGTCGTACATCGTGTCGAGCAGCACGTTCTCGAGGATGGTGCGCAGGCCGCGGGCGCCGGTCTTGCGCTCCATGGCTTTCTTGGCGACGGCGCGCAAGGCGTCTTCGCGGAATTCGAGCTCCACGCCTTCCATGTCGAACAGCTTCCTGTACTGCTTGGTCAACGCGTTCTTCGGCTCCATGAGAATGGTGATAAGCGCATCCTCGTCGAGTTCCTCGAGCGTCGCCACGACCGGCAGCCGACCGACGAACTCTGGGATGAGGCCATAGCGGATCAGGTCCTCGGGCTCCACGTCCGTCAGCAGCTCGCCGATGCTCTGTTCGTCCTCTTCACTCTTGACCTCGGCAACGAAGCCGATGCCCGATTTCGAGGAACGATTCAGGATGATCTTGTCGAGGCCCGCGAACGCGCCACCGCAGATGAACAGGATGTTGCCGGTATCCACCTGCAAAAATTCCTGCTGCGGGTGTTTGCGGCCGCCCTGCGGCGGCACCGAGGCAATCGTGCCCTCGATGAGCTTCAGGAGCGCCTGCTGCACACCCTCGCCCGACACGTCGCGCGTGATCGAGGGGTTGTCGGACTTACGCGAGATCTTGTCGATTTCGTCGATATAGACGATGCCTGTCTGCGCTTTATCGACATCGTAGTCGCACTTCTGCAAGAGCTTCTGGATGATGTTCTCGACGTCCTCGCCGACGTAACCGGCCTCGGTGAGCGTCGTGGCATCGGCGATCGTGAACGGCACGTTCAGAAGCCTTGCCAGCGTCTCGGCCAGCAATGTCTTGCCGCAGCCCGTTGGGCCGATCAGGAGGATATTCGACTTCGCGAGTTCGACGTCGTCCTGCTTGCGCTCGTCGAGACGGTCGTTCAGCCGCTTGTAGTGGTTGTACACCGCGACCGAAAGCACCTTCTTGGCACGGCTCTGGCCGATGACGTACTCGTCGAGTATGCCGTTGATCTCCTGCGGCTTCGGCAGCTTGTCGCGGCCGGCGTCGCCGGAGTCCTCGAGTTCTTCACGAATGATGTCGTTGCAGAGCTCGACGCATTCGTCGCAGATGAAAACAGAGGGGCCTGCAATCAGCTTGCGTACTTCGTGTTGGCTTTTGCCGCAAAAAGAACAATAGAGGAGTTTTCCGTCTTCGCTCTTACCGCGGGTATCATCGCTCATGCAGGAATTGCCTCTGTAACTAAAAAATCAGTCTGTTACGACCACGACTGTATATAACACGCAGCTTTTCCACGTGCAAAGCGACACGTCTCATCTGCCGCAAACGGCAAGCTAATACCCTGATTTCAAAAGAATCAGGGCTTTTTCGCTCCCTTCATCTCGCTGCGCTGCTCCAGTACGGTGTCGATGAGCCCGTACTTGACCGCCGCCTCGGCGCTCATGAAGTTGTCGCGCTCCAGGTCTTTCTCGATGGTCTCCACCGGCTGCCCGGTGTGTTTCGCCATAATCTCGTTCAGGCGGCGCTTGAGTTCGAGGACTTCGTTGGCGTGGATACTGATGTCCGTGGCCTGCCCCTGAAAGCCCGCGCTCGGCTGGTGCACCATCACCCGCGAGTGCGGCAGCGCAGCGCGCTTGCCTTCCGTGCCGCCGGCGAGTAACAGCGCGCCCATGCTGGCGGCCTGGCCGACGCAGATGGTGGAGATATCACAGTTGATGAACTGCATCGTGTCGTAGATCGACAATCCGGATGTGACCGCGCCGCCCGGCGAGTTGATATAGAGATGGATGTCCTTGTTCGGGTTCTCCGATTCCAGGTACAGCAACTGCGCAACCACCAGGTTGGCCATGTGGTCCTCGACGGGACCCACGATGAAAACGACGCGTTCCTTAAGAAGCCTCGAATAGATGTCATATGCTCGCTCGCCGCGGGCCGTTTGTTCGACGACCATCGGGACGAGATTCAGTGCGGTTGCGCTCATACGTTTGCCTGCTGCAGTTCTGAAGTGGCTATTTTCTCACGAATCCGTGCGTTCAGGTATTCCAATCTCGCGGTCAGTCATTCATGAATGCCGTGAAGCCAACCTTTTTCGTTTTGACCTTGCCGTGCTCCAGCAGCCAGTCGAACGCCATTTGCTCGAGCACGACCGGCTCGACCTGCTGCCGCACCTGCGGGGTTCCCAGATACATATCGACCATCTCGTCGGCATTCTCGTAGCCCGCGCACATCTCCTCGACGTGCTGGCGAACGCGCTCTTCGTCGAGCCGTATGTCCTGCTCGGTGATCAGCTGGCGGATGAGGAGCCCGAGGCGCACACGTTTCTCGGCCGATTCGGAGAAGTTCTCCAGCGGCGGCGCCTGGTCGTGATCCTCGATACCGAGCCGCTGCATCGCTTCGTGCTGCATCGAGTGCATTTCCTGGTGCTTCAGTGCCTGCGGAATCTCGATGGGGTTCGCGGCCAGCAGTGCTTCCATGAGCTGTTCACGGACCAGCGATTTCACCTTCTGGTCGGCCTCGTGCCGCATGTTGTCCAGCACGTCTTTCTTGAACTGCTCGAGGCCGCCCTCCTTGACGCTGAACATCTCGGCGAGATTGTCGTCGACCGGCGGCAGGGTCTCCTCCTCGACACGATGCGTGTGAATGGTGAAATCGACTTTCTGTCCCTGCAGGTCTTCGGCTTGATAATCCTTCGGGAACTTGACCTTGAACGTCTTCTCGTCGCCCGCCTTGATGCCGGTGAGGCCTTTCTCGAAGTCCGGGAGCATCTGGCCCTGGCCGAGTATGACGGGCACTTCCTTGCCCTGGCCACCGTCGATGGGCTCGCCTTTCAGCTTGCCTTCGAAGTCGACGACGACGCGGTCGCCCTTTGCGCTCGCCCGCTCCACCTCGGTCCAGGTCGCCTTTTGCTTCCTGAGATTCTCGATCATGTCGTCGAGGTCACTGTCCCCGATCTCGACCTCGGGCCTCTCGACCTTGAGCTTGTCGAGCCCCTTGACCTGGACCTCGGGCATGACCTCGAACGTCGCGACGTAGGTGAAGCCCTGGCCGTCGCCCTCGGCTTCGGTCTCGATCTTCGGCCCGCCCGCCGGGTTCAGGTTCTCCTGCTGCACCGCATCCGAATAGCTCTGCTGCATCAGGTCTGACAACACTTCCTGTCGGATCTGGGCGCCGTAACGCTGCTTCACCACCTTCGGCGGTACCTTCCCGGGGCGAAAGCCCTTGATCTTGACGCTCTTTCCGACCGATTTCAGGCGGCTATCAACCTCTTTCTCTATACGCTCGGCGGGCAACTCGACGCGCATGCGCCGTTCCAGCGTTCCCGTCGATTCGACAGTGACCTGCATGGTTTCAATCCTTTCCGTCGCCAGGCGCATTCAGGCACAGCTGGCGAAATTTAACTTATACAATTCAATGGGTTAGACAGCGAGAGCTGGTGCGAAAGGAGAGACTCGAACTCTCACGGGTTACCCCACAGGAACCTAAATCCTGCGCGTCTACCAATTCCGCCACTTTCGCTTGACCGAGCCCGGCCTGACCAAGGAACCCGTAACTACCGTCCAGCCGGACATTATAACGAAGAATCGACGGTTGTTGTGGCTTCTCGCGATGACCCGGCAATCGTACTAGGATAGCGCCACGTACGCTTTTCCAAGAGCCCTGCAGTGAATACCAGTGACCGCGGCGACTCGCTGCCGCACCCAGGCATGGACGTGTCCGACCTGCGCCGTTCTGCGACGGGGCTGGCACTGGAACGCGAGGATCTCCACGAGGATCCGATCGTGCAGTTCGAGCGCTGGTTCGGCGACGCGTGCGCCTCGGATCGCATGGACCCGAACGCGATGACGCTGTCGACCGTCGACGCAGATAGTCGCCCGGCGTCGCGTACGGTACTCCTGAAATATTTCGACGAACGCGGCTTCGTGTTCTTCACCAACCTCGAGAGCAGCAAGGCCGGGCATATCGCGGTCAACGCCAATGTCGCCCTGCTCTTCTTCTGGCGCGAGCTCGGCCGGCAGATCTCGATTCGTGGTAGCGCGGCGAAAATCCCGAAAACCGAGACGCTGAAGTATTTTGCCACGCGACCGCGCGGCAGCCAGATCGGGGCCTGGGTGTCGTCGCAGAGCAGCATCATCTCGACCCGATCGTTGCTCGAAGCTAAATTCGAGGAACTGAAGCAGAAGTTCCGCGACAAGGAAGTACCGCTGCCGTCGTTCTGGGGCGGCTACCGGGTGACGCCGCTCGAAATGGAGTTCTGGCAAGGACGCGAAAACCGCCTGCACGACCGCTTTTTGTACAAGAGACAGGACGATGACCGCTGGCGAATCGACCGGCTTGCCCCCTAGCCCGGCGGCTCTGCATACGGAAATGCAGTCACTGTGGCAGCAGCTGCAGTGTATTCGCGAGCGTGCCGAAGCGCTGGAATCACGCTTCGCGCCGGAGTTGCAGCAGGTTCACCCGAATTTCGCCGCCAGCGCCCGCAATCTGCTGCACTACGTTGCGCTGCGGCAGTTCGATATCGGGGAGCTGCAGGAGCGGCTGGCCGAACTCGGTCTGTCGTCGCTGGGGCGCGCGGAACACCATGTGCTGGCAAGCATTCATGCCGTTCAGCATGCGTTGCTCAGGCTTTACTCCGACGCCTCCGTGGACAGCGATGCCGGCCACCTGCCGTTCCCACCCGGCGAGAAGCGGCTGCAGCTGCATGCGCGGGCACTGCTCGGCGAGCCGCCGGTAAAGCGCGCCGTACCGATCATGGTCACGCTGCCGACCGAAGCGGCGGACGACTGCGATTACGTACGCGATCTCCTCGCGGCCGGCATGGACCTGGCGCGAATCAACTGCGCGCACGATACGCAGGAAACCTGGTCGCGGATGGTCCGCAACGTGCGCCGTGCCAGCGAGGAACTCGGCAAGCCCTGCCGGGTCATGATGGACCTCGGCGGTCCGAAGTTCCGCACGGGGCTTCTCGAGCCGGGCCCGATGGTGCTGAGGCTGCGGCCGAAGCGCGACGCACTGGGGCAGGTGCACGCGCCGCGCCGCGTGCGCTTCGTTCCGGAGGATGAACCCTGGACCGGCACGAAATCGGCCGTGGTACCGGTACCGCGTCGAGCGATCGAACTGGCCGAGATCGGCGACGTACTGCGTTTCAGGGACACGCGGGGCCGGCGCCGCAGACTCGAAGTTGCGGTCAAGGACAACAAGGGACTGGTGCTGGAGCTGTACAAGACGGCGTACATCGGCACCGGCCTGAGCTTCCGTCTCGTATCACGTACGACCGGTGAGGAAGCGGAGTTTCGCTTCGGCGAGATGCCGCCGGTCGAAGAGCCGATCGTTCTGCAGGTCGGCGACATCCTGGTCCTCACCGGTGACGGCCAGCCGGGTGCGCCCGCCGTTCGGGATAAGAAGGACAATGTCACGGCGCCCGCGCATGTCTCCTGCCAGCCGGTCGAGATATTCGGACAGATATCGGTCGACGATCCCGTGAGCCTCGACGACGGCCGCATCGAGGGCGTCGTCGAAAAAGTCTCCGACAGGAAGATCGTCCTGCGCATCACCAGCGCGAAGCCGACCGGCAGCCGCCTGCGCAGCAACAAAGGCGTCAACTTCCCCGGCACGGATCTCGAGCTCCCGGGCATCACAGCAAAAGATCGGGAAGACCTTGCATTCGTGGTTGAACACGCCGACGTGGTAGCACTTTCCTTCGTGCGCCGGCCCGAGGATGTCATCGCCTTGCAGGAAGAATTGCGAAAGTACCCGGAGCACGACGTGCCGATCGTGGCAAAGATCGAAACAAAGCGCGCATTCAGCACACTGCCGCAAATCCTGCTGGCTGTCATGCGGCAGTACCCGGCCGGCATGATGATCGCCCGCGGCGACCTGGCGGTCGAGTGCGGCTGGGTGCGGCTCGCGGAAATCCAGGAAGAGATGCTGTGGATCTGCGAGGCGGCACACGTGCCCGTGATCTGGGCGACGCAGGTGCTCGAAGGTGCGGCGAAAAAGGGCACGCCGACACGCGCCGAAATTACCGATGCCGCCATGTCACAGCGTGCCGACTGCGTGATGCTCAACAAGGGTCCGAACATTCTCGGCGCCATTCATACGCTCGACAAGATTCTCCGGAAGATGCAGCGGCACCACGACAAGAAGTCCGCCCGGCTCGCGCGTCTGTCCATCTCGGACATCTGAGCCCCGTACGCAGCGGCCGCAACGCCTTATAAGCAAAGCGCTTTTTCTGACACGCTTCACAGCGCCTGTCGTGGCCCACTGCTAAGTTGGGCTTCACTTCGACCTGGGCCGTGGTGTATCTGCATGAAAGGCAGGATCTTCGTGACGCTTTTTGCGCTGCCGTTTTTCGGCGTCGGCGTGTGGATGCTCTGGTCAATCGGCATGACTTTTCACGATGCCTGGCGGATGCAGGGCTGGGAGCCGGTGCCGGCACAGCTCATAAGCGCCGGTTATGAGACCCGCTCGGGCGATGATTCCGATACCTACAAGGCCTATGCGAGTTACAGCTACCGGTATCTCGGACAAGCCTACTCCGGATACCGGGTTGGCCTTGCGGACGGCGCCGACAATATCGGCAGCTACCAGACCGATATCGGCAACCGGCTCGGGGCCGTGCTTGCCCGGGGCGAGCCGGTCACCGTCTGGGTCGATCCCGGGTCACCCACCGACTCCATCATCGACCGCAGCATCCGCTGGGGCCTCGTCGGCTTCAAATCGATCTTCGTGTTCGTATTCGGCGGCATCGGACTGGGCCTGCTCGTCTACACGTGGACCGCGCCGAAAGAAAAGGACGCATCGCTGACGCAGTATCGCGACTCGCCGTGGCTTCTCAACGACGACTGGCAGACGCCGGAAGTCCGCTCGGACTCCAGGATGGCAATGTGGGGGGCATGGGCATTCGCCGCGTTCTGGAATGCAATCTCGTCGGTCACGCCGTTCATTGCCTACCGGGAGGTCATCGAGAACGAGAACCACCTGGCACTTATCGCCCTCCTTTTTCCGCTGGTCGGCGTCGGGCTCCTCGCCTGGGCCATGCACCGCACACTGGAGTGGCGCCGTTTCGGTGCCGCACCGGTCATGCTCGACCCGTTTCCCGGCTCGATCGGCGGTCACGTCGGCGGGACGATCGACCTCAACCTGCCTTTCGACAGCACGGCGAAGTTTCACGTCACGCTTACCAACCTGCGCAGCTACATCTCGGGCAGCGGCAACAACCGCAGCCGCAGGGAAACGGCAGAATGGCAGGACGATCTCGTCGCGCACGCCGAACCCGGCAGCAAAGGCACGCGGCTCACGTTCCGCTTCGACGTGCCGGACGGGCTCGACGAATCCGATGCACAGCAGGCTGGCGACAGCTACTTTACGTGGCAACTGAATCTCCGGGCCGAGCTGCCGGGCACGGATATCAACCGTGACTACGAGATACCTGTTTACGCAACGGCGCAGCAATCGCGCGGCCTTCCGGACCGCGCCATGCAGAGGAGCCGCGACGAGCAGGATGCAATCGCCGACAGCCGGGTTCGCGATCTCGTCCGTATCAAGCACCGCCCCATGGGCCAGTCGATGTTCTATCCAATGGGGCGCCACCTGTTGCCGAACCTCGTCGGCGTATTATTCGGCGCCTTGTTTACCGGCGCCGGCTGGTTCCTGATCACGCAGGAGGGCCACACGGTCTTCGGCGGCATCTTCGGCGGCGTCGGCGTACTGGTCGCCCTCGGGGCGTTCTACATGATGACGAACTCGCTCGAGGTCTCGCAGGACGGGACGTCGGTCAACACGCTGCGCCGCTGGCTGGGTATCCCGGTCAGCCGCAAGAGCATGCCCCGGTCGCATTTCACGAGATTCGAGAAGAAATCCTCGATGAAGACCCAGTCAGGCGGCCGTCACGTCATCTATTACACGATCAACATGATCGATCACGACGGCAACAAGATGGCCGTCGGCGAGGGCTTTAAAGGCGAGTCGGAGGCGCAAGCGGCGATACGCGTGATCGCGCGGGAGCTGGGACTGCGGATCGAGCGCGACAGCACGCGATCGCGTCCGGGTGAACCGCTATTCGACGACGACGTCCTGACTGCCGATTATTGACTGCGATCGGGTAAAGTTGGCGCATGATGCATCGCGTCACCGCCGGAATCCTGGTCTTGCTTGTGTTCGGGTGCGGGTCGACCCCGACGGCACCTCTTTGCGGTGGTTCACAACCGCTCGGGTGCTCGATTCCCACTGCCGTACTTGTCATCAGCCATGATTATGAAGAGCAGGCCGACAAGTTTCATGGCGCCTGCGTAACGCACGATCTTTGCTACCGGCACGGACAGGCAACCTACGGCCTGACCCGCGAGGAGTGTGACACGGAGTTCCTGCAAAACATGAAAAGCGCCTGCTCCGGATTCAAAGGACTCGGGGTGCTCGATCCGGAAGATTTTGCGAAGTGCCAGTTTGCCGCGAAGCAGACTTACGAGGCGGTGCGGACGCACGGCGAGAAGCACTTTCAGTCTGCATCCAGCACATATTGCGCATATCGTTGAACGGACCCGCCCCCGCCCTGGATCAGCGCCGGTCCGAAGACGCTAGCGACAATCAACAATATCGAGATGTAGCCGACTATTCCGGGCATGGTTCCGTGTCGTGTGGTCATCATTTGCCTCCCCTGCATTCGGTTGACCTGTCGCAAATGTTGCCGCCGAGCGTCGGCGAAGTACTGACCACCTGCTGACGATTTCCTGAGGGTTGCGTGATGCGGACGGCAATGGCTGGGGCCCCTGCCAGGCATAGCGCCGAGGCAATTGTGGCGCCGCAACAAAATCGCGTGAATTGCGAAGATGCGGGCAATAGTGGATTCCCCGTAATGGCCGGGCATCACCTCCAATTGAGGGGTTGTTGCACCGCGGGTACCTTTCCGGTCATCGATGAATATTAGAACACCTTAATGTTCTAATGAAATTGACCTGAGGAGACCAGAAATGAGACGGGCCATAAGTACTGAATTCCGCTTTGTCGGCCTTGTTATGAGCATGTTCCTCGCCTTTTCAATCGCTGGTTGCGAGGGCGACGACGGCCTCGACGGGCTGGACGGCGTCGATGGCGCCCCTGGCGCTGATGGCGCTGATGGCGCTGATGGCGTCGCCTGCTGGGATCTCAACGGCAACGGCGTCGGGGATCCCGAGGAAGACCTCAACGGCGACGGTGTCGTCGACGTGCTCGACTGCAACGCGATTGCAAGCGGCGCTTACGGGGCCGAGAAACTGCACGCGGGCTATTTTACGGAGAAAGCCTACGAGGGCACGAGTGACTGCCTCAACTGCCACGGCATGATCGGCGCGGACATGCTCATGAGGGCGCATTTCACCTGGGAAGGTGTGTCGTCGAACATCACCGGTTTCGAGGAAGGGCCCCACGGCAAGAACGACCTGATCAACAACTTCTGCGTCGCCGTGCCGACCAACGAGGGCCGCTGCGCGCAATGTCACACGGGCTACGGCTACGACGACAAGAACTACGACTTCAATGACATGAAGAACGTCGACTGCCTGGTCTGCCACGACCAGACGGGCACGTACGCGAAAGCGCCGAAGACCGCCGGACTGCCCGCAGAGGGCGTGGATCTCGGTGCGGTCGCTCGCAGCGTCGCAAATAACGAAGGTGTCCCGACCATCAAGAACTGCATCGGCTGCCACGCCAAGGCCGGCGGCGGCGATAACGTCAAGCACGGCGACCTCGCCCTGTCGCTCGTCAACACGACGAGAGAATTCGACGTTCACATGGGCACGGATGGCGCCAATGTCGATTGCGTTTTCTGCCACGGCGTTAAGAAAGACGGCAGCGAGAACGTCATCGACCACGGCATCGGCGGCATGCCTTACCACTCCGTCGATGAGGGCGAGATGAAAACCTGCGAAGGCTGCCACGGCGATGCGAACAGTGTCCACGCAGGAAAGCCGGTCGAGCCGATCATTACCTCGCACCCGATGCTGGCCTGCCAGGTCTGCCACATTCCGACCTTCGCGCGCGGCACACCGACGAAGACCGAGTGGTACTGGGAAGACGCCGGCGACGTGGAAAGAGGTGTCGAGTTCGATCCGTCATTTGATTATGGTGAGAAAGGCGTACCGGTCTACGACCCCATGAAGGGCAGCTTCGTCTGGGAAAACAACGTCCGGCCGACGCTGCGCTACTTCGACGGCAAGTGGAACCGCTTCATCATCAACGCGAACGACAAGTTCACCGGGACGCCGACCACCGAGACGCCCGTGGTCCTCGGTGAGCCGAGCGCCGATCGCAACACTGTTGGCGCGAAGATCTATCCGTTCAAGAAGATGATCGGCAACCAGCCGGCCGATGCCAATAACAATACAGTCCTGGTGCCGCATCTCTTCGGCAGCAAGGGCGGACCGAATCCTTACTGGGGCAACTGGAACTGGGATCTCGCATTACAGGACGGTGCTGCGTACACCGAACAAACCTACTCCGGCGAGTTCCAGTTCGTGGACACGGTGATGTACCTGACCGTGAATCATGAAGTTGCCCCGAAGGAGCAGGCGTACGGCTACGGCGGCACGGGTAGCTGCGTCGACTGTCATGCAGGCGGCCAGATCGACTGGACCGAGCTCGGCTGGACGGCCGAACCGCCTCCATTTGGCAATGGCACGAGGCCGTAACCCCCCCGAAGAACGACTCGTGCAACTGCGCCCGCGGGCAACCGCGGGCGCTTTTTTTTGTCCGCAGCAAGCCTGCCGGGCCTCATGGACCGGTAGGTACTAGCCAGCATTGCATTCATGTGTGTAGGGGCGCAATAAAAGACCCATGAACAGGTGGTTCCCGTCGCTGGCGTGCGGGTTGCTTGTTTTCACAGTTGACGCCCACGCTCAGACAACATGCCCGGATGGCACGCTCTGGGAGCCCTACGCGGAAATCTGCGCGCCGGTCAGGGACGTCCAGACCGATTTTCTGCCGCCAATCGAAAAGTCTACTGCCGTCCACAGCAACGCGCCGGTCCCCGGCACGATGACCGCAGGAACCGCGTACGCGCCGGAACAGCTGGTTGCGCTCGAAAGCGGCCGCCTGCATACGCGGATGTTCGTCTATCCCGCAGGCCTCGAACGTGACGCCGTATTGCCCGCCTGGCTGTATACGACAGCCACGTCACGCGTGGACAATGGCCTGGAAGTACTCGCGATGTATACCGAAGATCAGGACGCGGGTTACCTCGGTCTCTTCGCGTGGACCTGCCTGCCCGACTTCCCGTGCCCGGATGGCGACGTAGCCCCGGGATGGCAATGGTCAAAGGCAATGCCCGGACTGTCGTGCAATATTTCGCACACGGTCGACCAGGGCGGCCATGCGCAGAAGCAGCTCTACTACGCGAACCACTCGGATCGGCTGGACAACGGTACGCCGCCATTGTGGCGCAGCGCCGTCTACGTGTGGAATTACTGCGATGCGGCCTGGGACCTTGCCTGGGAGCACCAATACAGGCAGGACAAGGGCGATTGTTCCATTCCCGGTGCCAGCTGCGCCTGGTGGGGACCCTCGATCGAGATTTTCGGCGACGCGATGTATCCGCAGGTCGGCGAACTGGGCTACGAAGACTCCCTTCTGTATCACGACGGCACCTGGAGCCAACTCACGCCTCCGGAGACGCAGTTTCGAGATCCGGTGAACCCGAGCTGGGGCGCGCTGACGCCCTGGCAGCTGTTTCATCTGGAGCCAAATCGCAGTTACGGCGTAGGGAACTGGTTCAACGAGAACGACGCGCCGGTCATCGAGGGCCAGGTGCCGCTGGCCACGCCGCAGGGGGAATCGCTGACGATCACTGCCGACGACCTGACCATCAATGATGCGGATATCGACCCCGCATACCACGTGGAATTCGCGTTGACGGTTTACGGTGGCGATAACTATACGGTTGCGGGAGCGAAAGTGACCCCCGAGGCCGGGTTCGCTGGCGCCCTGCAGGTGCCAGTTTCCGTGAACGACGGCGCCGCGGAGAGTGCCACGTTCGAGCTGCGCATCGCCGTCGGTACCGCGGCAGATACCGTGGCGCCGGTAATCACGCTGCTGGGCTCTGCATCAGTGACGATCCAGCTGGGAGCCAACTACGTGGACGCGGGCGCGACGGCCACCGACAATGTCGACGGCGACATCAGCGACAGGATCGTCGTGGACAATCCGGTCGATACCGGCACCGCCGGCACCTACACGGTCTTCTACAGTGTCGAGGACCAGGCAGGAAACAGTGCTGCTGCGACGAGAACCGTCATTGTGCAGGCTACCGTACCGCCACCACCACCGCCGGCGAATCAAAGCAGTGGCGGAGGAGGAGGTAGTTCGTCGACATGGATACTCGTACTCGGTGTGCTCGCAGCCACGAAGCGCCGCCGAAGGAAAGACTCGCACCAGCGCGCTCTCGGTGCCCCGCCAGCGCAGCTTGATCCGGATTTTCATGACCGGCGCTGGACCAGGTAGCCAGATCAGGAAGGACCACTGCGGCGCTACGACGTGGCGGCGTCCGCTTCTTCACCCGGAAGACTGGCCGAATTACCACGGAACAATCGAAATTTTTCTGCTTATGTACAATTATCGGGTCAGGCGTATTCTTTGGATCTAGCATAAGCAATGCTTGTCAGCTGGACCGTATTCATACAGCCAGTTGCAGGCTCTCCGTGCGGCGCTCGAACTTGAAGAAACCGAAACTATAATCAGGCGCGCACTCCCAGGGATTCAGAATGACGGGTCAGCTCACGGTCACTCGAAAGCGGCCCTCGCCTTAACCAGGCACCTGCAATTTCTGAACTTGCCCTGCCGATTGATGAGTTATTGATGTTCACAGAAGTTGCACTTCCGGGTCACGATCCAACATTCCCGGCAATCAGCAGAAGGTTGATGTCAGCACCGCATAGATATAATACGGGCGCAGTGATCATCCAGCGCGGTACCTGATGCTCTTCAATTCGCTCGAGTTTTTCATTTTTCTGCCCGTCGTCCTGGCTGTCTACTTCTTTTTGTCACTGCGCGGCCAGAACGCATGGCTTCTTGCAGCCAGCTATGTCTTCTACGGATGGTGGGACTGGCGCTTCCTCGGCCTGATCCTGGTTTCTACGGCCGTGGACTACATCGTCGGGCTGAAACTTCGCGACTCATTCGATCCGGTGCATCGCAAGCGGCTTCTTGCCGTCAGCATGATAACCAACCTGGGGATCCTGGGACTGTTCAAATACTATGGATTTTTCGCAGGCAGCCTGGCTGTGCTGCTCGAGAAGTTCGGCTTTCAGGCCCACTTTACGGTGCTTCAAATCGTGTTGCCGGTGGGTATTTCGTTCTACACGTTTCAGACGATGTCCTACACGATCGATGTGTACAGACGTCGTATGGAACCGACAGGGGACCTGCTGACATTTGCTCTGTATGTCGCCTATTTTCCGCAGCTCGTCGCCGGCCCCATCGAACGTGCCCATCATTTGCTTCCGATACTGGTCGCGCGTCGAAATATCCGCTGGCTCGACATTGCGGTCGGCTTCGAGCTGATCCTTCTCGGTTTCTTCAAAAAAGTCGCGGTGGCCGACACGCTGGCCCCCATAGTAGACGCGCGATTTTTGGACCCCAGTCAATCGAGCGGCCTGGACTTGCTGGTTACGACCTATCTGTTTGCGTTTCAGATCTATGGCGATTTCTCCGGCTATTCGGATATTGCTCGCGGCACATCCCGCCTGTTCGGCGTCGACCTGATGCGCAATTTCAACCAACCGTACCTTTCTCAGAGCATTACGGAATTCTGGCGGCGGTGGCACATATCGCTGTCAAGCTGGCTGCGGGACTACCTGTACATTTCATTGGGCGGAAACAGGAAAGGTCTGCAACGGACCTATGTCAACCTGATGATCACGATGCTGCTGGGAGGGCTGTGGCACGGAGCAAGCTGGAACTTCGTGATATGGGGCGGCTTGCACGGAGTATATCTCGCCGTGCACAAGGCAATCCTGAGCATCAGCACCCCTTTGAAACGAGCTCCCAAATCGAACCCTGTTTCGGTCTTCATCAAGATCTTCGTGACTTTTCAACTCGTCTGCGTGACCTGGGTATTCTTCCGCGCGCCGGATTTGACGACTTCGATGGAGATCGTTTTTCGGATAATGACCTGGGACGGCGGTACTGACGCAACCCCGCGCACGGTACCGGGAGAACGCATACTCATACTGGTAAGCGCTTTACTGCTCATCGACGTATGGCAGAACAAGCGAAAAGATCATGCGTTCATGGTCAGTTGGCACTGGATACCGCGCGCACTGGGCTATGCCGCATTAATCATACTTACGCTTACTCTTGGAAATATCACCGATGAAGTTCCCTTTATCTATTTTCAATTTTGAGCAAAAAATAGAGCCCGAAATTCCACGGCACTGGTGGGCTTCTATCGGGCTGCTTATCGGAATCCTCGTGCTCGCGGAAACATCCGCCCGGGTCTTGTTGCAGCCAGTTGGTGACAATTTGTGGGCTTACAATCCACCTTCCCTGGCCACACCCTTTGAATGGTACAGGCACCTGACTGAAGAGAACATGACGCCGACAGTCCTCGCAATCGGTGATTCGACCGGCGCCAGGAATTTCGATCCCGATTCGTTTGTAGCCGCATCCTCAATCGAGAATACCTACAGCCTGGCGCGCCGCGGCAACTTCCCTCTCGCCCTGCGCAGCAATACAATACCGCTGCTGGATAGCGTCAATTCGCCCGATATCGTTATCTTGTTTCAGTGGCCCGGATCTCTTCTGGCTAGTCCCCGCGTTGACAAGATCGAGGCTGGTGCTGTGTCGCCGATACTCGAGGCGCGCCGTACAGGCCGCTTCATCATAACCGACCATATTTATCTCACGAGGATGTATCGCGCTCGCACGTTTCTTGTCAATTACTGGTTGCGCGGCAAGTCATTGCTACGACCTCCGGCCAGCAACGGATTCGCGCCGCTGTCTCGACCCGAGACCGAAACGAGAGCGGATCGCCC
Source organism: uncultured Gammaproteobacteria bacterium (assembly GCA_965365575.1). Taxonomy (GTDB): domain Bacteria; phylum Pseudomonadota; class Gammaproteobacteria; order Steroidobacterales; family Woeseiaceae; genus UBA1847. The sequence continues at coordinate 16,056 of CBDUCE010000040.1, forward strand.
GGCAGATTCAGCCGTACAACAGCCTGTCGATTTTTCCGAGGAGCGTCGAGCCGTAATAAGCAGACTGAGCAATTTAGCGGAAGAGCGCCAATTCCTGCTCGTCGTTGTCATCGGCCCATATCGATCGGGCGAAAGGTATCAAGTAGGCAACAGGCACCTCGAATGGTTGCGAGAACTGCAGAAGGCCGAGTGCGAGAACCTGGTGGTGATGGACCTGAGAGATCTTCTCGGCGATCACCCGGAGTTCTTCAAGGACAATCACCATTTGTACGAGGATGGCGCAGCGTATTTCTCCACCAGGCTTGGGGAGCGAATTGGGCAACTGCACAGCCAATTTCTGTCCGGTCGCAATATGTGCGCGAGGTAGTCGATGCGAGTTGGTGGGCCCCCGGGGAATCGAACCCCGAACCTGCGGATTAAGAGTCCGTTGCTCTGCCTGATTGAGCTAGAGGCCCGTCTCGTGTACGCCCAAGCATCAAGGAAAGCCCTTGGGCGAGCTGGCTGGACGCGCGATACTAGCTCAAATCGCCAATTCTGGCAAAGACCCTTGGGGGGATTAAACCATGAGACTCTGGATACCGCTCGTGTTGCTGTCGGCCCCGGCATTGCCGGCCTTCGCCGACCTCGAACAGGATGTGCGTTGCCGGGAAATCGGCTTCAGCAGGTCTGTCGAGACTCAGGACCGGGACCTGTTTGCCAGGTTCATCGATCCGGACGCGAGATTCGTCGGGGCCAAGGTGGATCGTGGCCAGGAAGTGATCACGGAAGCCTGGGCGGTATTTTTTACCGGTGACCTGCCTTCCATCCAGTGGCGGCCGCAGATTATCGAGGTTCTCGAGTCCGGCGATCTGGCGCTATCGCGAGGCCCCTACCGCATTATCGACAAAGATGAAAACGGTGAGGCACGGGAAGGCTGGGGCACCTTCAATTCCGTCTGGCGCCTGAACGCGAACGGTGAGTGGCTGGTCGTCTTCGACGCCGGCAGTTTCCCGGACGAGACGCCTACTGACGAGCAACGCGAATTGCTCGAGTCCGATGCCGGGTGCGACTAGCCCGACTACGGATCCGCACTCTCCAGCTCGTCGGCGAAAAGCCAGCGGATACCGCGTCTGAACGACGCGGGCGGCGCCGAGAAGTGGTTGTGCCCATCGAGTGATTCTACGCGCAGCACCCAGGGCGAATCCGACTGCTGAGTCCAGTGTTCGATCCACCGCTTGCGCGGCTCGAGAAACCGGGCGTCATCTTCCGAGCCATCGCCCACGAACACGTTCGATCTCGACGGCGGAGGCTCCGGCCGCATCGCCAGGAACAGTGGCAAATTGCGGTGCAGAGCCGGGTTGCTCGAGATATGGCCCCAGAACAGGCCGGGCTGCGTCTGCGCGCTGTACAGCACGAACTGCCCGCCCAGGGAATGACCGAAAATTATGCGTTTGTCGCGCGACGACAGGTAGTTTTCTTCAATGAACGGCAGCAACTCGTCGCGCAGGAAAGCCTGGAAATCCCCCGCCCCTCCCCAGAACTCCCGCTCCTCTGCGGCCGCGGTGTAATCGTGGCTGCGATCGTTACCCTTCTGCCAGTCGCCCGTGCCGTAGGAAATCGCAACGAGCATGAGCTTCGGGGAATCGCCGCCGTTGTAAAGGTAGTTCGAATAGGACTTGAACAACGGGTAGAGTTCGCCGCCATCGAGAATATAGACCGTGGGGTAGCTTTCTTCGCTTGAAGCGTCATAGCCGTCCGGCAAGCCGACCAGTATGTGCAGGCGCTTGTCGAGCACATTGGATTCCGCGAGGTGGTAACGGGTCTCGCCCAGACCCTGCAGCCCTTCGATGGCCACGTGCTGCCCGGTCGATATCGTGCCTGCCGCGGCGAAGATCAGGATAGCACTGAGAGCAATCATTGGAATTTAGGCTACAACGGGTCGGAATCGTTCCCGGAATAGCCAAACCGACGGTCCGTGGAAGAAATTGGGGTGGACGATGGGACTCGAACCCCAGCCGATCACGCAGACTACGCCCCGGCATCGCCTCTCCACCGAATCAGTGAGACCGGCCGGGATCACATAAACAATCGATCCCGGTCCCCGAAAAAGGACATCCATTTGACTGTTCCAGGGGAAGTTGGGGTGGACGATGGGACTCGAACCCCAGCCGATCACGCAGACTACGCCCCGGC
>CBDUCE010000041.1:0-18026 GCA_965365575.1 uncultured Gammaproteobacteria bacterium
TGGGCGTGTCGCGCAACAAGCTGCCGAAGTGGGACGACATCCAGTTCGTCGTCGCGCAGCTTCACAAGCTGCCGCTGCTCGATGATGACCCCGTTGGCACGGAAGTCACGATCGGCGCCAACGCAAAGAAACCCCTGAAGCTCGACATACCACTATTCGTTTCGGATATGAGCTTCGGCGCGCTCTCCGAAGAGGCGAAGGTTGCGCTCGCCAGGGGCGCCGAGCTCGCGGGTACCGGCATCTGTTCAGGGGAAGGCGGCATGCTGCCCGATGAGCAGGAAGCGAACTCGCGCTACTTCTACGAACTGGCGTCAGCACGCTTCGGTTTCTCCTGGGACAAGGTGAAGAAGACGCAGGCGTTCCATTTCAAGGGCGGGCAGGGCGCCAAGACCGGCACCGGCGGGCACCTGCCGGGTAACAAGGTCATAGGCAAGATCGCCGAGGTCCGCGACCTCGAGGAAGGCGAGGCGGCGATATCACCTGCGCGGTTTCCGGATTGGACGTCGCTCGGCCAGTATGCGGAGTTCGCGGCTGAAGTCCGCGAACGGACCGGCGGCATCCCCGTCGGCTTCAAGCTGTCGGCGCAGCACGTCGAGCGCGACATCGACGCGGCACTCGAGGTCGGTGTCGATTACATCATTCTTGACGGCCGCGGTGGCGGCACAGGCGCGGCGCCGCTGATTTTTCGCGACAATATCTCGGTGCCCACGATCCCGGCGCTGGCAAGGGCACGCAAGCACCTCGACTCCTGCAATGCAGATGGCGTGACCCTGGTGATAACCGGGGGGCTGCGCCATCCGGCCGACTTCGCGAAGGCCATGGCGCTCGGCGCCGACGCCATCGCGGTGTCGAATGCCGCGATCCAGGCCATCGGTTGCCTCGGCATGCGTGCCTGTCACACGAACAACTGCCCCGTCGGCATCGCCACGCAGAAGGAGCACCTCCGCGCGCGCCTGCCGGTCGACGTCGCAGCCGAACGCCTCGCGCGTTTTTTCGACGCGTCCGTCGAATTGATGACCGTCCTGGCCAGGGCGGCGGGGCATGATCACCTCGGGAAGTTCTGCAAGGACGATCTCACCACCTTCAGTACCGACATGGCGCGACTGACGGGCGTGAGCTACGGGGGTGTAAGCTCGCCCTGACGCCCCCGGCGCACTATCAAAGCACGGCAATCACGTATATTTCGGCGGCATATCCGGCGGTAGGATTTCGCGGCGTAACGCGCATGATGTCCGAAATTCGGGGGGAGCCCGCATGGATCTCACAGCTCAGTGGACAGGTTTCGCTGCGATCGCCGTATTCATACTGGCTTACGCACTGGTAATCACAGAAGAGTACACGAACCTCCGCAAATCCAAGGCGGTCATCCTCGGGGCGGGGATCATCTGGGCGATGATCGGCTACCGCTATGCGCAGGGCGGCATGGGGCACGAGGCCGAGGAGGCGATCGAGGATTTCGTGCTCGAGTTCGCCGAACTGTTCCTCTTTCTCCTGACGGCCATGACCTACGTGAACTCCATGAGCGAGCGCAACATCTTCAACGCGCTGCGCGACTGGCTCGTGCGCCGCAACCTGACCTATCGGGCGCTGTTCTGGATTACGGGCGGCCTGGCATTCGTGCTGTCACCGCTCATCGACAACCTGACCACTGCGCTGGTCATGTGCGCGGTAGTGCTCGCGGTTGGCAAGGGTAATGCCCGTTTCGTCAGTGTCGCCTGCGTCAATATCGTCGTCGGCGCCAATGCTGGCGGGGCCTTCAGCCCTTTCGGCGATATTACGACGCTAATGGTGTGGCAGCGCGGCATCGTCGAGTTCCAGACGTTTTTTGCGCTGTTTATTCCGTCGCTCGTGAACTTTCTTATACCGGCGTTCGTGATGTCTTTCGCAGTGCCGGGGGAAAAGGCCGTCGGCAGTGCCGAGCGGACGCAGATGAAGCGCGGTGCGAAGCGCATCATGTTCCTTTTTGCCTGCACGATTACGACCGCCGTCTCGTTCCACAATTTCCTGAACCTGCCGGCGTTTCTCGGCATGATGACCGGACTCGCTTACCTCAAGTTCTTCGGCTACTACCTGCGAAAGACACATGTTCCGGTCTCTACCGATATCCCGGAGTACGGGCAGGCTGGCGATGTCATGCCGTTCGACAGCTTCCGCGAGGTCGAACGCGTCGAATGGGACACGCTGCTGTTCTTTTTCGGCGTCATCATGTGCGTCGGCGGCCTGAGTTTCATCGGCTACCTGGAGCACCTGTCGGCATTCATTTATGGTGAGCTCGGACCGACGACGGCCAACGTGCTGGTGGGGATCATGTCGGCGATCGTCGACAACATCCCGATTATGGTCGCGGTACTCGAGATGCATCCGACAATGGACCTGCAGCAGTGGCTGCTGGTGACACTTACGGCGGGAGTCGGCGGCAGCATGCTGTCGATCGGTTCCGCGGCGGGCGTGGCGCTTATGGGGCAGGCGCGTGGTCAGTACACTTTCTTCCGCCATCTTCGCTGGACGCCGGTTATCGCCCTCGGTTACGCCGCGAGCATCTGGGTGCACATGCTGATCAACAAGGGTATTTGATGCACACCTCGTTATTCGTCGATCACGATGACTCGCGAATCACCGCGGTCGCGCGGGTCTGAAGCCGGCATCCAGTCACTCTCCCTGCGCCACACGATCTGCACGTCGCCGAACTCCCAGGGGTGCGGTTCCGCGCGGTAGCCCATTTCCCCGAGCAAGGAAATCGTGGCCGGCGGCAGGGGGCGTGTAACGCTGTAGGTAATCAGGTCGGGAGGCAGGAGCTGGTGGTGAAAGCGGGTCGCCGCCACCGCCTCGTACGGCGTCATGCCGTAGTCGAGTACGTTGACGATGGTCTGAAATACGGACGTGAATATGGTGGAACCGCCCGGCGTCCCGACAACCATTGCGACCTCGCCGTCTCGCAGGAGGATGGTGGGAGACATGGACGACAGCATGCGCTTGCCGGGCTGGATTTCGTTCGCCGTGCTGCCGACGACCCCAAATATGTTGGGCACCCCGGGTTTCACGCTGAAATCGTCCATCTCGTTGTTCAGCAGGAATCCCGCACCCTCGACGACGACGCCGCTGCCGTAATTCCAGTTGAGGGTGTAGGTGTTGGATACGGCATTGCCCCACTGGTCGACGATGGAGTAATGCGTGGTGTTCGGTGTCTCCAGTCCCGGCTGCACGGCCTCCGGCCGCGAGATCTCGTCGGGATTCACCTCGCTGGCGCGCTGTGCGATGTAGTCGTCGTCGATCAGCCGCCCGATCGGGTTGTCGACGTAATCGGGGTCGCCCAGGTACTCGGCACGGTCGGCAAAGACACGCTTTTCCATTTCCGCGACCAGGTGGATGTACTGCGGCGAGTTGTGCGGCACGCCGGCGAAATAATCGGCCAGGTAATCCTTCATCTTGAGGAGCTGGATGAGGGCGAAGCCGCCCGAACTCGGCGGCGGGGCGGCGAGGACCTCGTAACTCCGCCATCCCGAGCGCAACGGCTCGCGCCAGACGGCGCGGTATCGCTCGAGGTCTTCGGCCGTGATCAGCCCGTTGCTGCGCTCCATCTGGCCGACGATCAGGCGCGCTGTCTCGCCGCGGTAGAAGTCTTCGGGTCCGTGTTCCGCGATACGCCGTAGCGTCCTGCCGAGATCGGGCTGCCGGAACGGCTGCTCGGTGCTGATGCTGCCGAAATGATCGTAGAAGTCGGTCGCATCGCCGAACCAGTCTTTCATCGAGTGGATGTCGTCCACCAGCGCTTTCGCCGGCAGGAAGCCCTCTTCCGCCAGCCGGACGGCGGGCATCACGAGATCCTTCCACGGCAGCCTGCCGTAGCGCTGGTGTGCCTCCCAAAGCCCGGCAACGGTGCCGGGAACGCCCGCGGCCTGCGCACCGATCAGGCTGGCGTTTTCGACGACGTCGCCGTGTTCGTCGAGGTACATGTCGCGATGCGCGGCGAGCGGTGCCGTTTCCCGGTAATCGAGAAACGCCGGCGCGCCGTCCATGTAGAGCATCATGAAGCCGCCGCCGCCGATATTGCCGGCGTCGACGAAAGTCACCGCCATGGAGAAGCCGACGGCGACGGCCGCATCGACGGCGTTGCCGCCAGCTCGCAGAACGCTCTCTGCAACCTCGGCGCCGTAAGTGTCGGGAATGGCCACGGCGGCGATGCGCTGCTCGGGGGCCGCGTCCTCGACGGCCGTCGACCGGTCCGCTTCGCCTGCCGGTCCGCAAGCGGCGAACAGCAGGGCGGTTGCGGCCAGTACCGCGAACAGCGCACGAGGCCGCCAGGCACTAATGCTTGTCATTCTGTTGTTCCTGCTCGAGAACCAGCCGATCGAGATCACCGACATCCAGCACAGGGGCAGCGTCGACTTTTTCGGCATCGAGAAGCGCTGAAACCCGTTCCAGCGCCGCAATGATCATCGACTGCTCCCAGTCCTCGAGGCTCTCGAAGCCCTGCACGAAGCGATGCTGCAGCAGGTCGGGTGAACTCTCGAGAGCAGCCACGCCGGCGTCCGTCAGCTCGATCCACACGCGCCGGCGGTCGTCGGTATCGCGCCTGCGCGTCACGAGCCCCGCGTCCTCCAGCTTGTTGACGACCACGGTGACTGTGGCCTGCTTCAGCGCAACGGACTTCGCGATCTCGCTCGGGAGTGCCCTGCCTTGCTGCGACACATGCTGCAGCACCAGTAGTTGCGACGTCGTCAGCTCGGATTCGTGCGCGAGTTTCCGCGAGTTGAGTTCCGTAACGCGGAGAATGCGCCGTAATGCAACGAGTGCGGTATTCGATCGGTCGTTCATCGATGCCACGCGCGGGTCCCGGATAGGGCCTTGTGACAGATTTGCATGGGAATATCCAGAATCGGGCAACTGCCCGGTAAATATTAATTGCAAATATAAACTATTATGTTGATCGGTGCGCGCGCTCTTCACAAGAAAATAATACGACAAGTCATTGATTGAAAACAAATAAAAAGAAAATAACTAAAATGCATGACGTTTGGCGGCCCCCTCGCCAAGCATGGTTGATCAAAAATGTTTAGTTTAGTAAACTATATTCGACGTTTGGGCATGCGCAACAACTTAATCGCGACCGTAGCCGCTGAAATGGCGGCACGGCCTTCTTTGCGCGCCCGTTTTCGGAAGCTACAGGCACGGAGGCCCTCAACACGATGCTACACATTACGAACGACGCAAAACGAATCTGTTCCGCAACGATCCGGCAAATGGTCGGTGAGGGCGCGGTCAAGTGCCTGCGCCTGATCAGGCATGAGGACGGTGCGTCTATTTCTTTCGAGGTGCCGCGAAGTGACGACGACATCATTCAACACAAGGGGCTGGCCGTACTCGCGATCCCCGAAGGCGTGGCGCAAGCGCTTTCCGGCAGAACGCTCGATGTGAACGACGACGGGCGCTTTGTGATTTCACAATCCACATTCAACCGCTCTTAGCCAAGGAGGAATTTCATGCTTCAATTAACTCAGACGGCAAAGGAAAAATTGCACGGCTCGCTGACCCGGTCAGACACGGTCAACGAGGAAGGAAAGTGCTTCAGGATCGTGCCCAAGGACGAAAAAACACTGACGCTGACGATCGCAGAGCCTGAAAACAGTGACTCGACGTTTTCTCACGAGGGACAGGTCATCCTTGCGTTGCCCGAAGCACTGCAGCCCCTGTTCGAAGACAAGAGCCTCGACGTCGACGACGGCGGCAACCTGACCGTCAGCTGACGGGTCGCGGAGGAGTGCAGCGAATATGTGCGGTATCGCAGGCGAGATCAGGTTTGACAGCAGGCAGGCATCGGCGAGCCGCGTCCGCCGGATGATGGACGCCCAGGAGCGGCGAGGTCCCGACAGTCACGGGCTCGCCGATTTCGGTCGCGTCGTATTCGGACATCGGCGGCTCAAGATCGTCGATCTTAGCGATAAGGCGGCGCAGCCGATGCTGGACGAGCAAACCGGCCGGTCTATCGTGTTCAACGGATGCGTCTACAACCACAATGAGTTGCGCGCGGAACTCGAGGCCCTGGGCCACCGGTTCTTCTCGCTGAGCGACACGGAAGTCATTCTGCGCGCGTTCGGCGAGTGGGGCAGCAGCTGCGTCGAGCGGCTGAACGGCATGTTCGCGTTTGCGATCTACGACCCCGCGTCCGGCGATGTATTCATGGCCCGTGACCGACTGGGCATCAAGCCGCTTTACTTCATGGAAGAAGCCGGCTCGCTGTTGTTTGCGTCCTCGCTGACAGCGTTGACGAAGACATGCGATAAGGCGCTGACTGTCGATCCCGTTTCGCTGCATCATTACATGACCTTTCACTCCGTCGTCCCGGCGCCGCGAACGATCCTCGAAGAAGTGAGGAAGCTGCCGCCGGCGACGCGGATGACCATCAAGCCTGATGGTCAGCGCCAGCAGGAAGTCTACTGGTCGCCGCAGTTTCGCCGCCTCGACGGGGACGCCAGCGTCGATTTCGACGAGTGGCGCGAGCGTGTCGGCGAAGCCCTCGATAAAGCGGTGCGTTTGCGAACGACGGGTGACGTGCCTGTCGGCGCGCTCCTGTCCGGCGGGCTCGATTCGAGCCTGATCGTGGGACTGTTGGCGCGACTCATCCCGGACAACCTGCAGACGTTTTCCGTGGGCTTCGAAAATCGCGGTGACGAGATCGGCAACGAGTTCGAATACTCCGATATCGTCGCGAATGAGTTCGGCACGCGTCATCACAAGATTCACGTCGATTCGGCGGAGTTGCTCGAGCATCTGCCCGATTGTCTCGACGCGATGGCCGAGCCCATGGTCAGTCATGACAATATCGCGTTCTACCTTCTCGGCCGCGAGGTCTCGAAGCACGTCAAGGTCGTGCAGAGCGGGCAGGGCGCAGACGAGGTATTCGGCGGCTACCACTGGTACCCGCCGATGATGGACAGCAAAAACCCGCTCGCCGAGTACCAGCGGGTCTTTTTCGATCGGGATCACCAGGAATATTGCCGAGCCGTCTCGCCGGCCTACGCCAACGGCGACGCGAGCAGCGACTTCGTGTCGCGTCATTTCGAAGCGGCGCAGGCCGACCGGCCGATCGACAAGTCCCTGCACCTCGATACCACGGTGATGCTCGTCGACGATCCGGTCAAGCGCGTGGACAACATGACGATGGCATGGGGGCTCGAGGCCCGGGTTCCGTTTCTTGATCACGAGCTGGTCGAGCTGGCAGCGCGTATACCGCCCGGCCACAAGATCGATGGCGGCGGCAAGTATGTTCTCAAGGAGATGGCCCGGAAGGTGATACCCGATGCGGTCATCGACCGGCCGAAAGGCTACTTCCCGGTGCCCGAGCTCAAGTACCTCAGCGGCCGAAGCCTTCAGTTCGTCAAGGATACGCTCGGCAACCAGGCGGCCCGTGACCGCGCGCTGTTCAATCCCGACTACGTGGACGAGTTGCTGGACGAGCCGCACGAACACATGACGCCGCTGCGCGGCTCGAAGCTCTGGCAGGTCGCCGTGCTCGAAGCCTGGTTGCAGCATCACGTGGACGGGCCTGTGTCATGAAAGCCGACAAGACGCGGCACCGCGTCGAGCGCCGGGGCATGCCCACGCTGCGCAACTGGGATGCGCCGAAGCGCGTAAAGGGAAAGCAGCTCGCCAGCGAGGCAATGATCGATTGCGGCTGGGGGCGGCTGATTTTCGCTCACACGTTCGACGACAATCAGCGCCTCGCGGACGCGATCTGTGACGAGAAGCCCGACCAGCGGAACATCGCGCTCTACATCAAGGACCCGCACGTGGTTCTTGCACTGAAACCGCACGATCTGTTCCTGGATCCGTCACATACCTACCGGCTCTGGCTGCATACCTACCGTGCGTCACGCGTCCTGCCACGCGGCTTTCGTGTGCGCCGCGCACAGGGCAGCGCGGATGCCGATGCCATCGGCACCCTGCTTGCGAGCCGCAACATGGTGCCGGCGGGAGCGGGTTTTATCCTGTCGCAAATCACGTCCAAAGTGCTGACGCATTTCGTCGCCGAGGACCAGCGTTCCGGTGAAATCATCGGCACGGTAATGGGTGTCGACCACCACCGTGCATTCAATGACGTAGAAAACGGCTCCAGCCTCTGGGCGCTGGCCGTCGATCCGCAGGCATCCTATCCCGGCATCGGGCGTGCCCTGACGGCGAGCCTTGCCGATCACTTCGCCGCGCGCGGCCGCGATTACATGGACCTCTCCGTCATGCACGACAACGCGGCCGTCATCAATCTCTATGAAAAGATGGGCTTCCAGCGGGTGCCGGTCTTCTGCATCAAGAAAAAGAATGCTATCAACGAGCCGCTTTATTCAGGCTCGGAGGCTTCCGACGACGACCTGAATCCCTATGCGCGCATCATCGTCGACGAGGCGAGGCGACGCGGAATCGCGGTTGACCTCGTCGATCCGGACGGCGGCTATTTCGAACTCGCCTTCGGCGCCCGAACAATTGCCTGCAGGGAATCGCTGTCGGATATGACGTCGGCGGTCGCGATGAGCCGCTGTGACGACAAGCGAGTGACTCAGCGGCTCCTGAAAAAAGCCGGAGTCGAAGTGCCCGACAACCTACTTGCGCGAGACGACGAAGCAAACTGTGCGTTCCTGGAAAAGCACCGCGAAGTCGTGGTCAAGCCCGTACGCGGCGAGCAGGGTAACGGAGTGAGCGTCGGCATTAGTGACGAAGACGACTTGCGATCCGCCATAGCGTTGGCGCGGAATTATGACGACGAGGTCATGCTGGAGGAGTTCGTGTCCGGCGAAGACCTTCGCATCATCGTCATCGACGGCGAAGTGGTTGCGGCGGCGGTGCGTCGCCCTGCCAGCATTACAGGCAACGGTACGGACACCGTCAAGACCCTGATTGCGAAGCAGAGCCGCCGGCGCGCTGCAGCAACGGATGGGGAGAGCCGGATACCTGTCGATGCCGAGACCGAACGCTGCCTCGCAAAGGCGGGCCTGTCGATGGAATCGGTACCCGAAGAAGGGCGTGTCATACAGGTTCGCGACACGGCCAACCTGCATACCGGCGGCACGCTGCACGATGTAACGGACAGCCTCAATGCCGAACTTGCGAATGCGGCGCTCGTCGCGGCCAGGACACTCGGCATTCCCGTCGTGGGTCTCGACCTCATCGTTGATGCGCCGGATCAGCCCGGCTATCGTGTCATAGAAGCAAATGAGCGGCCGGGGCTTGCCAACCACGAGCCGCAGCCGACCGCAGAACGCTTTATCGATTATCTGTTTCCGCAAACTGCGGCCTGAGGAGCACAATAATAATGGAACGCATTACTCCGGATATGGACTACGTCCGGCGAATTCTCAGCCAACTGCTCGCCATACCCAGTCCCGCCGGATTCACCGACGAAGCGGTGCGCTTTACCTGCGAGGAACTCGAGCGACTCGGCATCTCTTACGAGATGACGCGCCGGGGCGCGATACGCGCGGACCTGAGCGGTGAAATCTATAGCCCCGATCGGTCGATCGTCGTGCATCTCGACACGCTCGGAGCGATGGTCAAGGAACTGAAGGACAATGGTCGCGTCACGCTGAGCCCGATCGGCACCTGGTCGAGCCGGTTCGCGGAAGGCGCGCGGGCCACCATCTATTCGGACAACGGCAAGTTCGTGGGAACGATCCTGCCGATAAAGGCCTCGGGACATACCTACGATGCCGAAATCGACACGCTTCCCGTGAACTGGGACACCGTCGAGATGCGCATCGATCACCCGCTATACAGCCGCGACGACCTGGTGCAGCTGGGCGTCAACGTGGGCGACTTCATCGCCCTCGATACCGAGACACACATGCCCGAGACGGGGTTTATCTGTTCGCGATACCTGGACGACAAGGCGGGTGCGGCAGTCCTGCTGGCCGTGGCCCGTGAAATCAAGCAACGTAAGCTTACGCTGCCCATGGACTGCCACCTGTTATTTACGATATCCGAGGAAGTCGGTTCGGGCGCATCCGGTGTATTGCATGGCGACGTCTCCGAGATGCTGACCATCGATGCCGGGCCGTCGGCTCCCGGACAGAACACGGATGAATTCGGCGTCACGGTGTGCATGAAAGATTCCTCGGGACCCTTCGACTATCACCTGACGCACAAGCTGCTCGATCTTTGCGCCGAGTACGGGGTACGCCACAAGCGGGACGTCTTTCGCTATTACCGCTGCGACAGTGCATCGGCAATCGAGGCCGGTAACGACATCCGCACGGCGTTGGTGTGTTTCGGTACCGACGCCACGCATGGCTACGAACGATGCCACGAGAACAGCCTGATCGCGCTGGGAGAATTACTCGGGTACTACCTGCAGAGCAGCCCGACCTTTAAGCGGGACAAGAAATCCCTTGAGTCGTCGGTAGAAGATTTCGGCGAGTTGCCCGTTTAGGCGGACCGCCGGCGATCAGCCGAAGATCCACCACCCCGTGTCGAGGTCGTCTTCACAGCGCTTGAGCTGCGCGCCCCATTCGCGGGCGCGGTAGTCGACGCGGCGTGCCGTGTTCTTGAGCCAGCCCTTTCGTTTGTAGGTGCCTCGTTTCCAACCTGTCGCGCCCTCGTGATAGGCGAGGTACTGGTTGTAGGGGTCCCACTTGGAGATCCCGACAGTCTTGTGCGTGTTGTTTGTGTACCAGCCGACGAAGTCGATGGCGTCATCGAAATCGTCGCGATCGGCGAATCGTCGCCCGGTGTCCTTCTTATAGGCTTTCCACGTGCTCTCCAGTGCCTGCGCATAGCCGTAAGCGTCGGACGGGCGCTTCCACGGAATGATTCCGAGCAGCTTCGTGCGCGGTGGCCTGGCGTCGAATTTGAACGTCGATTCCTGGCGGATGATCGACATCTGCACGTGTTTCGGCGTGCCCCATCGCTTCTCCGACTTGATTGCCGCTTTGTACCAGCCGCTCTTCTCCTCGAAGATCGCGCAAATGTTTTCGACGTTCTCGGGCGGTGCCGTGGCGCAGCTCGCGAGCAGCAGCGTCGGGATCAGGGGTAGGGCAAGGATGACGAGGCCCCGGTTAGTACCCTTGCTGCAGTATTTTCTCGAAAAGCTATACATGCGTTTGTTTAATTTGACAAAAATTCTATGAAAAGTATAGCGGGGTAGCGGCTCCTGTGCGACCCCGCCGGCATTCAATGCAAACACAATGATGGTTGGCCTGCGGTCCTCGGCTACAATGGACGGTCCGTTGCGACGATAAGCGGCGTCTTCAGAACCTCAATCAATCCGGCGAAGAGTCCTTGATCAAAAGACTGACAGTAGTACTCGTTCTTCTTGCGCTCGTTTTCGGCGGCGTGTTCGGCTGGAAGTACCTGCAAATGCAGAAGCAGGCGGCCGGCAATGCCGGTCCACCCCCCGCGGTCGTGTCCACTCGCCGCGTCACGAGCGAGCGCTGGCAGCCAACGCTGGAGGCCATCGGCTCCATCATGCCGACGCGCGGGGTTGTGGTCTCGGCCGAAGTACCGGGAATCGTCCGCAAGATCTATTTCGACTCCGGGCAGGCGGTCGACGAGGGAGAGCTCCTGGTCGAGCTCGACGTCGACGTGGACAAGGCGGAGCTGGACGCACTGCAGGCCGACCGGCGGCTCGCCGAGATCACGCGCAATCGTCTTTCGCAAATCGTGAGCGACAATCTCGGCTCCCGTTCGGACCTCGATGAAGCACAGGCGAAGCTCGATCGCACCGAAGCGGAGATTGCCGCGAAACAGGCGATGATCCGCAAGAAATCGATACGGACGCCGTTCGCGGGTGAACTCGGTATCCGCATTATCAACCCCGGACAGTACCTGGCGCCGGGTGACGAAATCGTGCAGCTGGTCGGGCTCGACCCGATCTACGCGGAGTATGCGCTCCCCGAGCGCTACCTGGCCGAGCTCCATGTCGGCCAGACGGTCACCGTCAGGGTGCAGGCTTACCCGGACACTGTCTTCGAGGGCAGCATTTACGCCATCAGCCCCAGTATCCAGACCGCGTCGCGCAGCGTGCGGATCCGGGCGCTGCTCGAAAACGCCGACAGGCGGCTGCGGCCCGGCATGTTCGCGGAGGTCGATACCCTGCTCAAGGAGAGGGACAGGGTGCTGACATTGCCGGAGCGTGCGGTGACCTATAACCCGTACGGTGAGTCGGTCTTCGTGGTCAACGAAGCGGATGGCAGGAAGACCGTCGCGCTGACGCAGATAAAGACGGGCCAGGTCCGCGATGGCCGCGTCGAAATCGTGAGCGGCCTCGACGAGGGCACCGAGGTCGTCAGTGACGGCCACAACAAGTTGCGCAACGGCCAGGCGATTTCCGTCGACAATTCCGTGGATGCGGATGCGCTGAATCCGCGCCAATGAAGTTCACCGATCAATTCATCCGGCGCCCGGTGCTCGCGAGCGTCATCAGCCTGCTGATCCTGGTGATCGGCCTGCGCTCCCTGGCCGCCCTCGAAGTACGCGAGTTCCCCGAGATCAGCAACACGGTGGTGACCGTTAGCACGGCTTACCCCGGCGCCAGCAGCGAGCTCATCCAGGGTTTTATCACCACGCCCCTGCAGCAGGCGATTGCCGAAGCCGAGGGAATCGATTTCCTCGTCTCGCGGAGCACACAGGGCAGCTCGGTCATCCAGGCCTACATGGAGCTCAACTACAATCCGAACGCCGCCGTCGCCGAAATCCAGGCCAAGGTCGCCAGCCGGCGCGGCGAGCTGCCGGCCGAGTCCGAGGACCCCGTCATCGATTCGACGACGGGTGATCAGTCTGCGCTCATGTACATCGTCTTCTACAGCGACCAGATGAGTGCGTCGGAAACGACGGACTACCTGCTGCGTGTCGTGCAGCCGAAGATCCAGGCGGTCAGCGGCGTCGCGAAAGCCGAACTCTTCGGTAGCCGCACGTTCGCGATGCGCGTGTGGCTGGACCCGAAGCGGATGGCTGCGCTGGACGTATCGGCGGCCGAGGTCGCCGCCGTGCTGAACGCCAACAACTTCCTTGCGGCGGCCGGGCAAATCAAGGGTGACTACGTGCTGACCGACCTGTCGGCAACCACGGACGTTGCAACGGTGGAGGATTTCCGGCGCCTCGTCGTGCGCCGCGACGACCGTGCCCTCGTCCGGCTCGAAGATATTGCTCGCATCGAGCTCGGCGCCGAGAACTACGACTCGGTGACGCTGTTCAATGGTTCGCCGGGCACGGTGATAGCGGTCGAACCGGCGCCCGGCGCCAACCCGCTGTCGGTCGCCGGCCGTGTCCGTGAGGAGATGGAGGAGATCAAGCGGCAGCTTCCCGCTGTCATGACGGCGCGGATTGGCTATGACGCGAGCCAGTACATCGAGGATTCGATCCGGGAAGTCTTCAAGACGCTCGCCGAGGCGTTGCTTATCGTTCTGTTCGTCATTTACCTGTCTCTCGGCTCGATGCGCGCGGCTATCGTGCCGGGGCTGGCGGTGCCGCTGTCGCTGATCGGCGGCGGCTTCCTCATGCTGCTGATGGGCTTCTCGGTCAACCTGCTGACGTTGCTGGCGATGGTGCTGGCTATCGGACTCGTCGTCGACGACGCGATCATCGTGGTCGAGAACGTGCACCGGCACATCGAGATGGGCAAGTCGCGGTTTGACGCAGCCATCGATGCAGCCCGCGAGATCGGCATGCCGGTCATCGCGATGACGACGACGCTGGTTGCGGTCTATGCGCCTATCGGATTCATGACCGGGCTTATTGGTACGCTGTTTACGGAATTCGCCTTTGCCCTTGCCGGCGCGGTGGTCGTGTCCGGCGTCGTCGCGCTGACATTGTCGCCCGTGCTTTCGGCCAAGGTGCTGCATCGCAAGGATGAGCCCGGCCGCTTCGAAGCCGTCGTCGAGCAATTCTTCGAGCGTCTCGCGGAGGGCTACCGGAAGCGACTGAGCCGGACGCTCGACTACGTACCGGTAACGATGACGTTTGCGGTGATCGTTCTGGTCAGCATCTATTTCATGTTCGTGACGACGCCGAGCGAACTGGCACCGGTCGAGGACCAGAGCATCCTGTTCGTGCAGGGCCGCGCGCCGCAGAACGCGACGATCGAGTACAACGAAGTCTATACACGCCAGGTAATCGAGAAATTCAACACCATGCCGGAGGAACACACGAGCTTCCTTTTTATGGGCGGGGGCGGCACGAACACCATGTTCGGCGGCTTCAAGATGGAGCCGCCATCACAGCGCGACCGCTTCATACTCGAGGTTCTCCCGGATCTGCAGTCTGCGCTGAACACGATCGCGGGCATGCAGGTTGGGGCCTTCCCGCGTCCCAGTCTGCCTGGCAATCGCGGCGGTCTTCCCGTGCAGTTCGTCATCCAGTCCGACGGCGGGTTTCGCGATATCGACGCCTACGCCGATCAGATCATCGGCGCGGGCATGCAAAGCGGACTGTTCGGGTTCCTGCGCAAGAGCATCGAGTTCTCGCGCCCGCGGGCCACGCTGGTTATCGACAGGGACCGGGCCGGCGATCTGGGCATCTCGATGGCGGACATCGGCCGGACGTTGTCCGTGATGCTGGGCGAGGGCTATGTCAATCGCTTCAACCTCGAGGGCCGCAGCTACAAGGTGATACCGCAGCTGGAGCGAGACTTCCGCCTCACGGCGGAAATGCTCGACGACTATCACGTCCCGGGCGCCGGCGGCGAACAGGTGCCGCTGTCGGCGTTGATCAGGGTCGAGCGCTCGGTCGAGCCGAGTCAGCGCACGCAATTCCAGCAGCTCAACGCGGTCACCGTGGAAGGCACGATGGCGGCGGGATCCTCGCTGGGTGCCGGCATCGATTTCCTGAGGACCACGGCCGCGGAAATTCTGCCGAGCGGTTTCAGCATCGATTATGGCGGGGAGTCCAGGCAGTATGCCGAGCAGGGCAGTGCGCTGCTGGTGACGTTTTTCCTCGCCCTGATCGTAATTTACCTGGTGCTCGCGGCGCAGTTCGAGAGCTGGCGGGACCCGTTGATCATTCTCGTATCCGTGCCGATGTCGATCGCCGGCGCCCTGATATTCATGACGCTGGGTCTTGCGACGGTCAACATCTATACGCAGGTCGGTCTCATCACCCTGATCGGCCTCATATCCAAGAACGGCATCCTGATCGTCGAATTCGCCAACCAGCTGCAGGAACGCGACGGCCTCGAGCGGCGTCACGCCATCGAGAAGGCAGCGGCAATACGATTGCGGCCGATACTGATGACGACGGTCGCGATGATCGTGGCGATGGTCCCATTGCTGCTGGCCACAGGACCCGGTGCCGTCGGACGGTTCAATATCGGGCTTGTCATCGCGACCGGGCTGGCCATCGGTACGTTGTTTACCTTGTTTGTCGTGCCCGCGGTCTACCTGACCCTGTCGTCGGCTCATACCCGGATTCAGCCGGAAAACGGGTCGCAGTCGTGACGTAGCGAGACGCCTTTATCGCGGAGCAGCCGCGACCCAGCCGGCGATCAGAACTGTTCCTTCGGAACAACCTTGAAGATTACGTTCATGATGTGCTGTGAGAAGCCGCGCGTCGGTTGTTTGGTCACCGTCTCCTCGCTGTTCTGCCACTGCAGGCCGCCGTCGTTCAGCGACACTTCCCAGGCGTTGTCGGGACTCATGTCCCTGAGCATGAGTTCCCGCAGTTCCGCGCCCAGCCCCGGACTGTCAATGACAGCCCCCATTTCGGTGTTGATCGCGCCGGAGCGCGGGTCGAGGTTCATTGAGCCGATGAACACGAGGCGGCCGTCCGATACCGATGCTTTCGTATGCAGGCCCACGAACTTCGCGGACACCGGCGGCACATCGACGAGCGACTGGATTGCCGCATCGGCCCGCAATTCGTAAAGCAATGTCCCCGTACCGAGAATGTCATCCCGCCACGGCTCGTAATGGCTGTTGACGGCGGGCACGTCGTGAGAGGCGAGGGAGTTCGTGAGTATGCGAAGGTCAACGCCGCGATCGACAAGGCTGCGCAGGAACTCGATACCGCGCTCGCCCGGGATAATGTAGGCATTGGTAATCAGCAGTTCTTCCTGCGCCTGGTCGAATATGGCGAACATGCTCCGGACCATGTTCCGCGAAACACCCGCGGCCGAGACCTCGTCGTAGATGAGATCGCCCGTGCCCGGATGCAGCAACGGTTCCAGTTCGGCAAACTCCTGCGACCAGTCTTTCGGTTCGACCGGAAAGGCACTCAGTTCTTCCGCCGTGCGGTTTTTTTCCTGCATTTTTACCCAGGTGTCGGCCGCTCGCTCCGGATCGGGGTCGGTTGTCAGGTTCGCGGCCGACGCGACCCATTCGCTGTTCCAGAAGGCGTCGAACATGCCGTTGGCTTTCAACGCCATATTGCCTATCGCCAGGACGTCGAGATCGTGGAAATTGTAGGTGTGGTGCAGGCCGAAATAATGATCGCCGATGTTCCTGCCGCCGACAATTGCCGCGCGCCCATCGACGATGAGCATCTTGTCGTGCATGCGCGTATTCAGTCGCTCCATTTCCGCGACCATTTCTCCGCCCCGCGAGACGAGATCGCGCTTTGACCAGGGGTTGAACAGGCGCAATTCGATGTTTGGTTGCTTCTCGAGGTCGGCGAGAAACGGTTCCTGGCGAATGGTCATCAGGTCGTCGACGACGAGGCGAACGTGAACACCGCGGTAGGCGGCGCGCACCGCCCGCTCCAGGATCAGGCGACCGACGACGTCCGGGTACCAGAGGTAGGTCATGATATCGACCGATGAAACGGCCGAGTCGATCAATGCGAGCCGCCAGGCAAGCGACTCGTGGCTCTCGTCCAGCAAATGAAAACCCGAGAATTCCGGGCCATGCTCAGCCTGAATTCGCTCGGCCACCTGCGCGAGCAGACCGGACGTCGCCGGCGGGCGGGCGTAACTCGGCTCCGGGCGTACGGTATCCAGTTCCAGCTGCGGGCCGGCGCAGGCCAGCAACATGAGCGTGACCAGGGGAAGCGATGCCCGGATTCGCCAGGCACGGAACGATGTTGTGTGTTTGCGAAGAACTTTCATCCGACTGTCCGCTTGATAGAAACCAAAAGCCTGTAAGGCGACTAATTTAGTGTCACAATTGTGGCAGATATGGTCGAGGGAGTCTTGCGCTGCGGCGCGGGGGAGGAAATGCAACGCGTACGTGGAACATCTGTAGCTGCCATTTTATTGCTTGCGGTTGTCCTGGTGCCGGCCTGTGCTAGCCTGCGGCTGCCATCCCGCCCGGTCGATGTGCGGGCACAAATGGCTGAGTATCGTGAGGAGGAAATAGAGCTTGTCCGCGCTACCGTCTCCGACCCGACCCGCGCTGAACGACTTCTGGCACTTCTGGTCGAAAGAGACCGTCTTGCCGATGAATATGCGCAGCGCATCAAGGAGCACCGCCAGAAAATGGCCGCGCTGGCCGCCGATTACGATGCGGAGCGTGGGGAATTCGAAGCGCTGCTCGCCCATTTCAATCAGCAGCGCGCGACGGCGCAACGCGAGTCGATCGATGTCGTGGCAGCCATGAAGCAAACAACCACGGCAGACGAGTGGAAGACGATCGCCAGATTCCAGCTAAAGCGACTCAATTTGCGTCAGCTCAGCTACGGCCTGGCGGCAGAGGAGGACTGAGATGTTCTGGGCATTCATGTACTGGTATTTCTTCGGCAGCGGCGCCGGTGCCATTGACGGCGGTGCGCTTACACCGTCGGCAGTGGAAGCGCTGGGCGACCGTGTCGAGGTCGTTGTGACGGACCCGGCGCGTGCCGCGGCTGCACAGTCCACGCTGAATGACCTCGGGGCCGGAGTCGCTGCTTTCGAAAAGAATTTTGCGGCATCGGGAAAGGCCGTCATTCGCTCCTACCGCAACCACGCGGCCAGTCGCACGGAGATTGAGGCCGTTCTCGATCAACTGAATCGTGATTGGACCCGGGGCCAGGAACGGGCGCTCGATCTGCACTTCGAGCTACGGGAGCAGCTTACGAGAGAAGAGTGGGCTGCCCTGTACTCGACGAACTAGGGGACAGTGACTTTTGGTGCCAGGCAA
>CBDUCE010000042.1:0-17903 GCA_965365575.1 uncultured Gammaproteobacteria bacterium
GGTCCGCAAGGATCTTCCGGCATGTCGAACAGGTTCAGGCCCTGCGGCTGGAACAGTTCGCGGACGTTACCGGCACGTACCGCGCGCTGGTAGCTCGCACGCAGGCGGATCTGGTCATTGAACGACCAGTCGAAAGCGCCCTTGTAGGTATCCGTCGTCTGGTTCGTGTTGTAGTCCGAGTAACGATAGCCGAGGTTGAGGTTGACCGACTGAGCGAGGTCATAACCTTCGAACAGCGGGACCTGGGCCTCGAAGAAGAGCTCGTTCACCGCGAACGAACCGCTGACCGGCGTCGTCGCGCCGCCCTGGCCGGCGCCATCGCCGGTCTGGAAGCCGATATCGGGGTCGAACCGCACTTTCTCCTGGCGATACTCGTAACCGCCGACGATCTGGATGCCGGTGTCGGCCGTCGGCAACCTGACGCCGTAGCTCCCGAGGTCGCCCGTGACGTAGCCACTCAGGATGTCGTTCGAGGTCTCGCCCGTCGCAAACAATGGCAGCGTCAGGTAGCCCAGTACCGGATCGCCGGGCTGTACGCCGCCTTCCTGGAAGACGTTCCATGGCAGGCAGGACGGGTCGCTGCCGTCGAGTACCGACTGGCAGACCGCGTTGCCGTTACCGTCGTCGACCACGTTGAGGGCGCGTGCGATACGCGTCACCGACAGGTCGTTCAGGTAGGTCTGCGCGTGCGCAACCTGTCCGAAGTTGCCGTGCACGTCGTACGACCAGGCCTCGTTGATCTCGCCGCGTGCGCCGATCACGATGCGGCTGGCCGTGTTGCGCTGTGTGTCCTGGCGAAAGCCGCCTTCGACATTGCGCCGGCCGATGTAGACCGTCTGCGTGTCCGCCGCCGTCAGGCCGAACTGACCGCAGAGCTGGTCGAACTGCTGCGCCGAGAGCAACGGGTTGCCGCAGGACAGCGAGCTGGTCACGAAGAAGGCGCCCGACGGGGCGATCTGCGCAACGCTCTTGTCATCCATGTAGGAGATTTCGGCATAGGCTTCGAACGCATCGTTGAAGCGGTAGTAGCCCAATGCACCGACCGTGATGCGTTCGTCCGGACGCTGCAGGTGGTTCGGCGGCTGGTAGTTGTAAAGCGTGCTGAACGGCACGAACTGGTCGCCGGCGAGCTCGAAGTCGAAGCTGTTCGGGTCGAGTACGCCGAAGTCCGTGAAACGGCCGTTGGGGATCGTAGACGAACCACCGCAGGTCCAGTCGGCAGGCGAATCGCCGCCGAGCGCGCAGTTGTTCGTGTCGCGGAAGCCGGAGAGCACCGGGTCGATCTCACGATAGCCTGCGTACAGCGTCACGTTGCCGTTGCCGTCTGCGGCATTGGCGCCGATCATGATCGAAACGTCGGTCGTGAAGCCGTCGGTGACATCATCCTCGGGAACATCGAAGCCGGCATCCCGTGATAGCTGGAGGATGTCGTTATCATTCTTCGACTGGTAGAACGAGTACTGGTAGTCGAGTGCAAAGCCTTCGAAGTCACGTTTGGTGATGAAGTTGACGACACCGGCAACTGCGTCCGAACCGTAGGTCGCGGAAGCGCCACCCGTCAGTACCTCGACGCGATCGACGAGTGCCGCCGGGATCTGGTTGAGGTCGGCGCCGAGTGCGGCCTGCTGCGGAGAACCTGCCGGCAGGCGCCGGCCGTTGAGTAACACCAGCGTGCGATCGGAGCCGAGACCCCGGAGGTCGACCGTAGCGGTCTGGGTGGCGCCGTTGGCCAGCGTGGACGTCTGGTCCGCATACACCTGCGGCAGACGGTTGAGCATGTCCTCGATACGCGTGACACCCTGGAACGAAATCTCGTCGGAACTGAGTGTCGTCACAGGACTGGAGCTAATGAGGTTGCGGGCGGGGATGCGCGATCCCGTCACGGTGATCTCTTCGAGCTCAGCCGCGCCTTCTTCCTCTTGCGCAAATGCGGACTGGGATGCAACCAAAGGCAGCGTTCCGGCCATGAGGGCCAGCTTCACCGCTCTGGACACATGTCCGTTCCGTTCAGTGGGCGTTGACATTGTCATGTCTCCTTTGTGAGTTGACGTTGCGATCGCCTGCGGTCAGCTCCCCCGGCCGCCCATTTGCCCCGCGATGCCTCACGACATTGCGGGGCCTCATGGTCTTGCGGCACATCACAGGCTGGAATGAACCCACGTGCGATCGATGGCGGGAACGTACATTTGCGCAACAGGGCGGTAAAGGAAGCGAGACGTTGCCCGAACGCAACACGCTTTATAACTCGGGGGTATGAACGTTGCTTTTTCGAAACAGATAGCTGGGAGCCGCGTCTTTACGCGATTCGTTGCTTGCTCGCAACGCCGCCGACAAACATCCGCCGCACAAGTTCCGCGGGCATAAGCGAAGTTCTAAGATTACTTTCGTCTCTTGATGACGGCTTATACCCGGTGACTTTTCCGGGAGTTGCGCAAGGCGTTTGCGGGTCTCGGGCCGCTCCTGCGCCAGGACCGCTCCTACTGCAGGAGCGGTTCTCGAACCGCGACCCTGGCTAGTTCTCGGGCGCGATCCAGTTGACGTACTCGATATCGTCGAGGCTGGTGAGTTCCGAAGTGATCCACAACACGACGCGCAGGCCGTCGGTAAACCACGGATCGCCCGTGAGGTTCGGACGCGGCGCGTCTATGGGCGTCTCCCCCACACCGCCGACGTAGGCGAATTTCTCGAGCACCTGGTTGTAGGCGAGATTCTCGACGAGGAACTCGCGGGTCTCGTCGACATCCGGGTCGATCTTGTGCGTGGTTATCGTCTTTCTCGTAAAGCGCACGCCGATGTCGCGGCTGATCTGCCCGATCCAGACGGTACGGCCCCTGAAGAACATCGGCGCGAGCCACAGGCGGAAGTGATTGCGTTCGTGGATGTTCTGGCGGATACGCTGCAGCGCGACGTCCTGCTTGCGGTCGAAGAGGTACAGGCTGCTGACAGGTGAATAGCGATACGCGCCGCCCGAGAAAAACGATGCGGCGGTCTTCCACCCGGACGCCGCCGTCACCGTCTCCGTCTCGTCCCAATCCGCTCGAATCACGGCGTAATAGAGGTCCTGCGGTTCGGCGATGATGACGATGTTCAGCGGGTCGCCCGTGTTCTTGCCCTTCGAGTCTACGACGCAGCAGGGCAGTGCCTGCAAGGCTTCGATGAAAGGCTCGGCTTCGGTGAAGTGCGTAATCTCGTCTTCCGTGTATATCGAATGGAAGTCGACGTCGTAGTGATCGACGGCGAGACCCGGAACCGGGATGAAAAACGTGAACGCCCAGGTTCTCTCGTCGCTGAAGAGATCGACGTTGAACGCCTTGGTGCCCTCGTCCGCATTCGTGAAGATGAACCCGGAGCGGGTGGTTCCCGGTGCAATCCACATGTTGACGCTGTTACGGAACAAGTGCTGCTCGGCCTCCTTGCGCTTTTTCTTGCTGCGAGTGAGCGAGGCGATCTCGAGTGGCGTGTGGTAATCGGCATCCACACCCATCGGCAGAAAGCCGACCGGTTGGTCCGTCAGGTTCTCGATCTCGATCCAGACCGGCTGTACGCGCTTTTTATAGAGCGAGAGGCCAAACAGTTCACGCGTCTCCTTTTTGTCGGGTACCGCCGCGGTCACCCTGATATCGTCCTCGACCTGCGTGACGGCGCGCTCTTTGAACGGCACGGACTCCACGGGTGCGAAATCGAAACTCGAGGCGCAGCCAGACAGGCCTGAAATCATGAGCGAGGCGGCGAGCAACCATGCTGCCCGCGTTTGCACGAATACGTTCATTCTGTTAGCCACCGTGGCGGGTCGTCCCAGTCCCGGGCGTCAATATCCAACAACGAAACCGGCTCGCCGGACAGCCACAAGACTATGAGATAGCCGTCGGTGAAGTAGGACGGACTGATGATGTTATCCCAGAAAGAAGTGACAGGAACGACCTCCCTGCCCGCTACCCAGGCGGTCGCCTTTATCGACTGGCCGTAAAGCAGCTTCTGTACGGCGAAGTTGCGCGCATTGTCGACGTCCGCATCG
The DNA here is from genome assembly GCA_965365575.1 of uncultured Gammaproteobacteria bacterium. Taxonomy (GTDB): domain Bacteria; phylum Pseudomonadota; class Gammaproteobacteria; order Steroidobacterales; family Woeseiaceae; genus UBA1847. The sequence continues at coordinate 4,016 of CBDUCE010000042.1, forward strand.
AGGCGCTGGACACTGCCGATCCAGCGAAAGAAGTGCCTGGCCTGGCCGACGTAAACGTCGTCACCGTCGGACCTGAGCGCCGCCTTCCAGAACCGCAGCTCGTAAAAGCCATCGCCGCCGACGGTCTCGTAGCGGAAGATCGCGTCCTGCTCCCGGCCGAAAAGGAACTGCGGCGTCTGGTTCTTCGCCTCTTCGACCGACGTTTCCCGCCAGCCGCTGCGTAGCAATACTCGCAGCAATTGCTCGCCCTCGCCAACCAGCGCCAGGTTGATGGGTTCGCCGCTCTCCTCGCCCTGCCGGCCGGTGCTGCAGCAGGGTAACTCTTTCATTGCCTGCTGCAGCGCATCGGCGTCGTAATCAGGGACGTCATCTCCTGTATACATCTCGTCGAGGTTGAGCCTCGCGTAGTCAGGCTCAAAGCCGGGCACTCGCAGCAGGAAGGTGAAGTTATACGACTCGCCGCCGCTGAAGACATCCACGTTGAAGCCCTTGGCGCCCGGATCGGCATGCGTGAAGACGAAACCCGACCGCGTCTCGCCGGGATCGATGTAGCGTGGCATGGCGAGACTATGGAATCGCGAGTCCATTGCATCGCGTGCCTCGTCCGAGTAGCCACCGCGGTTGAGGTAGGCGACTTCGAGCGGCGCGAAGTACTTCGGGTCCGTGCTGACGGGCGCGTAGCGGGCCAGGGTGTCGCCGGCGTTTTCGACCTGCAGCCAGACCGGCTGGATGCCCTGGGCGTAGAGATCGAGGCCGAAGATGCGGGTGGTTTCGTCGCGCCCGGGAACGGCCGTGGCGATGTGGATCGGCCCATCGGATTCCCGCTCGGCGCGAGCGAGGAAAGTGCCCGAATCGACGGGATCGTAGAGGTAGGCCTTGCCGCCACAGCCGGCCAGCCCGGCAGCCAATGTCACGGTTAATAGAATGAGGCGATAGCGAAGGTGCGTCATCTGCTTCTGGGTGGCAGTGTTTGCGCCAAGTCTAGCGCATTTCGCGGTCCAACCTCATACGTGCAATCATCGATAGCGATGTATGCAAGCAAGACAGTCTCCGTCCCGTCCGGGCGCCTCTATCGCGTCCTGGAAGGCGCGGCCCCCATGCCGTTCCGGCGCTTCTTCGAACGGCTGGCGGCGGACGAGGATTTCACGGACTGGTTTTGCTGCACCCTCGCGGAGTTCGAGAGTGCAGCATTTTTCTGGGAGCTGCCGCCGCTCACCACCGCGACCATCGATCGCGATGCCGAGTTCGTACTGATCGACGCGCCGTCGCTCGCCCGGTTTGCCCCGGAACGCGCGCCCTTCGCGGAGCACTTCGAGCACGCACCTGGCGAGGACGTCATCGTGTTCCCGAACCTCGGCGGCGATGCGGTGCTGGTCGTGCCGTGCCCGCAGGGGCCGGACGAAAACTACCCGCATCTCGCGGCGTTCGTTCGTCATGCCGACCGGCGACAGGTGCGGGCGTTGTGGCACCGAACCGCGCAGGAGATGCTGCGCCACGTCGGCATGCGGCCGACCTGGCTCAGCACCGCGGGAGGCGGTGTCGCCTGGCTGCACGTGCGGCTCGACAGCCAGCCGAAGTATTACAGCTACGGCCCCTACCGAAACGCAGACCTGTAGGAGCGCTTCTCGAAGCGCGATCGATCGCGGGTCGAAGCCCGCTCCTACAGGTCGAGCGCGAGTAGCAGTTCGCTGAGGGCGTGGAACTGCAACGCATTCATTCCCGTGATGTTCTCGATCTTCTGCATGCGCGAGTACACGGTGTTCGGGTGGATGCCGAGCAACAGGGCCGTCTTTTGTGCATTCATGTTGCAGTCGGCATAGCTTCCAAGCGTCGCCGCGAGCGCGCCGCGCCTGTCTGCGGCAATGAGCTTTTCCGCCCAGCCAGGCGGTGACACCGGCCCTGCGCTCCGCGCTTGCGTGATCAGCATCTGCCTGAGAGAGATGTCGGCGTAACGCGCGACCCGATTGCCGACACTTGCGAGATCGAGCGCGAGACGCGCCTCGTTCGCGGCTTTCGGGATGTGCGAGGTGGAGGGCGCGTCGTTGCTGAGGCCGATCAATGCGGCGGGCCCGACCTGCCTGAGCGCCGGGTACACGCGATCGGCGACGTTCGACTGCGGTGCGGTCCAACCGGACATGCGCCGGGTGGCGGAGAGGACGGCGACGACGTGGTTGTCGCGGATGCCGACGATGGTGCGCACCCCGATCGTGGAGAGTGCCTCGCTGATCGCATCGGCCATGCGCTGGGCGCGCGGGGCGCTTTCCATCTGGCCGGGATCGACCGAGCGCGCGATCGCCACACAGTAGGACTGGCGCTGCTGCAGGTAGCCGGCGCGGCGCAGCAGGCTGGCGGCGGCCTGGTCGGCCTCGTCGTATCCGTCAAGCAGCGTATTCAACAGTGCGTTGCGACGGTCGGCCTCGGCCTCGGCGAGACGCCGGGTGTGGTGCACGTACTCCGAGGTCAGCAGGCTGCCGGCGTTGCCCGTGTACTCGATGACGAAATCGGTGACCGCGGCGACGACCCGGCGCAGGTGCGCGGACTCGTCGGCGACCTCCAGCGCAGCGTCGCGGATCCAGGTGGAGAGGGTCCTGTGCAGGATGCGGTAGCCCTGCAGCAGGGCGTCGAGCGGGAATTTCCGGGCGGCACTGCGCTCGGCGTATTCCCTCACGAACTCGAGGTCGCCGGGCAGGCCCCCGCCCAGCAGCCGGCAGACCTCGCGGACGTGGGCGTCGAGGTGCTCTTCGAGTTCCGGAACGACGTCGGGGTTACCCGAGTCCGTGAACGCGCTCGTCTCGGCGAGCACCGCCTGGCGGAGCTCGGCGATGATGCGCTCGGCATCGGCCAGCAGCGGCGCCTGCACCGCGGCAACCACGCCGGCGGCCTCGAGGCGCCTGAGGGCATCGCGCAGGGCGCTATTGTCGGGTCGGACCTCCATAATTGTGTAATTTACACAATTTATGATACCGATGACGCGGTATTTTGGTGGAAGAACCTTATATAAATTGTTTGTAATCTACATTTTTGTTGCAAAAAGGCATAACAAGAGGAGTGAAAACCATGGCGAAATACCTGTTTTTGTACCACGGCGGCGAAGCCCCCAAGAGCGACGAAGAGGCGGCCGAGGTCATGGACGCCTGGGGCAACTGGCTGGGCTCGATGGGCAGCGCGGTGGTCGACGGCGGCAACCCGGTGGGCCAGTCGAGTACGGTGCACCCGGATGGTTCGGTGACCGACGATGGGGGATCCAACCCGGCGAGCGGCTACAGCCTCATCGAGGCCTCGGACCTCGACGACGCCATCGCCAAGGCGAAGGGCTGCCCGCACAACGGCACGATCGAGATCGCCCCGACATTCGACATGTAGGCGGCAGCCGTTCTCGGCCCCGATCGTGGGCCGAGAACGGCTCCCCTGTTCGGTGTTCTGGCGCGGATAAAAATCATCGGGATTCTGTCGAATAGGGTAACCACGGACTCGACAGGGGTTCAGAATGAAGCACAGAATCGCGCTTGAACCGGCTTTTCGACCGGGTCCGGGCAAACCCGGTCACCTGCCGGAGGACCGGCTATGAATGAATCCCGAAAAGCACTTCGCGCGCAAGTTGTTCTTCCCCTGATGTCGCTGCTGGCGCTGGCCGCCTGCAGCGGCAGTTCGTCTTCGACGACGGAACCCGAGCCACCCGTTGCGGGTCTGCTGAAGAAGGTGTCCACTGCGGACGAACTCGAAGCCTCGATCAAGTCCGGGCTAACCACAGTGACGCCGCCGCCTTCCGGGGACGTGCTGGCCATCGGCGGCGCCGCGCCGCCCGAGACCGTGGGCAATTTCACCGGCACCTACACGCAGGAGAAAAACGTCGACGAGTTCGACGTCGTGCGCTACGACGGCGAGCACCTGTACGTTGCGCCGCGGCGCCTTTTCCATTGCTGTTTCGGCGCCCTGGAGGTGCCGTCTGATGGCGCCGTCAATACCGGCAACCCGGCGGTCGCGTCGATCCGCATGCTCGAGACCGATCCGGCCAGCGCGTCGGCGACGCTCGCCGGCACGATTCCCCTCGACGAAGGCGTCTCGATACAGGGCATGTACGTGGACGGTAACCGCCTGTTCGCACTGACGGCCGAACGCTTCTACGGCACTTACGGCGACATGTGGTCGAGCCTCGCGATCTGGGCGCCGGAGAAACTCGGCTTCCATATCTATGACGTGACCGACAAGAGCGCACCCGTGCAGGAGATCGACGTCAGCATGGACGGTGTGTTCGTCGATAGCCGCCGCATCGGCAACGTCGTGTACATCCTGAGCCGCTACGCGCCGAACGTCGAAAGCCTCATTTACAGCCCGCAGACCGCAGCGGACCAGGCACACAACCAGGCATTGCTGGCCAACCTGACGCTCGACGACCTGCTGCCGAAGATCACCATCAACGGCGTCGAGCAGACGCTGGTCGACCCGGCGAATTGCTACGTCAGCAACGACGAGCGCGTGCCGGATTACCCGGTCATCACCAGCATCACGGCCGTGCCGATCGACAACCCGGAGGGATTCGTCAACACCTGTTACAACGACGAGGTCTACGGCGCCTACGTGTCGGAGAACGCGATCTACTTCCCGCAGATCCTCGGCTTCGAGCTGCCGGACGTATTCACCCGCATCCACAAGTTCGCGCTCGGCGGCACGTCGGTGAGCTACAGCGGCTCCGCGGACATCGAAGGCCAGGTGTGGGTCGGTGGCCAGCAGGACTTCCGAATGAGCGAGTCGAACGGCGACCTGCGCGTGCTGTCGTCGAAATTCGACCGGAACAGCACGGACTTCGTTGACCACCTGCTGTACATCCTGCGCGAGTCGCCGACCGAACCCGCGCTCGACATCGTGGGCAGCCTGCCGAACGCGGCACGCCCGGAACCGATCGGCAAACCCAACGAGACCCTCTACGGCGTGCGCTTCCTCGGCGATCGCGCCTTTGCCGTTACGTTCCTGCAGATCGACCCGCTGTACGTGATCGATCTCGCGGACCCGGCTGATCCGCGCATCGCGGGCGAGCTCGAGGTCACCGGCTTCTCCGATTTCCTGCATCCCGTCACGGACGAGTTGCTGCTCGGCCTCGGCTCCGCGGCGCCGGGCGGCGTGAAGCTGGAGCTGTTCGACATCAGCGACCTGTCGGCACCAGTGCCGCGCGGCACGGTGACCATCGGCGACCAGAACACCTACAGCGAGGCGCGCTGGAATCGGCATGCATTCACGTACCAGGCTGACGTCGGGGGCGTGGACCGCTTCACAATCCCGGCGACGATCTTCAGCGAGCTGGACGGCCAGTTCCAGTTCGAGACGTCACTGCATCTCTTCGAGATCCACGGCAAGGTGACACCGGCACTGGCATCACTGGTTCCGGTCGGGCAGTTAACGCCGCCGGTCACCGGCCAGTTCGGCCTCGCGGATCGTAACCGGGCGTTCCTGCACGACGACACGATCTATTACGTGCTGGAAGAGAATGTCTGGTCGGCGTTCTGGCTGAGCCCGACGGTGGTGAACGGGCCGTTCTGACCGGGTTGCGGCCCCGGCCCGCTCCTACAGCGCTGCCATCACTCCTGCGAGCAGCAACGGGCTGACAATAAAATACAGCAGCGGAAACAGCCACCGGCAGCGCAGGTCGAGCACATCGCCCTCGGCCTGCCGCCCTGCGCGGTCGAGCTGGTCCACCCGGATGTTGATGACGATGGTCGCTGCCAGCAGCAGGTAGTTGATGGCGAGGAAGCCGGCCATAAGGGTCAGGTCCGGGATCGCCGGCAACGCCTGCTCGACCATGATCTGGAACGCGACCACCGTGAGCAGCGCGATGAACGAGATGTTGATGCGATTGCTGAGGCTCTCCCGATCCATCCAGAAGATCACCCAGCTCAGCGCTACGATCAGCATGAGCGGCAGCACGACGACCCGGATCAGGTAGCCGGAACGACGCTCGGCCAATACCTCGATGCGCAGCGTCGAGCCCTGGCCAACCGCCTGCGCGCCCGCGATTGCAGATTGGTCCTCGCCGGCCGACACGGCAAAGTCGCCGATCGACCAGCCGGCATTGCCGACGGCGCTTCCTTGCTGCGGCAACAGCCGGGAGTAGTCTTCGACCGGCTCGAAGCGCACCGCGTCGATACCGTAACCGAGAAACTTGAAATGAATCTGCAGCAGCTGCTCGTCGAATGGGAAAAAGCGCAGGTCCATCGGCGACTCGGCGACGGCATCGATTTCCTCGACGTACCAGACGGTACCGTCTGGCTCGATGCGCAGCACGACTCCTTGCCGATCCAACCAGCCGGACTCATTGGCGAGGAACACCTGTGGCTTCCAGCCGCCGTACAGCTCCGTGTACTGGTAGCTTCCTTTGTAAACGCGCTCGGCGACGCCTTCCGCGTCGGGATCGAAGGCCTGCCGCGGGTCGTGCCAGCTCAGGAGCAGGGCACCCTCGAACTCGAATGTTTCGGTGGACTCCTCGATCTCGTTCACGTCGTAAAGCATGAAGCCCGCTTTCACGACGACGGGGCGGTCGCCGGGCGGCAGGACGGTGCTCGCATGCGCGGTGGATGCCGCGCTCGTCACCAGCGCCAGAAAAAGTAGAAGCGGAGTTCTCATAAATCGATCCATGGCCGCGCGCCGGGAACCGCGACCCGTCTCAGAAGTAGAGCTTTCAGGCGGACATGATAATATCGACGGCCCCCTGACCGGACAAGGCAAACTTGTCACTTACCAGCCGTGAATTAGGAGTTCATGTAATGAGAAAAACGATAATTGCTATGGCCCTCGGCCTGACCATGCTGATGACCGCGACGGTCTCTAATGCGCAACGCTCGACGGGCGAGACCGTCGATGACACGACGATCGCGGTATCCGTCAAGGCAGCGCTGGCAGACAGCGACCAGGTAAGTGCCGGCGACGTAAACGTCGAAGTTCATAAAGGCACCGTGCAGATCAGCGGCTTCGTACCATCCGCCGAGGCACGTTCAGCTGCGCTGAAGATTGCCGGCGAGACGGACGGCGTTGACGACGTGCTTGATGCCATGGTCGTCATGAACGGCAAACGTAGCCTTGGCCGCACCATCGACGATGAGACGATCCAGGCACAGGTGAAGTTGAAGATCGCCGATGTTTCCGGGTTCGGCGATGCCGTCGGGGTCGTTACCCACGTACGAAACGGCGAGGTAATCCTGAGCGGATTCGTAGAGTCGGATACGCAACGCGGCGCTATTGTCGACGCCGCCGAGGCGGTGGACGGAGCCGCAAAGGTTCACGACCGGCTCGCGATAAAGTAGGAGCAGTTCTCACCGCGGCCTACAGCTCGCTTTCGAAGAGGCCTCCGATCTCTTTTCGGAAGCGACAGACAACGTCTTCCGGATCGTCTCTCAGTCTTTCTTCACAGGCCGTACGTTAGGCGTGGCCGACTCGGACTGGCCCTCGGCGACGGGGGCCGCCGATCGTTCCCAGCGCATGCTGCGAACATCGTGGTACGGCCGCGGGTGGGGTGACAGGACGACCACCAGCCGCAGGCCGTCGCTGAAGTACGGATCGTTGCCGAGGTTGATGGCGGGCGCCTCGCGTGTGGCTTGCGTACTGCCCTTCACGAATCCGAATCCCGCAACCAGCCCCGCATCGAGCAGGCTGTGCAGCAGGTACTCGCGGGTGAGGTCTACCTCGGGATCGATGATGTGCGTCGTCAGAGTGGGGGATTCCGGCGTTACCTTGATGCCGATGTCGCGGCTGACCTGCCCGACCCAGACCTGGCGCCCCGTGAACGTGAAGGGCGCGAGCCAGAAGCGCGTGTGGTTGCGCTGCGAGATGGTCGGCCGCGCCCGCTGCAGCGCGAAGTCCTGCTTGCGGCCGAACAGGTAGAGGTTGCTGACGGGAGCGACGGGGTAGGCGTCGCCGCCGAGTGCGGCGCCGGCCAGGCGCCCGACGGTGGTGAGCGAGATGCGGTGAGTGAACGACCAGCCGCTGCGGGTAAGGGCCGTCAACACTTCCTGTGAATCGCCGATGAGCACCACGTTCAGCGGATCGCCGAGAGCCTCGCCGTCGTTGTCCGTGGCGCAGCAGGGTAGCTCCTCGAGGTGCATGCGCAGCGCCTCGGGGTCCTCGATATCGGGGAGCGTGACGTCGCCGTAGGTGTGGGCCGCATCGAGCTTCTCGTAGTCGAACAGGCCGTCCGGCAACGGCACGGCAAAGCCGAAGCGCAGCTCGTTGAGCCATCCGGCATCAAGGGTGTCTTCCTCGTCCGACTCGTAAACGTCTCCGCCGAGGCGGATGTCGACGTACCTGCCACCCTCGACTCGCGGCAGGTACAGGAAGCCTTCCGTGATGGTCAGGGGCTGGTGTAGCACCCGGATCGACTCGTCGCGCAAGTGCTGGCGCAGTGCCTCGAAGTCGCTCGCCGACAGCGTGCCCTTCAGCAGCACGGCCGCCTCGTCGGGCGAGTAGAAGTCGGGATCGACGGTGTTGCGTATGAACCAGAGCCGCCGGTCGGTTTCGTTGCGAACCTTGATGTACAGGGCCTGCAGGCCGCGCAACGCAAACTGCACGCCGAAATGCTGCTCGGCCTGTTCGTCAGTGAGGATGGCGACCGATACCGTCACGTCGTCGATGGTCTTCGTCTGGACCCCCTGCAGGTCCACATCGAGGACGAGCGGCTTCGGCTCGTAGCTCGCGCAGGCGCCGAGGATCGTCGCCACGATGAGCGTAACGAAGCGGGCGGCAAAACGGGTTATATCGGCGGCGCTGCGCTGCAAATCATCTCTCCTGCGTGCGGCCATGGTGCGACGCGCGTGCGTCGATTATGCGGGAAGCAAAATCCGGAAATCCACACCGTCCGGCAGCAGTTGTTACAAATCCGCCCGGATTCTGGTTATCCTCTGCTGCCACGAATTTCACCGAAGCGTTCACGCCCGATATTTCCATATCGGGAGACGAATTGATGCACTGTCGACAATACGCGATCGTCCTGATCGTGGAGGACGTCGATCATGAGCACGGCTACAGGATCGTATTCGAACCGGGCGTGCCGGCGGCGCAGTAGGCGCAGTCGGTCTTGTAAGAGGGCTTCCTGAAGCTCTACCAGGGAGAAACAATGAACAAGAACTTTCCAGCCAGCAGAACAGGCTCACTCCTTTCGGCGATTGTCCTGCCTGTACTGGCTGCCTGCGGCATGGTAGGGGATACGCGTGCGGTCAAGGATGCCAACGAACTGGCGATCGAATGCCGGACGGACGAAGCACTGGCCGCTGTGCGGCGGGCCGAGCAGGGCGGCGGGCTGAGTTCCTATATCGCGGATCTGCAGGAGGTTGTGCTGCTGCGGGATGCCGGGCGCATGGCCGAGGCTGACGCCGCTATGGCTGCGCGTAACGAGAGGGCCGAGGTCAGCGCCGAGAATGCCGCCGAAGCAGAGGAGGCGGTCCAGGAGAGCCTCGCCGAGCTGCGTGCGGCGCGTGAAAAGAAAACCGGCAGCGCCACCTGCCCCTAATCGCTCTTTTATGGGAGCGCTGCTCGAAGCGCGATCGATCGCGGGCCGAGGCCCGCCCTGCGGCGACCGCGTCGCAGCCTTAGTCTTTTTCCGTCACCCCGGCAGTGCCGGCGCGCGCGACGGTGGTCGAATAGCCCCTCGCTTCGAGCACCCGTGCGTGCAGTGCCTGCCAGCGCCCATCGGAGCGCAGCCCGATCAGGTAAGGGGAGAGCAGCCACAAGGTGTCCTGCCAGAGTTGCCGCCGGTCGGCTGCACCGCGTTCCGGCGAGTCCAGAACATCGACCAGGAATCGTATGGCCTCATCGGTTTCCCCGCGCTGGGCAAACACTTCGGCCGCGTGAATTACGGCCTGCTCGTCGCCGGCCGCCAGCAGGCGTTGCAGAGCGGCGTCGGCCTCGGCTTCCTGCCCGAGTGCGTGGTGAATCATCGCGAGATTACGGTCCTGCGCCGGCCCGCTAGCCATGTTTCGCACCTGCGCGAGTGCCTGCTCGTAATTGCCCTGCAGTATTTCGACGTCCATGAACAGGTCGCCCTCGTCGCCGAGGCCCGGCGGGGAGATCGCGCGGGACTGTTTGGCCGCGACGGCTGCCTCTGCATTTCGGCCCGCCGCGAGCAGGAACCAGACGAGGTTGTGGTGCGACACGGCCGAGGTTGGATCTTCCTGGATGGCGCGCCGCTGGAATTCGATGGCTTCGTCGAACAGACCGCGATGAGCGTGATTGCCGGCGGCCCAGCCGAGGGCGAGGATGTTGTCGGGATCCAGCGCCATCGCGGTCTCCATATGCTGCCGCGCAAGTGACGGTTTCCCGAGGACGTTGTAGTAATGGGCGCGTCTGAGGTGTGCCTCCGCACTCTCGGGCGCGAGCCGGATAGCGTGGCTGGATGCGTCGCCGAGCAGCGTTACGCCGGCTTCGCGGCTGAGATCACCGTACCCCATTCGGACGCTATAGACGCCGGCGAGCCCGACCCAGGCATCGGCAAGGTCCGGGTCGCGCTCGAGGGCGGCCTTAAAGCATGCTTCGGCCCGCTCGATGTCGCCCTTACCGCGCCGCTTGAAGAAGAACCGCCCTTTCTCTGACTCGTTGTACGCGTCGATGTCGGTGATCGGCCGGTCGCCCTCGGCCGTGTTGGCCAGGAGATACTCACCAGCCTCAGCCCCGGCGCCAGGGGTCCGGACGCTCTGCCCGGCCCCGAGCAGCAGCAGGATGGCCGCGACCGCTGCGGCGACAATGGCACCCAGGTGGTACACGAAACGAGTGCGTTGCGGGGGCGGCTCCGACGGGACTGTGATCTCCTCGTTTACGGCGTGGTCGAAGACGTAGCCACGGCGCGGCACGGTCTTGATCATCTCGAAGTCACTGTCGCCCAGGGCGCGGCGGATATCGGCGATGCAGTGGGCCAGCGAGTCGTCGGTGACGACGGACTTCTTCCAGGCGACTTCGTGCAACTCCGCCTTCGAAAGCAGCCGGCCGCTGTTTTCGAGGAGGATTCTGAGCACCCGGAATGCCTTGGGCCGCAGGTGGATTTCGCGGTGCCCGCGATACAGCGTCCCACGGTCGAGGTCCAGCGAGAATTCGCCAAAGCGGTAAACCCGATGTGACCTCTCTCCAGTTGACATGACGCCCCCCTTTATTGCTGTCCTGTTCCGGGGTGTTTCATAAAGGTATAGCAGAAATTTCATGGTTCTTTCGTTACACCAGCGCCGCCCGGGCCTAGCGTTGCAGCTCACCTTCCGGTTCCAGACCGGCTGTCAGGGGGCGATACACCAGGGTAATGAGGGAAAACACCATGAAAATGACAAGAACTGCTCTAATTACAACGATCGGGGCCACATTGTTGGCGGCAACGGCTTTTGCCGACCACGGCCGCTACCAGACCAGCAACGTACTGGACGCCACCGCCGCCAACAGGGGATACACCGGTGCCGCGTGGCTGATGCGGACTCCGGACGGCATCCGCGGCCGGATCATGACCCAGGTCTCCACCGCCGGCGACCCATACACGCTGTGGGTCATTGTCTTCAACAACCCCGATGCCTGCGTCGGCGGTTGCGGTGAGGACGACCTGGGCACCCCGGAAGTCGGGGCCTCGGTGTTCAACGGCGGCGGCGCGATCTCGTCGCCGGACGGCCAGCTGAAGAAGAACGGCAAGCCCGGCGGTGGCGGCGTCATCAATTTCGACTTCACGGTGCCAGCCCACCCCCTGCCGAGCGGCCTGTTCGTGCTGTTCGGGGACCCGGATGGCCTGTATGCGGGTAACGGTTACGGCGCCGAAATTCACCTTGTCGTCGACAAACACCCGTCGATCCCGGCCGGGATGTCGTGGCTAAATGATCTCACCACCACGAACTTCCCCGGAATGGGTCCGGCGATCAACGACTCTTTCGCGGTATTTCTTGCCTGCCCGAACGACGCTTGTCCGGACGGAGTGCTGTAGCGAAACGGCCACCGGGTCGCCGTTCGCGGCGGCCCGGCTGGCCCACATCCGGACGGTTCACGGATAACGGCTCGACGAGGGTGCAACCATGAAATTGAAACGCGCAGGCTCCATGCGTTTAGCGCTTCTGGCCGGATGCGGTGTCGCGGTAGCGCTGCCGGCGTGGCCGGATTCCATTGGTGAGGAACGCTCGGTCTACGAGCGCCTCGAAGACAGCGAGGAACAGTCGCTACATCTCAATGAACTGCTGCGCCGCGGCCGGCTGGCCTTCGAAGCAATGTGGACCCCGGCGGAGGGCGGCGGCCGGCCGCTGACCACCGGCACGGGCGCCCCGCTTGCCGATAACACGAGGCCGCTCGAATTTCCGCACAACTTCAATCGCGTCTCGGCGCAGGATTCCAACGGCTGTGCGGGTTGCCACAACGCACCCTTCGGCATCCCGGGCGGCGGCGGCGACTTCGTCACCGGCGTGTTCGTGGCGGCGCAGCGCTTCGATTTCGCGACCTTCGATCACGGCGATGGCATCGTCAGGCGCGGGGCCGTCAGCGAGGACGGCGCCTTCGCCACGCTCGCGAGCATCGGCAACTACCGCGCGACCGTCGGCATGTTCGGCTCGGGTTTCATCGAGATGCTGGCGCGGCAGATGACGGCCGACCTGCAGGCGATACGCGACGGCCTCGCGCCGGGCAGTACTGCCGATCTCAGCAGCAAGGGCGTCGATTTCGGTGAACTGCAGCGCCTCGGTGACGGCAGTTGGGATACCACGGCTGTCGAGGGGTTGCCACCGCAGAGCCTCGTCTCGGGCGGTCCGGGCGATCCGCCGAGCCTGGTCATTCATCCGTTTCACCAGTCCGGCAGCGTGGTGTCGATCCGTCAGTTCACCAACAACGCGTTCAACCACCACCACGGCATGCAGTCGGTCGAGCGCTTCGGTGCCGGCATCGATGCCGATGGCGACGGCGTCGTCAATGAGCTGACGGTCGCGGACATCACGGCCGTTGCGCTCTACCAGGCGACCCTTCCCGTGCCGCAGCAGGTGCTGCCGAAGGACCCAAAAGTCCGGCAGGCGATCGATGAGGGCGAGGTGCTGTTCAACGACATCGGCTGCGGCAGCTGCCACGTGCCCGCGTTGCCGCTGGTGGACGAAGGCTGGATCTACACGGAACCGAACCCGTACAACCCGCCCGGCAACCTGCAGGCGGGCGAGGGCGTGAGCGTGGCCGTCGACCTGTCACACTCTGGACTACCCGGCGAACGGCCGAAGCCGCACCACGGGGTGCTCTGGGTGCGGGCATTCACTGACCTGAAGCTGCATGACATCACGAGCGGACCCGGCGACCCCAACGAAGAGGCCATCAACATCAACCACCCGGCCGGCTCGCCCGGGTTCCTCGGCGGCAATCGCGAGTTTCTCACCAAGAAACTCTGGGGGGCGGCGAACGAACGGCCGTATTTCCACCACGGCAAGTTCACGACGCTCCGGGACGCCACGCTCGCGCATGATGGGGAGGCGCTCGATACCCGGCTCGCCTTCGAAGCGCTGGACGGCGGCGAACAGGACCGCATCATCGAGTTCCTGAAGTCACTGCAGGTGGTGGCGCCTCGCGGCATGTAGGAGCGGTTGCAGAACCGCTCCTACGCACCCGGCGGCAGCGGCCGGGTAAGAATGAACAGCGCCACTGCGCCCAGTACGACGAGCTGCGCGATGATGACCACCGGCGGTGCTGCCATCACCAGCGAGATCGCCAGCACGGCGATCATGGAGATGACACTGAGCACCTTCGCCCGCCGGCTGATCGCGCCATGACGATGCCAGTTGTCGATGAGCGGACCGAAGACATTGTGATCAAGCAGCCACTGGTGCAGTTTCTCCGAGGACTGCGCGAACGCGAATGCGGCAACGAGGATGAACGGCGTGGTCGGCAGCAACGGCAACGCGATGCCGATCGCACCCAGCACGAG
>CBDUCE010000043.1:0-17157 GCA_965365575.1 uncultured Gammaproteobacteria bacterium
CCGACCTGAACCTAAGTACAGTGTTTTGTTGGCTTTTCTGGCGGCAGCGATGCGCGCGCTGGTTCTCGAGAAGGACGACGAGCAACCGAGTTTCGATCCCTACAACTCCGCCGGGGCCTGACCACCCATACCTACGCAATCCGGCAGGGCGCGCCGCGAAAGGCAGATTCGGGTATTCTTGGCGCTCAAACGCGGCTAGAATCGCTGGCCCGAAACAAAGCGCCCGTAGCTCAGCTGGATAGAGTACTGCCCTCCGAAGGCAGGGGTCACAGGTTCGAATCCTGTCGGGCGCGCCATTTCCCTGCCATTCGCCGTGCAGAGGTCGACCCCCAAGCCTTTGAAAGTCTCGGCGTTTGGGGTCTCCCTACGCGCTTCGCGAGGCGCTCAGCGCATCAACTCTATATGACCAGCCCTCTATCACGACCCCGCCTGTAAGGTGAGAGTTTGCGCTCATGGTTGCGTAGCTGATGCAGGCATGACAAGTGGATTGATTGCCTGCGACACCTGCATGCCGCCGTATTCCTTGCGCCAGCGGTAGTAGCTCTGCTCGGAGATCCCCAGTTCCCGGCAGACCTCGCCCGTCGTTTTATCACCCGCGAGCTTGATCTCGGCCTCGCGCAGCACATGGATGATCTGTTCGGGCTTCCAGTGCCTTCTCCCCGTTGTCTTTCTCCTTGTCCAATGAAAGTCTCTCTCACTAGCTGGAATTGTTCCAGGGGGTCAGGTCATTTTCATTCGCCATTCCCTGTCTCAAAGATACTCGTCTATATTGATCGTGCCGCATAATAGCGCCATCGGTTCCTCGCCCGTCTATTTGCGGATTCGAGAACCGCTCCTGCGGTTTTGCTCGACATGCCGTCCTCGGATGGAACGACCCATTCGGTTACACTGCGTAAAGCAATAAAAGCAATAAACCGCTATCGGGGAGACTTTGGTGCTGAATGTACAGGTGCTGCCCGGCCCTGGCCGGATCTTGAGGCTGCTTCCAAGCTTATTAGTCTTACTTTCGACCACGCTGGCCTTGTCTCTTGCCTGGGCACAGGGCGACGATGACGGTGCTGGCGTCTCCCAGGACAAGGAGCAAATCGCCAGCGTCACGCTCGATGGTTCGGTCTTGTTTCCACTACGCGGTGTTGCCGCTTACCCTGCCAAGCAGCGTGCTGCCGAAGTGCGCAAACGAATCGTCGAGTTCGCTGGTGACCCCTCGCGTTCGGTCGATGAGCTTCGCATCATCGAGGAAAGCGACCACCACCGTATCGTGGCCGGCAATGACAGCATCGTTAGTATTTTTGACGTTGACGCCGAACTGGAAGACGTCGATCGGCACCTGCTGGCCAGTGTTTACCTCGAAAAAATACAGGAGGCCGTAGGCAAGTACCGTGAAGATCGGAGCACTGGCGTGCTGGCGAGGAAAGGTGCATTTGCCGTCGGTGTTGCGCTGGTCACCGGCCTGCTGCTCTGGGGCGTGATCCACCTGTTCCGCTGGCTGGAGAAGTGGGCGAGAGACAAGGTGTCGAAGAGCGTTGGCGAACTGGCGACGAAATCGAGCTGGCTCATCAACCCTCATCAGATCTGGAATATGCTGGCAAACCTGATGCGCGTGTTGCGCGTCGGCGCCGTCATCGTGCTCGTGTACTTTCTGCTGAACACGGTGCTGGGCCTGTTCCCGTGGACGCGCGGCTTCGCCAAGTCGCTGTTTCAACTGGTTCTGAACCCGCTGGAGAGCATCTGGCTCGGTTTCGTCGACGCGATTCCCGATATCGCGTTCCTGGTCGTCCTGTTCTTTGTGGTTCGATACATCCTGACGCTCGTTCGGGGATTCTTCGTCCGTGTGAACCGCGGCAGCATAAAGCTCGAGGGCTTCGAGCCCGAATGGGCGATGCCGACCTTCAAACTGTTGCGTATCCTGATCGTCGCTTTCGGCATCGTCATTGCCTACCCCTACATCCCGGGTTCGGATTCGCTGGCGTTCAAAGGCGTCTCGGTGTTCCTTGGCGTGATCTTTTCCATGGGCTCGACGTCGTTCGTGTCCGGCGCCATCGCCGGGCTGACCATGACGTATCGCGGCGCATTCAAGGAAGGTGACCGAATTACGATCGGCGACGTAACCGGCATCGTCACCGACATCCGCCTGATGGTGACGCGCATCCGCACGGCCAAGAACGAGATCGTCGTGGTCCCCAACTCGAACATCCTCAACAACGATGTGATCAACTATTCGACGATGGCGCGTGAGGATAATCTGATCCTGCACACGGACGTGGGCATCGGCTACGACACGCCGTGGCGCCAGGTCGAGGCCATGCTGCTCGAAGCCGCGTCGCGTACCGAGGGATTGCTGCGCGAACCAGGGCCATTCGTGTTGCAAAAAGCACTTGGCGACCACGCGGTGACTTACGAACTGAACGCCCCCAGCAACAACGACAGGGAGATTCCCGCGCTGTACTCGGCTCTGCATGCAAACATACAGGACGTGTTCAACGAGTACGGTGTACAGATCATGTCGCCGTCCTACGAGCGCGATCCCGACGAGCCCAAAGTCGTGCCACGCGAGCAATGGTATGCGGCACCGGCGAAGCGGCCGGCAGACTGATTCCCGGCGTCTGGTTCAGCCGATAAGAGTATCCCCGCATTGACGCGGTGGCGATTCGGGCATAAAGGATATCGGCAAGTCCATCGAGGAGCCTGAAATGCTGCGGAATCGAACAGGGGTCCTTGCGCGCTCATCCCGCGCCGCGGCACTGACACTGCTGCTGGCTCTCACTCTGGCTGAAGTTTGCGCGGCCGCTGACCATGAGCCGGTGGTTGCGGAACTCCTGCAGCTGATGGACTCGCGGCCGGACCTCCGAGCCTCGGTGGAAGCGGCAATAGCAACTGCAGCTCTAAAGGACATCCGAGACGTGGACGGCTTTGTCGATTACCTGGATGACCTCGTCACGCTCGTCCCGACAGAACGGGAAGTCGTGCCCGAGTGTCTCAAGTTCTATTACATCGTGAACCAGGCGCCCGGCGACGCCCTGAATAAAGACGAGCCGTTCAACGCGTGGATGAAAGATCTCGTGCGAGCCTGGGGATCCTTCCTCGACACCCCCGCTTCGGCCACAGGTATCGACACATTCCTCTCGGCCACGAGCTACAACATCGACGATTACGTCGAGGGACCGAGCGGCTGGCAAACCTTCAACCAGTTCTTCGCCCGCGAAGTGAAATCCGGCAGGCGCCCGGTCGCGGAACCGCGCGACGACAAGGTCGTCGTCTCGCCCGCGGATGCCGTGTTCATGGGCCAGTGGCAGATCGACGAGGACTCGAACATAAGGGTAAAGGGCGTCAACTGGGCGATCGCCGAGTTGCTCGACGGCAGCCCGTACAGGGAGGCGTTCGAGGGCGGCATCTACACGCACAGTTTCCTTTATATCGACGACTATCACCGCTACCACGTGCCGGTGGCCGGAACCGTGAAGGAAGTGCGCAACATTAGCGGCAGGGTCTACATGGACGTGTTCCGCGAAGAAGACGGCACGCTCAATGTCGTCGACGGCGACACGTACCAGTTCAACCAGGAACGCGGCCTCGTCGTGGTCGATTCGCCGCAAGTCGGACTGGTCGCGGTACTGCCGATCGGCATGGCGTACGTCTCGTCCGTCAACCTGACGACGGAAGTCGGTGCGGAACTCCGCAAGGGCGACCCGTTCGGCTACTTCATGTTCGGCGGTTCCGACATCGTCATGGTGTTCCAGGACAGGAAACTCGTCCTCGATGCCGAGGTTGGCAAGAAATACCTGCAGGGGCAGCGACTGGGCGAACTGAGGTAGATCGACCGGCCTAGCTGGCCTGCTTCAGAGCATGACGCCTGAACTCTGGGCTATATCGTCGATGCTTTCTCTTTGGCATGGAACACCTCCTTCCGCAATATGCGGACATTGAAAGGTGTCCACCAAACCCGGGCAGAACCTGACAGCGGACGTTCTACTCGCACCACTCGATGCCTTCAAAAGGCCGCTTACGTGAACGCGGTCACTGTTGGTCGTCGCAATTATTGCCCCGTTTTTGCCCCGTTCAAATCCACGCCAACTGGCAAGATTGGACACTTACATAATGCTACGGGCGATCCAAGGTCTATCAAAACAATTAGTTAATTCTCAAGTTCTACCCTCCGAAGGCAGGGGCCACAGGTTCGAACCTCGTTCGACAAAACGCGCCAGCGTTTTGGGCGTTCGAGCGTAGCGAGAACGGGGCGAAGCCCCGAAGATCGCCCAAGGGCGATCTGAGCCAATCCTGTCGGGCGCGTCAGTCAACAAAAATCGGCGAATCCGCAGCTGCTGGCGTAAGCTTGTCCGTCATGCCAGTTCACGTCATCTTTGCTGCGCCTTTTCTTATGGATGCGACTGTTCGCTTCGTCAGCGGGGCATCGCAGCTGCCCGGTGTTGACCTGTCGCTGGTCAGCCAGGAGCCGGCGGAAAAGCTGCCGCAGGAGATTCGCGACCGGCTGGCCGGTCACTGGTACGTCGAGGATGCGCTGGACCCGGGGCAGCTCGTGGATGCAGCACGGGAGCTCGAAGGGCGTCTGGGCAAGGCCGTCCGGTATATTGCGGCACTCGAGCAGTTGCAGGTACCGCTCGCGATTGCCCGGGAGGTCCTCGGCATCGAGGGTCTCAGCGTGGAGGCGGCGAAAAACTTTCGCGACAAGGCCCGCATGAAAAGCGTTTTGCGCGATGCGGGAGTGCCATGTGCACGCCACGCGCTCGTCGCAGATCGAGACGGTGCATTTGCCTTCGCGAAAGAAGTGGGTTTCCCGCTTGTCGTCAAGCCACCGGCAGGCGCGGGCGGCAAGAGTACCTGGCGGCTCGATCACGCAGGCGATCTCGAACAACTGCTGGAACAACATCCGCCAGACCCGGGACGACCGACCCTTTACGAAGAGTTCGTCCGGGGCACCGAGTATTCCTTCGACAGCGTGATGCTCGGCGGAGAGCTGACCTGGCACTCGATTTCGAGGTACATGCCATCGCCGCTCGAGGTGCTCGAAAATGCCTGGATCCAGTGGTGCGTAATGCTGCCGCGCGACATATCGGGCACCGAGTTCGATCCAATTCGCGCTGCCGCCGAGGCGGGGGTTCGTGCGCTCGGACTCGAGACCGGCCTCAGCCACATGGAGTGGTTTCGCATGGCTGACGGTCGTATCGCGATTTCGGAAGTCGGCGCCCGGCCGCCCGGCGCGCAGTTTACGTCGCTTCTGTCCTATGCACACGATATCGATTTCTACCGCGCATGGCCGAAGCTGATGGTATTCGGCGAGTTCGACCCGCCGCCTCGGCGCTATGCGGCCGGTGCGGCATATATCCGGGGACAGGGGCGCGGGCGCGTGCGAGCCATCCACGGTCTCGATGAAGCGCAGCGACGCTTCGGTCCGCTGGTCGTCGAGGCAAAGCTGCCGCGCGAGGGCCAGTTTCCGTCGGACAGTTACGAGGGTGACGGCTACATTATCGTCCGCGACCCCGATACGGCAGTCGTCGAGCAGGCGCTCACCGAAATCGTCAAGCTGATTCGTGTGGAGCTGGCATGACGCACGCTGAAGCGACACGCTTGCTTCTCGGCCCGCAGCGTCCCGCGATAAACCTGGGGCTCGCGGTCGAGATGGCGAACCTGCCGCCGGGCCCGATTGCGGTGATCTCGGCCGGTTGGCAAGAGGCCGAGAACGACGTCGACCAGGTCGGCGAGGCGGCGGGCAGGTCACTAGAATGCCTGTCTCTCTATCACCGAACCGACGAGGTCCTTGGCGCAAGCGACGGCCTGGCCGAGGACTACCGTGAAAGACAGGACCGGTTGATGGAGCTGCAACGCCTGTATCGCCTGCGCCTAAGGCCGCTCGCCCGAGCGGCGCGCCAGATGTTCGGTGTTGGCGGCGACCAAGATCTTCTCGCCGCCGAGCAGCGCCATGCGGTATCCCAGCTGCGGGCACTCGATCGCCATCATCTGCACCGGACCGAGAGTATTCATCGCCAGTTCGAGGAGCGTTACAACACGTCGACAACCGCGCTGCTCAGGGAGCACAGCGATCAGATCCGGGAAATTCTGCAGCGGTGCGGCGGCGTAATCATCACCGGCGGCAATGTCGCCGTGTTACTGAATCGCATGCGCATGTTCGGTGTCCACCGAATGCTTGGCGAGACGCCGGTGATCGCGTGGTCGGCTGGCGCGATGGTGCTGGCGGAACGCATCGTGCTGTTTCATGATCGCTTGCCGCAGGGACGGCGCGAAGCGGAAATACTCGGGGCCGGCCTGGGCATCGTGCAGGGATACGTGATCCTGCCCGACACCGCCCGGCGCCTGCGGGAAAAGGACCGCTTGCGCATCGGACTGATGAGCCGCCGATTTGCTCCCGATACCTGCGTTGCGCTCGACAATGAGTCACTGTTACGACTCGATGGCTCGCGAGTGGTTCATGCGGACAAGGTTCGCGGCCTGCATCATGACGGACGCTTCACGAGGCTGCGCACGCCATGAACCCGTCACTTCGCCATTTGTTTCGCAAAGGCACGCCCGGCCCGGCCGAGATCGATGCATTCATTGGCAGCACGGAATTTCCGCTTGTAGACGGCAGCGATGTGACGTTCGTTTATCGTGGCATCGCTGACGCCGTTTATCTGCGATGCTGGATATCCGGTCTGGATACGGCGCAGCCTTTCCAGAAGCTCGACGGCTCGGACCTCTGGGCGGCCACGATAGAACTGCCGCCCGGTTCCCGAATCGAGTACAAGTTCGAAGTTGTAACCGGCGATTCCCGGCAACTTGTCGTCGACCCGCTCAACGACGTCCTGGCGCATGATCCTTTTGGCGCTAACTCCGTATGCCAGGGATCGGGCTATGTGCGTCCGCACTGGACCGAATCGAATTCCGACGCACGCCCGGGTGCGCTCGACACGCTGAGCATCGAGAGTGCGGCGTTCAAGGGCGCCCGTGACGTCAACGTATACATCCCGGCGCGGTTTCGGCGAAACCGCCGGTATCCGCTGCTGATTGCGCACGATGGCCATGATTACCTGCAATTCGCGGCTCTGCAGACGGTACTCGACAACCTGATACATGCGCTCGAGATTCCGCCGCTTATCGTCGCGCTGACGCAGTCGCCGGATCGCCTGCGCGAGTATGCCGGTGACGACCGGCATGCATCGTTTCTCGCCACCGAACTGCTGCCCGCGATGTCCGACAAATTTCCGCTGATTCCCGACGCCCATGCGCGCGGCTTGCTCGGCGCGAGTTTCGGCGGGGTCGCCTCGCTGCATGCCGCGTGGAAGTATCCGGGCATCTTCGGCCGGCTGTTGCTGCAGTCCGGCTCTTATGCATTCAGTGACATCGGGCGTCATCAGCGCGGCGCCGTGTTCGATCCGGTCGTGCGCTTCATGAATGCGTTTCGTGAGGAGCCCGGCTGCCCGACGGACCGGATTTACATGAGCTGCGGCATTTACGAGTCGCTGATCTACGAGAACCGCTCGCTCGTACCACGGCTGCAGGCACAGGGCATCGATGTGCGCTTCGAGGAAGCCCGGGATGCCCACAACTGGGAGAACTGGCGGGACCGCCTGCGCAACGGTCTGTCGTGGTTGTATCCGGGCCCCGTCTGGATGGTCTATGAATAATGGTTTCATCGACCTATAGTGGTCTTGTGCTCACAAGGACCGGAATATGCCGACAAGAACCCGTCACATAGGCCTATCTCTCGGCGCAGACATATGCTGGCCGATCTGCTACGAGGAATTGCTCGGCCGGCTGGATCTGTCGATCGACCTGGGTGGAGAGACTCAACGCTTTGACGTCGAGCGGGTCAAGATCGAACCGTTCGACCTGTTGCAGGACTGCAAATACGACGTCGTTATCGACCGCCTGACCCACTGGTACCACCCGTCGCGCGAATGGATCAAGAAATCGATCCTCACCAACGATCTCTATGTATACAACAATCCGTGGTCACTGCAGTCGATGGAAAAGCACACAACTTATTGCGCGATGATGCGCCTCGGGTTCCCTGTGCCGGAGACGTGGCTCGTGCCGCCGAAGTCCTATGCAGAGTCTCCGGATCTGCAGCCGACGCTGAGACAGTATGCGAAGTTGTTCGACCTCGGAGAAATCGGCGACCGGATCGGCTACCCCCTGTTCATGAAACCCTATGACGGCGGAGCATGGGTCGGTGTGACGTCGATTCGTGATCGCGAAACCCTGCACGAGGCATACAACCAGAGCGGCACGCGGCTCATGCACCTGCAACAGGCCGTTGATCCACACGACGCGTTCGTACGCTGCGTCGGGCTCGGGCCGCAGTGGCGTTTCGTCAATTATGACCCGGCTGCGCCATTGCACGATCGTTACATGATGGACAAGGACTTTCTCAGCGAAGATGACAAAAACACGCTGTCGAACATGACCATGGTGATTAATGCGTTTTTCGGCTGGGACTTTAATTCCTGTGAGGCGCTGCGTTCGAACGGCACGTGGCGCCCCATCGACTTTGCGAACGCCTGCCCGGATTCGCAGGTCACGTCCCTGCACTATCACTTTCCGTGGCTGCTCAAGGCGAACCTGCGCTGGTCGATCTTCTGTGCCGCAACCGACCGTTCGATGCATGCCAATCTGAACTGGAGCAAGTACTTCGAGATCGCGGCGGAGGACAAGCCCTTCGAGGAAAAGCTGCCCGATTACGCGGCGCTCGCGCTCGACTATTTCGACACGGATCGTTTCAATGAATTCTGCGCCGAACATCTCGGGCACCTGGACGAAGTGGCCGACGAGTTTTTTGGCTCAGACATAGCGCGCGACGCCATCCGCAAGAAAGTCACGGCCCTGTATCCCGAGCACGAAATCGACGATTTCACGGACCTGTTCTGGGAGCGCATCCAGAAGTGGCGCCGTGAGGATGTGCACGCGTGAAGAAGGACACGACGCGCTGGCACTCGCCACGCGTCGATCAGGGGGTGCAGCTCGTCCGCTGGGGGCACTTCGGGACGCCGGTCCTGCTTTTCCCGACCGCAGGCGGTGATGCCGAGGAAGCGGAACGCTTCCACCTGATCCGGGTTCTCGAGCCGCTGATCGACGCGGGTCGAATCAAGGTCTACTCGACCGACAGCGTTGCCGGTCGGGCCTGGTTTTCGGGCGAACATTCGGCTGAATTCTGCTCGCGAATGCAGAATGCGTTCGACGACTTCATATACAGCGAAGTCACGCCCGCCATTCGAAAGGACTGCGACTCCCAGGATATCGAGATCATCGCCGCGGGCGCATCGATCGGCGCGTTCAATGCGGTCGCGACCGTCTGCCGTCATCCCGATGCTTACAAGATGGCGATCGCGATGAGCGGGACCTACGATCTGTCGAAATACCTGGAAGGCCGGATGAACCAGGATTTCTATTTCTCGTCGCCGTTGCACTACCTGCCAGAGCTCGAGGGGCCGCAGCTCGAACAGCTGCGAAAGCGCTTCATCGTGCTGCCCTGCGGCGAGGGCGACTACGAGGATATCGGGGAATCCTGGCGCGTAGCGCGGCTGCTCGGCGCAAAGGGCGTGCCGAACCGCGTCGATCCATGGGGTCTGCAGTGGCATCACGACTGGGAGACGTGGCGCGAGATGTTGCCGAAGTACCTCGCGGAGTATGCCTGACGTCCGGGGCGCGCCCTACGCGGCGTACATGTGCAGCTCTGAGCCTACTGCGTCGGCCATATTCATCGTCTCGGCAAGATCGGGATGGCGCAACATGATGAAGCCGTCGGATACCAGGGTCTTGAGCCAGTCACGTCGCGGTGATCCCGGCGGCAAAAGCGTATTCCAGACGACGTGTTCGCCAAAGCGTTGCTGCAACTTGTCCGCGCCTTCGATGTGCGTGATGCGGCCGACGCC
The DNA here is from genome assembly GCA_965365575.1 of uncultured Gammaproteobacteria bacterium. GTDB lineage: Bacteria > Pseudomonadota > Gammaproteobacteria > Steroidobacterales > Woeseiaceae > UBA1847. The sequence continues at coordinate 9,885 of CBDUCE010000043.1, forward strand.
CTGTGCGCGCTTGTAAATCGTGGCGACATTGTAGCGCCGCTCGATATCGGCATCGAGACGCCCGTGCGCCATGGCGGAGCCCCATGCGCGGAATACGTCGAAGTCGCACGCGTATTTCATCTGGTCGACCTGGTGCGCACCGGGCGGTCGTGCGCCGATCTCGCCGAACACGACCTCGCCGTCGGACTTGCGGTACCACTCCATGTGGGTGAAGCCGGAACCGAATTCGAGTGCGTCGATCACGTCGAAGCCCATGCGAATCCCGTCGGCGAGCTGCGGGTCGTCGACGTCGCGCAACGCGATCACCTGCGGACTGATCCACTCGTTGCTGCGCGCGATCAGCGGTCGCGGCCGGTACCAGGCGACGTTGTAGTAAGCGATCCTGCCATCGATCGTGATCGTGTCGAACGTGTATTCCTCGCCGTCGACGAATTCCTCGACGCTGATCGTGGGCACATGCCGCAATCGCGGCAGGACGGCGCGCAGGTCGTCGCGACTTTCGACGCGGTACGTATCCGCCGAACCGGCGCCGGCGATCGGCTTCAGGATCAGCGGAAAACCGAATTCCTCCGCCGCGTCCCAGCAACCCGCAACGCTGTCGGTCGCCCTGTGTCTCGGTGTTCGTATGCCGGCGGCATCGAGCGCAACCTTCATGGCTTCCTTGTCGCGGAAGCGGTGCGCCTGCTCGACAGTCAGGCCGTCGACCCCGAAATGTGCGCGCAACTCGGCGGCCAGCATGATGCCCGGTTCCCACAGGCACTCGATACGATCGAGCTGCCGCCCCTTGAGGCGGTCGTGCAGTTCACCGATCACCTGTTGGCTGTCCCAGAGAGACCGAACCTGCACGTACTCCGACAGTGATTGCCGAACCAGGTCCGGGAGCGATCCGGCATCGGAATCACCGACGCCGTACACACGTGCGCCACAGTCGGCGAGACCCCGCGTGAACTCTGGCATATCGGCAGGGTAGCCGGGTGAAATCAGGAGTACATTCAACAAACTATTACCACTCGGGCGGAAGTGTTGCCGGTGTGAGATAGAATACCACCAAAGCCAATCACCCCCGGACGCTACTTGACCAAGAATAAAAAACTGAACGTCGTCCTCACGAGTTCGGAACTGGCGCCGTTTGCGAAGACCGGCGGCCTTGCGGATGTCACGGCGGCATTGTCTGCTTATTTACATCATTCGGGTCACGACGTTCGCGTACTGATCCCGCGTTATTCGCGCATCGACCGCATGAATATCGACATCGAGCCCGTCGAGCACCTGCAGGACCTCGGCATGCGTATCGGCGGTCACGAGGTGCGCTACGCGATCGACACGGCGACGTTGCCGGGCTCGGACCTCGATATCTTCCTGTTGCGCTGCCCCGCGTTCTTCGGGCGCGACAACATCTATACCCAGGATGACGACGAGCATCTTCGTTTCACGATGTTGTCACGCGCCGCCATCGAGATGTGCCAGAAGACGGGCTTTTCGCCGCATATCTTCAGCTGCCATGACTGGCAGACGGCGCTGATACCGTTGTACCTGAGGTCCGTGTATGCCTGGGACCAGCTGTTTGCGGACACCCGCAGCGTGCTCACCATCCATAACATCGGTTACCAGGGCATGTTTCCTGCGCACGTGCTCGGCCAGCTCGGCCTCGACGGCGCGGAGCAGCACCTGCACCAGGATGATCTCAAGGACGGCGTGATCAACTTCCTGAAGACGGGTGTGCTGTATGCTGATCTCATCACGACGGTCAGCCCGACCTATGCACGCGAAATACTCGGTGAGGAATACGGTATGGGTCTCAATTACCTGCTGCGCGAGCGCGCGAACACGCTCGTCGGCATTCTGAACGGGGTCGATTACGGTGAGTGGGACCCGAGCATTGATACCATGATCCCCGCGAACTACTCGGCGAAAGACATGAGCGGTAAGGTAACGTGCAAGTCCGAGCTGATGCGCGACGTCGGTCTCGACGAGGATCCGGATATGCCGCTTGTCGGAATAATCAGCCGCCTGGTCGGACAAAAAGGGTTCGATCTGGTGAAGAGCGTCGTGCCTCGGCTCCTCGTCGATCGTCGATTCTCTCTCGTCGTTCTGGGCAGCGGTGAGCCGCACCTGGAGAGCTTTTTCGCGTGGCTGCAGCATAACTTCGAAGGCCGCGTGTGTTTCTACAGGGGCTATAACAACAAGCTTGCACACTGGATAGAAGCTGGCGCCGACATGTTCCTGATGCCCTCGCGCTACGAGCCGTGCGGGCTCAACCAGATGTACAGCCTGCGTTACGGCACGGTGCCGATCGTGCGGGAGACCGGTGGGCTCGCCGACTCGGTGCAGCTGTACGATCCGGATGCGGGCACAGGTACCGGTATCGTCTTCAGAAACTACGACGAACAAGGCCTTGCGTGGGCGCTGAATTCCGCGCTGGATCTGTACGCGGAAAAGCCGCACTGGCGGCGAATAGTCGCGAACGGTATGGCGATGGATTATTCCTGGGAACGGCAGGGTGCACGATACGTCGAGCTGTTCCGCCAATTGAGCAATGCCGAATGAACGTCATCTTTATAGAGCCGTCGTTTCCTTTCAACCAGCGCGAATTCGTGCGCGGACTGCACGCGGCCGGCGCCAACGTCATCGGCATTGGCGAGCGACCGGCCGCCCACCTTCCCGATGACGTCAAAGGCTGGCTGGCCGATTATGTGCAGGTGTCTTCGGTCGTGCATGAGCCGTCTTTGCTGCAGGCCGTCAGGGCCGTGCAGAGCAGTGTATGGGTCGATCGGCTCGAAGCGACGGTCGAGGCACATATCATGGCGGCGGCAGCGGTGCGCGAGGCGACGGGCATACCGGGAACGTCCACGGAAACCGCCTTCCTCTGCCGTGACAAACCGGCGATGAAGGAAACACTGCGAAATGCCGGAATTCCATGCGCGCAATCGGTCCGGGCCAGCACGCCGCAGGACGCACGCGAGTTTGCGGCGGCCGTCGGCTACCCGTTAATCATCAAGCCGCCGGCCGGCGCCGGCGCGGCCGGGACCTTCAAGGTGCGCAATGACGAGGCGCTGGAAACAGTGATCGTCGAATCGGGCCTGGCGGAAGGCCAGCCCGTCGCGGTCGAGGAGTTTGTCGAGGGCCACGAAGGCTATATCGATACCGTGACGATAGATGGCAAGGTCGGCCACGAGTTCATAACGCATTACTACCCCAACGTGCTCGAGGCCATGCGAGAACGCTGGATTTCGCCGCAGATGATTACGACCAACCGCATCGATGCCCCGGGCTATCGCGAGGTTCGCGAAATGACGCGCAGGGTAATCGAGGTGCTCGATATCGGAACGTCGGCGACACACATGGAATGGTTTTACGGCCCGAAAGGGCTAAAGTTCTCCGAGATTGGCTGTCGCCCGCCAGGCGTCGGTCAGTGGGACGTTTATTGTGCAGCGAACGAGTTCGACCTCTATTTCGAATGGGCCAATGCGCTGGTTCACGGAAAGACGCATACGCAGCCGTCCCGGCGTTACGCGGCCGGCATGATTGCGCTGCGCCCTGAGCGTGACGGACGTATCACGGGATACTCGGGGCTGGACGAGATCGGCCAGCGCTACGGAGACTGTATCGTGGCATCGCACTTTCCCGATCCCGGCACGCCGACACAGCCTGTCGAGGCCGGTTACATGGCAAATGCGTGGATGCGGGTCCGGCACCCCAACTATGATGAACTGCGCAGCATCATGAACAGGATCGGCGAGACGGTCAGGGTGCACGCCCGGTAGCCGGCATGGAAGGCGATAACGAAAACTTCCAGGCGCTGAAGAGTCGCTTGCCGGCAATCTGGTCGGCCCTGTCGAGCGACCCCGGTTTCGAGCATACGTCGGTGATCGTGCCGTCGCTCAGCGTCAATCAGGAAGAACTGGCCAAAGTTACCGGCGCCGCGTTCTACGAGGAGCGCCTGCTGTTTGCACTGATACGGTTGCGCAACCCCAATGCGCGCGTGATCTACGTAACGAGCCAGCCGGTGCACCCCGACATCATCGACTATTATCTCGATCTCCTCGATGGCGTGCCGGCAAGGCATGCGCGCGAGCGCCTGCGGGTCCTGTCGGTGCTCGACGGCAGTGCACGCCCCCTGACGGAGAAGGTGCTCGAGCGGCCGCGATTCCTCCAGCGGCTGCGCGACCTCATCGACAAGCCGGAAAGTGCCTACCTGACCTGTTACAACTCCACACCTCTGGAGCGGCGCCTTGCCGTCGAGCTGGACCTGCCATTGAACGGCCTTGACCCCGAGTTGCTTCCGTACGGCACCAAGTCGGGTAACCGCCGCGTGTTTGCCGAAAGCGGTGTGAATTACCCGGCAGGCAGGGAAGATCTTTACAGCGAGGACGACATTATCGACGCACTGCTCGATGTCGGAGCGCAGCGCCCGCATGCGCGAGCGGCGGTCGTCAAGCTGAACGAGGGATTTGGCGGCGAGGGCAACGCGGTGTTCACGTTTCCGCAGGAGCGTGAAAGCCGCGATGCGGTCAGAGCTGCCCTGCACGACCTCGACTGGACGTCGGGCACCGAAACCAGCACGTCGTTTCTACGCAAGTTTGCTGCAATGGGCGGAGTCGTCGAGGAGATGCTCGTGGCCGGCGAAATCCACTCGCCGAGCGTGCAGATGCGCATTTCTCCCGACGGCAAACCCGAACTCGTGTCGAGCCATGAGCAGATTCTCGGCGGTGCCACCGGCCAGTCGTATCTGGGCTGTCGGTTTCCGGCGGACGACAACTATCGCGTTCAACTATTGCGCGAAGCCGCGAGGATTGGCGAGGTGCTCAGCCGTAAAGGCGTTATCGGTCGATTCGGTATCGATTTCCTGGTCAGTCGTGATGGTCCCGGCGAGTGGACCGCGAATGCGATCGAAATCAATTTGCGCATGGGAGGAACGACCCCGCCGTTTCATGCGATGGAATTTCTGACTGGCGGAAAACTCGATCCCGCCAGCGGCTTGTTCCGGTCCTCGCAGGGCCAGCCCAAATACTACAGTGCGACCGACAATCTGAAATCTCCGGCCTACAGGGGCTTGCTGCCCGAGGACCTGTTCGAAATCATTGCGCGTCATGGAATCGGGTACAGCCACGTGACCGGCACCGGCGCCCTGTTCCACATGATCGGTGCGCTGTCGCAGTACGGCAAGATAGGCCTCACCTGTATCGCCAATAGCGCGGCCGATGCAGAGCGGCTGTTCGACCATACAGCCGGCGTGCTCGATGATGAAACGAAAAGCGGCTCGCACGGCGTACAGGCACCCTTGCTGGATCGCTACCTCCCGATGGAGTGACACGGAGCAAGAACCCGCGTTGCTGCAGTGGAGTGCGGCATAGCGACTGGAATGCTTATTTGGAAGGCGGCGATGCGCACATCAAGGTGGCGCGCGCAGTCATAAGGCGCGATACTATTGCACCCCCAGCAACAACACCAATCGGGAGCGTGAAATGAAATCCCTTATCCTCGCCAGCACAGTCCTGCTACTTGTCGCCTGCAGCGCGGAACCGGGTACCGAAAAATGGTGCGCCGCGAAGAAGGAACAACCCAAGTCCGAGTGGTCTGTAGAAGATGCGGGTACCTATGCCAAGAACTGCGTGATCGACGGCATGGAAGTGGGCTCCGACAAGTGGTGCAAGAAACTGTCCGAAAAGCCCAAGGGCGACTGGACCGCCGACGAGGCTGCGAGCTACGCCAAGCACTGCGTACTCTGAATTCCAGTCACGCGGTTGACATACTGTTTTTGCACGGAGACCCGCGCCGCGGCCATCCGACTGCTGAATCAACGGACAGCCTGAACCTCGGATTCATCAATCCTTAGAGCCAGCGATTGGTTCCTACGCTCATGTAACCGTGATTACCGATCGGCACGCCGACGTTCAGGCCCACGCCGACGTTGCCGCTGCAGCCCGCGATCAGGGCACTCGATGCCAGGAGCATTACAAACAAGATCTTCTTCATTCCATTCTTCATCATTTGTCTCTCCTACATCGGTACTTTCTGCAACACGAGTACGGCTCCCACCGGATCCGTGACGACGGCCATCGTGCCATCCCTGAGCTCGGGCGAGGGCGGCAGGAGCACCGTGCCGCCCAGCTCTTTCACTCTCGCGGCTGCCGCTTTCGGGTCTCGAACACCGAAATAGGTAAGCCAGACCGGATCGACGTTGTCTGCGGGCCTGGGCATGATGCCGGCGCGGTTCACACCATTGTTCGATAACAGCGTGTACAGGCCGCCGCGACGCTCAATGACGTTAATGTCGTAGCCCGCCAGCAGGCGATAGAAGCCGGATGCCGCGACGGTGTCGCTGCTCAGCAGCTCGGACCAGACGACGCGTCCCGGCGCAGCGCTGGTGGTTCGATCATCGGGATCCCCGATCCTGCTGCTTGCCACACCGATCACGGCACCTTCCGGATCGATGATCGCGGCGACGCGGCCAAGATTGAGGTTGCGTGCTGCGACGGCCACGGTCGCCCCTCCCGCCTCGCTGCGGTCGAGCGCGGCGTCGACATCATCGACAGAGACATAGGGCAGCCAGCGCGTCACTTTCTGGCCGTCCTGTCGCGGCTCGGCGGAGCGGATACCGGCGACGTAGATTTCGTCGTCCCGGGCAACGACGTAGTTGCCGCTGCCGTCCGCCTGGCCGTCTTCGAACGTCCAGCCGAAAAGGCCGCCATAGAATTGCCTCGCGGCGGGCAGGTCCTCCGTGATGAGGTCGTTCCAGATCACCTTGCCGGCCAGAGGCCGTTCCGAGAACGACATACCGGCGAAATCCGACTGGCTCGCCGTTGTGCATGCGGTGGCTGCCGCCAGCACGATGGCAGCGATTAACGTGATTTTCAGTTTCATGAGTTATTTCCGGTGGTTGCTTCCTGTGGTGGTACTTCAAATAGCATCGCCGTTTATCGTCTCCGCTGTCCTCGATTCATCCCGGCTGGACGAGCCTGTTGACGGCTTGCACCATGTTGCCGCGCGCTGTGCGCGCGGTCCAGACCGGACCGGTCTATATTACGCGATAGCGTTTCGGGTCGGGTCGAGGGTCGCGTGCTCGGCGCTGGTCGCGTCGATGCGGCGCGATCCCGCGTCTCCGGCCTCGTCCTGTCGGCCGCTTGTGCCTTATTCAGCGTGCCGGCCGGAATGCTGTCTTTCGACCACTGTCCACCCTCCCGGGCCTGCCAGCCATCCCCGGTCCGCTTGGCTACATTGCCGCTCGACAGCCAGTAATCACTGCCGCGACGCTTCCGAACCACCAGCATCG
>CBDUCE010000044.1:0-16983 GCA_965365575.1 uncultured Gammaproteobacteria bacterium
GCTTGTCGCCGCGTGGCGCGCAGGCCCTGGCCGCGGCGGCCAGGGCACACGCCTTCGTCGAGCGTCACTCCGGCGTTTTCCCGGACGACGTACAGGCCGTGTTCACGTCCGTGGCCGGGCATCGCCTGAAGCCCGCGGTCAATACCAGTTTCCGCAGCCCCGCCGAGATGTGCCAGCATGTCCTCGATTCGGTGGCTATCCCCTAACCGGCTGCTGCCCGGCATCAACAGGGCTGCCAGCAGGCGTGTGCGCCTCTGGGCGCGCAGGCGCCAGGGCGCGGACGGCCCGGTAACGCGGCTGCAGCCGCGACGTTTGTATATCCTGCCGACGGGCGTGGGCCTCATCTTCGCGCTGATGACCTTCGCCATGCTGCTTGGCTCGATGAACTACAACAACAACCTGTCTTTCGTACTCACCTTCATCCTCATCGGCGTCGGTTTCGTTGCAATGCACCAGTGCCAGCGCAACCTCGTCGGGCTCGAAGTGAGCTTTGCGGGCACCGAGCCCGTATTTGCGGGACAGTCCGCGCAATTCCGCATCGCGGTCGCGAACCGGTCGAAGAGCCCGCGGTACCGAATCCGGCTGTACATCGACGGCGTGCAGAGTGACATCAAGGACCTGGAGCCCGGTGAGAGCAGGATCTTCCTGCTGCCGGTCAAGACCGAGCGGCGCGGCTGGATAACCCTCGAGCGCTTCGGCATCCGCACCCTGTTTCCGTTCGAAATGTTCCGGTCGTGGGCGTGGCTGCACATGAACCCGAGGGGCATCGTCTATCCGCATGCGGCCGAGCATGCGCCGCCGCCGCCGTCCTCCCAGACCGCCCTCGGGCATCGGCAACACGACGCCCGGGGCGAGGAAGACTTTGCGGGCCTGCGCAAGTTTCACACGGGAGACTCGCCGCGAAATGTCGCCTGGAAGGCCTATGCGCGCAGCGACCAGCTGCTATCCAAGCAGTTCGCCGGCGCCGACATGAGCAGCCAGTGGTTCGACTTCGACGCGGTTGCCGCGGACGATCTCGAGCAGCGGCTTGCTATTCTCACGCGCTGGATCATCGATGCCGACAGGACGCAGAAAGATTACGGACTGCGGCTTCCGGGTCAGTCGTTTCCGCCCGCGCATGGTGAAAGTCACCGCCGCCAGTGCCTCGAGGCGCTGGCGCTGTTCGGCCTCGAGAGCCCCGTTGGCTAGGGCACGGGGCACGGACGGATCGCTGCTCGCGAGCCTGCCCTGGACGCTGCTCGCGCTGGCGTTCGCATTGCTGCCGCACGTGCCTTACCTGCCGGCGTGGATCACTGCGGCGCTCCTGACCTGCGCGCTCTGGCGATACTCCATCGAGGTGCGGCGCAAACCCGTGCCGCCGGCACTGCTGCGCGCAGCGCTCGCCCTGCTCGCCTTTCTCGGCGTTCTCTACACCTACAGCACGATCAGCGGCGTCGGGCCAGGCTCGGCGCTGCTTGCGATCATGGCGGCGCTGAAACTACTCGAAACGAGGCAGCGGCGCGACCAGTTCGTGCTGCTGTTCATCGCCATCTTCCTGGTGATGTCATCGCTGTTGCGAGAGCAGTACCTGTGGTCGCTGCCCTACCTCGTGCTGGGCGTCACCCTCATCATGACGGCCTGGCTCAGGGCCGCGGCTGACGATGCGGAGCCTGTGCGCCGCAGCCTGGGTACGAGCAGCCGCCTGGTCCTGTACGCCGCGCCGCTCGCACTCGCAATGTGGGTGTTCTTCCCGCGTATCGCGACCCCGTTCTGGGCGGTGCCGATCGACACCGGCACCGCGATCTCGGGGCTCAGCGACACCGTCAGCCCCGGCGACATCAGCGCGCTGTCGAAGTCGGACGCCGTCGCGTTCCGCGTGAATTTCGAAGGCACGGTTCCGGACCCGAAGGACCGTTACTGGCGCGGCCTCGTGCTGCATCGTTTCGACGGACGCACCTGGTCGGGGATATCGGAGCCCAGGATTTCGAGGGGCGCGCTCGAGAATACCGAGCCCCTCGGGGAACCCGTGGCTTACAGGGTAACCATGGAACCGACGCGGCAACACTGGGTGTTCGCGCTCGACATCCCCTACCACTGGGAACTCGACAACACCTTCCTGGGCCCGCAGCATCAACTTGCTCGCGCACAGCCGATCGACCAGCGCATTGCCTACAACGCCGTATCCTATCCCGAGTACCGCATCGACGCCGGGATGCATACGTCCCACCGCAAGTGGTACCTCGAGTTCCCGGAAACGCGCAACCCGCGCACGGCAGAGCTCGCGCGCACGATGCGCGCGGCAGCCCGTTCCGACGCGGCATTCGTCGGCGCGGTGCTGACGAAGTTCAACGAGGAGGAGTACCACTACACGCTGGAGCCGCCGCCGCTCGGCAGCAATCCCGTCGACCGCTTCCTGTTCGAGACGCGGCGTGGCTTCTGCGAGCATTACGCCTCGGCCTTCGCGCTCATGATGCGCGCTGCAGGGATACCTGCGCGCATCGTCGTGGGTTACCAGGGTGGCGAACTCAACCCGGTAGGCGACTACATGATCGTCCGCCAGGCCGACGCCCACGCATGGACCGAGATATGGCTGCCCGGCGCAGGCTGGCGCCGAGTCGATCCCACCGCTGCGGTCGCGCCGGAACGCGTTGACGCCGGCCGCACGGGCGCGATGTTCGACGGGTCCGCCGCCGCGTGGGGTCTCGGCACTCCATCGATGTTGCTGCACAACATCGTTCTCGCGTGGGATGCCGCAAACGCGAAATGGAACGAATGGATTCTCGGCTACGGGCCCGAGAACCAGGAGCGTTTCATGAACTGGCTCGGCATGGACGACCCGGACTGGCGGCAAATGCTGCTTACGCTCGTCGCCATTGTTACCGGGCTCACGATGCTGATCAGCCTCGCGCTGATGCTACGCTACCGGCCACCACCGAGAGACCGTGCCGCCATTCTCTACGACCGATTCGTCCGCAAGTCGGGACTGACGCCGGCAACCGGCGAAACGCCGAGAGTATTTGCGGTCCGCGTCCAGCGTGACAGCGCCTTGCCGGCCGCCGCGGTGCGCGGTATTACGGATACCTATCTCGACGCTCGTTACGGCCCGCCCGATCCGTCGCTGCTGCAGCGCCTCGAGTCCGATATCACAGCATTGTAGGTGCGCTTCTCAAAGCGCGATCGATCACGCCCAGGCGCGCTCCTACGTCACACGCTTCGCCTGCTTTTCCCGCACCACGGCGAGCAGCATGCCGCCGCCGACAAACAGTGGCAACAGCGACAGCAACACCCATTTGGGATCATCGGACAGCGTTGCCGCGATGCCGACGAGCATCGGGCCCAGCACGTGGGCGAACTTCGTCAGCATGTTGTAAAAGCCGAAGAATTCACCGGGCGCGTCTGGCGGAATCAGCGCCGCGTACAGCGACCGGCTCAGTCCCTGCACCCCTCCCTGCACGCAACCGATAACGATCGCCATGATGTAAAACTGCCTGACGTCGACCATGAAGATCGCCCAGGTCGACATGACGGCGTAGACGATCAGCGCAAAATAGATACCGCGCTTCGGTCCCCAGCGGTGGCCGGCAACGCCGTACAGCAAGGTTGCCGGAAAACCGGCGAAGTTCGTTACCAGCAACGCGGTCACGAGATCCTGCTGGCTAAAACCGAGGCGCTGACCGTAATTCACGGCCATGAAGATCACGGTGAACACGCCGCCGATATACAGCCAGTAAGCGATCAGGAAAATAACAACGTTGCGGTACTGCCCGATCTTCAGGATGGTCGTCTTGAGCTCCCTGTAAGCGGCGCCGACTACGCCCCCGGTAACCTGTCCACGACTGTGGCGTTCCGGCACGAAAATCATCAACGGCAGCATGAAGATGGCCCACCACAGCCCCACAGTGACGAACGCGAACCTGATGACTTCGTCCGTCGAACTGAAACCGAAATTCTCCGGCGCGAGCAATATCCACACGTGCAAAGCGAGCAGCACTGCACCGCCGAGATAGCCGAGCGAGAAACCGAGCGAGGAGACGAAGCTGTAGTAACGGGGCTCGGTAACGTCGATGATCAGCGAGTCGTAGAACACGGTCGAACTGTAGAAGCCAACGGACGCCACGAGGTACAGCGCAAGCGCGATGGGCCAGTTGCCCTTGTCCACGCCGGCAAGGACCGCGGTCGCCACGGCGCCCGTGGTCGCGAGCAGAAACAGGAATCGCTTGCGATAGCCGCCCGCATCCGCGATGGTTCCGAAAACGGGGGCGATGATGCAGACCACTGCGCTGGACGCGGCCGTAATCCACGCCAGGCGAGCCGTCACGGCGGCACCGGAATCGCCGGCGCTCCAGTAGCTACCCAGGAACAGCGGGAAGAGCACCGCGAGCACGGACAGCGCGAAGGCCGAGTTCGCCCAGTCGTAGAAGGCCCAGGCGAGCACTTTCCTGTTGAACAGTGGTGGCTGCTTCAAAACGTTGCTGCTGGCGCCGTCTTCAGTGTTCGCGTGTCTTGCGGAACACGATGTCGGGCCAACGCTCCTCGGTCAGGTTCAGGTTCACCCTCGTCGGAGCAATGTAGACGAGACTCCCGCCGTGATCCAGCGCGAGATTGTCTTCCGCCTTGCGACTGAAGTCCGCCAGCATCTTCGCATCGTTGCACTCGATCCAGCGGGCGGTAGCCACGTTCACCGTTTCGAACTGGCATTCGACCTTGTATTCGTCGCGCAGCCGATGTGCAACGACGTCAAATTGCAGCGGACCTACCGCGCCGAGAATCAGGTCGTTGTTGCGCAGTGGCCGGAACAGTTGCGTCGCGCCCTCCTCGCAGAGTTGCGCCAGGCCTTTTTGCAGCGCCTTCAGCCGCAACGGATCCTTCAGCACGGCACGGCGGAATATCTCCGGCGCAAAGTTGGGGATTCCCGTGAATCGCAGGACCTCGCCCTCGGAAAAGCTGTCGCCGATATTGATCGTACCGTGATTGTGCAGCCCGATGATATCGCCCGCGTAGGCCGTTTCGGCGTGCTGCCGGTCCGCGGCCATGAAGGTAATCGCGTCGGGGATCTTCATTTCCTTGCCGGATCGCACGTGCAGTGCCTTGAGCCCCTTGCGATATTCGCCGGAGCAAATGCGCATGAAGGCAATCCGGTCGCGATGTCCGGGGTCCATGTTTGCCTGGATCTTGAATACGAAGCCGGTCAGCTGGTCTTCCACCGGCGAGACTACCCGCTGATCGGTGTCGCGCGGCAGCGGTGACGGCGCGTAGCGCACGAATTCGTCCAGCAATTCCTTGACACCAAAATTGGACAGCGCCGAGCCGAAAAATACCGGCGTCTGTCTCGCGGCGAGGTATTCGCCAACGTCGAATTCCGGACAGGCGCCACGCACGAGTTCGACTTCGTCGCGGAAGGCCTGCACGTCGTCGCCAAGCACCGCCGCGGCCTCGTCGGAGTCGAGACTGTCCACGACGCGCCGCTCCAGGGCGCGCTCGTGCCTGCCGCCAGGATAGATATAGATGCGGTCCTGCTGCAGGTGATAGACGCCCTTCAGCGAGCGCCCCATGCCGATCGGCCAGGTGATCGGCGCGCAATGAATGCCGAGTACCGATTCGATTTCGTCGAGCAGGTCGATCGGTTCGCGGCCTTCACGATCGAGCTTGTTGATGAAGGTCATGATGGGCGTATCACGGAGCCGGCATACCTCCATCAGCTTGATCGTACGCTGCTCGACGCCCTTCGCGCAGTCGATGACCATCAGCGCCGAGTCGACCGCCGTGAGCGTCCTGTAGGTATCCTCGGAAAAGTCCTCGTGGCCGGGCGTATCGAGGAGATTCACGACACAACCATCGTAGGGAAACTGCATCACCGAGGACGTCACGGAGATGCCGCGCTGCTGTTCGAGTGCCATCCAGTCCGAGGTCGCGTGGCGGCTCGCCTTGCGCCCCTTGACGGTACCGGCGAGCTGAATCGCGCCCCCATAGAGCAGCAGTTGTTCGGTCAGGGTGGTCTTGCCGGCGTCGGGGTGCGAGATGATCGCGAAGGTCCGGCGCCTGCCGACTTCGTCAGCGATCATTGCGCGGCAGCTTCTTCGCGAGTACAGCGGCGTCTTCTCGACCGTCGCTCGCCTGGTAATAGGCGGGGCGCCGGGCGACCTTGTGGAATCCCTTCTTGCGGTACAGGGCGAGCGCCGTCACGTTGGACGGCCGCACCTCCAGGAAGATCTCGCGTACGTTGGCCGCACGCGACTGCGCCAGGATGGCGTCGAGCAGTTGCTCACCGAAACCGTGAGAGCGGTAATGGGGGTCGACGCAGAGATTCAGAATATGCGCTTCGCCCGCGGCGATGGAGAGTATGCCGTAGCCGGTAACGCGGCCGTCGCGTTCCAGCACCATGCAATGGTAGCCCGCCAGCAGGCAGTCGCGGAACACGCCATGGCTCCACGGGAACTCGTAGCTGCGCCGTTCGATATCCGAGACCATCGACAGGTCGTCATGCCCCATCGCACGAACGATCGTTGCCGGTTCGGCGATGCGACGTATCATGGCGCCACTCCCGCCATGACCCCCGCCGCCAGGCACAGGTCATCCCAGGACTTGCGCTTCTGCGAAGGACTGCGCAGCAGGTAGGCCGGATGATAGGTGACGACGAGGGGAACATCGCCAAGCTGATGCACCTTGCCCCGCAGGCGCCCGACGGGCGCGTCCGACTGCAGCAGCTGCTGAGCTGCTATGCGGCCGACGGCAAGGATGATCTTCGGCTGCACCAGCTCGATCTGCCGCTCCAGGTAAGGCCGGCACGACGCGGCCTCGTCCGGGCTTGGATCGCGATTGTTCGGCGGCCGGCACTTCAGAATGTTCGCGATGAAGACGCTGCCGCGTTCTTCGCCGATCGCGAGCAGCATCTCGTCCAGCAACTTGCCGGCACGCCCCACGAACGGCTCGCCGCGCCGATCCTCTTCGGCACCCGGGGCCTCGCCGATGATCATCCAGTCCGCAGCCGGACTGCCCACCCCGAACACGGTCTGGGTGCGGCTCTCGTGCAGCGGGCAAAGCGTGCAGGCAGTAACGGCTGCGCGGAGTTCATCCCAGCCAAACTCGCCCGTACCCGCCTGCATCCCGGGTTCCGTGCGCTCGGGCTCGACGTCCACCTGGTCCCGGGGGATCCAGAGGTCGATTCCCATCGCACGCAGATACGCGCGGCGCTCGTGTTCGGACTGCATCATGTTCGTGAGTCGGGTGTTTTCCGGCTGCTCGCTAGTTTGCCACGGCGAACCGCGCAATACACAGGGCGCTATCTAGGACGACGGCAACTTGCCGATGACGTCGAGGCCCGCAGCAACGCGCTGCCCCGGTGCGACCAGCACCCGCGCGGCAATCGGCAGGTGGACCTCCGCAAGACGTGTCAGCCTCAGGTAGGCGCAGCGCTGTCCCTGGCCGATACGCTCGCCATAGCGCACGAACGCAGAAGGCGCGAAGCCGAGCCGATAGCCGTGAAATTGCAGCACCACGTTGTCGCCCTCGTCGGTCTGTACCCAAAGCGCATTGGTCCGGTAGTCGATGACCCGTTCCGCGGCCAGCGTGTTGAGGTCTTTAATGATTCCCTCAACCGGGCAGCGGGCCGTGTACGTGCCCAACGAATCGATACTGATGTAAATGCGGTGCGCCTCGCCCTGGAGGACACCCCGGTCGACGAGATCCACGGCGGTTACGCGCCCGTCAACCGGGCTTACGACACCGAGCGGCATGGCGGGAATCTGCCGACGCGGATCCCTGAAGATCATCCAGAAAAGCGCGAACAGGGCGGCCGGGAGCAGCACGTATACCGGACCCAGGTAGCGAAATGCCAGCCACATGCCGAGAAAGGCCGCGACCATGAACGGTATCCCCTCCCGGGCAACGAAAGGGTTTCTTCTTCCGTGCAAGAATCGCCTCGCCGTGTGCAAAACGCCGCACGATCCTCTTCTTTGAGAGTCGAGTCAATACGTTTTGGGCGGCAATATCCCGCAATGGCTGCAGGTTTCGGCTAGAATTCGCGGCTGATTCATCTCGGTATCGATAAACATGCGTTATTCGGAATTCGGTCTCACGACGCTCAAGGAAGTACCTGCGGAAGCAGAGATCGCCAGTCATCAACTGATGCTCCGTGCCGGCCTGATCCGGCGCCTGGCCGCGGGTCTTTTTACCTGGATGCCGCTCGGCCTGCGTGTACTGCGCAGGGTCGAGAAGGTGGTCCGCGAGGAAATGGACCGCGCGGGAGCCCTCGAGCTGCTGATGCCGGCCGTGCAGCCCGCTGAACTCTGGCAGGAGTCGGGGCGCTGGGAGGAGTACGGCCCGTTGTTGCTCAGGATGCATGACCGCAACGAACGCGAGTACTGCTTCGGCCCGACGCACGAGGAAGTGATTACCGATATCGCGCGCCGTGAGTTGCGCAGCTACAAGCAGCTACCGGTCAATTTCTACCAGGTACAGACGAAGTTTCGCGACGAAATCCGGCCCCGTTTCGGCGTGATGCGCTCGCGCGAGTTCATCATGAAGGATGCCTACTCGTTTGACCTCGACGAGGACGGCATGCGCGTCGCGTATCAGAAGATGCATGCCGCCTACACCGCGATTTTCGAACGCCTCGGACTCAGGTTCCGGGTCGTGGACGCTGACAGCGGCGAGATCGGCGGCAGCCGTTCCCAGGAATTCCACGTGCTGGCGGACTCCGGTGAGGACGCAATCGCCTTTTGCGATGCCGACGGCTACGCATCGAACATCGAAATGGCAGCCACGGAGGTTCCCGCTGGAGAACGCCCTGCGCCGTCCCGGGAGATGGAGAAGATCGAGACGCCCGGCGCACGGACCATCGAGGCGCTGCGCAAGTTTATCGGCATCACGGCGCAACAGACTCTGAAGACCCTGATCGTCGAAGGCGAGGAGCAGCCGGTCGCCCTGGTGTTGCGTGGCGATCATGAACTCAATGCCGTCAAGGCGCAGAAGATTCCCGGCGTGGCAACGCCGCTGACGATGGCCGATGTGGAGACCGTCCGCCGCGTGACGGGCTGCGAACCCGGTTTTGCCGGGCCGATCGGTCTCGACATCCCCGTCTATTACGACCACGCGACGGCCGTGATGGCCGATTTCGTTGTCGGCGCCAACGAAGCCGACATGCACTACACGGGAGTCAACTTCGGCCGCGATATCGAAGCACCCGAAACCGTCGACCTGCGCAATGTCGTGGAGGGCGATACCACGCCCGGCGGATCGGGCACGCTCTCCATTGCACGCGGTATCGAGGTCGGGCATATCTTCCAACTGGGTTCCAAGTACAGCACCGCGCTGGGGGCCACGGTCCTCGACAATGACGGCAAGGAGCGCACGCTGGAGATGGGCTGCTACGGCATCGGAATAACCCGCATCGTTGGCGCCGCGATCGAGCAAAACCACGACGAGCGCGGCATCATCTGGCCCGAGCCACTGACGCCGTTCAACGTCGTGCTGATCCCGATCAACATGCACCGCTCGGACGCTGTGCGCGAGGCGGCCGAAACCCTGTATGCCGACCTGAGGGCCCAGGGATTCGAGGTGCTGCTGGACGACCGTGACGCGCGTCCCGGCGTCAAATTCGCCGACGCCGAGCTGATCGGCATCCCGCACCGCCTCGTGATCAGCGAGCGCAATCTCGCCAACGGCGAATTCGAGTATCGCCACAGGCGCGACACCGAATCGCGCAACCTGAAACGTGATGCCGCTCTCAAACTACTGCAGGAACACGCCATAAACTAATGTTTGATATAGAATAAGTATCGCGCATGAAAATGGTTACACGGATAAGAGTCATCGGCTTCCTGGCGGCCCTGCTGCTGCCGGTAACGCTTCTCGCAGACGAGGGCCCCGACCCCGAACTGCGCGAGATCCTGCGCGACGCGGCCAGCGCGATCGACACGTTCCCGGACCGCTTCGAGGCCGAAGTCTGGCTCACCGACATGTCACGGCGCCTGGCGAGGCAGGTGCGCGATCCCGAGGAACGCATCGAAATCCTGACGCGCGTCCATTACGAGGCCAGCCGCGTCGAGCTCCCGCCGGAACTGATACTGGCGGTTATCGAGGTCGAAAGTAATTTCGACCGCTATGCGATCTCGGTGGCCGGTGCCATCGGCCTCATGCAGATCATGCCGTTCTGGCTCGAGGAAATCGGCCGGCCCGACGACAATCTGCTGCATATCGACACGAACCTCCGCTACGGCTGCACGATCCTGCGTTTTTACTACGACAAGGAAAACGGCGATCTGCGCCGTGCGCTGGGCCGTTATAACGGCAGCCTCGGCAAGCGCAAGTACCCGAACAGGGTGATCGACAAGCTGTCGAAAAAGTGGTTCCAGGCCTAGCCGGTTCGAAAGCCCTGCGGCGCCTCCCGCTCCACGTCGCGCCCAAGCACGTCGTCGACGCGCGCATGCGGCGGGCCGTCCTTTAGCCACTTGCCGAGCTGATCGAGCGACGCCTCGTCGCCGCAGGCGAGAACTTCGACATCGCCGTCCGGCAGATTGATCGCGTGGCCCGTTATTCCGAGCGATTCGGCAACGCGGCGGGTGCTGTCGCGAAAAAAGACGCCCTGGACGCGCCCCTTGATCGTATACAGGCGGGCAAGCGGCATCGGGAACTCAGTTGCCGTTGCTGTCTTTCGAGGTCTCGCTCAGCTGCAGGGCTTCTTGCGCGCGCAGCTTGGCCTCCAGGGCCGCAGATCGCGCTTCCCGGTATTCTTGCTCGTCGAGCTTGTCTTCCGCGTCCTGGAGGTGTTTCTCGGCTGCGGCCAGTTCCGCTGCCGCGTGGTCGGCAGCCCCCGCCTCGCGGGCAACCGTGATCGCCTGCCGCGCATCGCTCATTTCCTGCACGGGCGGTGCCGTTTCGCAGGCAGCGAACAGAAGCGTGAGCGCGAGCACGCCGAACAGGCAAGTAATCGATCGGATCGGTGACATGGTGGTTATTCTGAAACGCGGAGCCGAAAAAAGCTACTAACCGTCCGCAGCACGGCCAAGCAGCCGTTCCACCGCTGACGGCGAGCAACGGGCCTGCTAAAGTTCGCGGCAGTCCGAATCATCCCAGATACAGCCCAGCACCATGACGATAACGATCTACCACAACCCACGCTGCTCCAAGTCCCGGAAAACCCTGGAAATAATCGAGAAAGCGGGTATTGCGCCCCGGGTGGTCAGGTACCTCGACGAACCGCCGGACGCCGACCGTATCCGCGAACTCGCCGCAACGATCGGGGTGCCCGTGTCCGACCTTTTGCGCCGTAACGAGGAGGAATACCGGAATGCGGACGACCTTCCGCAAATCGACGACGATGCGTCGCTCGCCGCCTGGCTGGCACGCCACCCGAGGGTAA
Source organism: uncultured Gammaproteobacteria bacterium (assembly GCA_965365575.1). Lineage (GTDB taxonomy): Bacteria > Pseudomonadota > Gammaproteobacteria > Steroidobacterales > Woeseiaceae > UBA1847. The sequence goes on from CBDUCE010000044.1 coordinate 11,339, forward strand.
TGCAGCGCCCGATCGTCATCGACGACGATTCCGGCGTCGCGGTCATCGGCCGCCCACCCGAAAGCGTCGCGCAGATCCTGCCGTCATGAGCGATGTCCTCGTACTGTTCGACTCGGGTAAGGGCATGACAGAGGCGCTGGCTCGCGAGGGACGCCATGGGGTCGATTCGGTGCCCGGCATGGCCGCCCGGTTGCGTACGGTGCCCGCCGTTTCCAGTACGGTCGAAACCCGTGAGGCAGCCGTACCCGAATCCGGCCCGCCTTATGTCGAACGGTCCGACCTCGAGGAATGCGCGGGCCTGCTGCTCGGCAGCCCGACCCACTTCGGCAACATGACCGCGTCGCTGAAGTTCTTCTTCGACAACACCATTGCGGAGTGGCTGTCGGGCACACTGATCGGCAAACCCGCCGGCGTGTTTACCTCGACATCCTCGCTGCACGGCGGCCAGGAAACCACGCTGCTGAGCATGGCCATGCCATTGCTGCATCACGGCATGATCTTTGTCGGCGTGCCGTACGCCGAAAAAGCACTCTCGAAGACGACGACCGGTGGCACGCCTTATGGCGCATCGCACGTGTCGTGGAACCGGGATTCCGACAGCCTCTCCGACGACGAGAAGACGCTGGCGCGGGCGCTCGGCAAGCGCGTTGCGGAGATTGCGAAGCGGCTGGGCGACTGAGCCCGCAGCCGGACCGTTCAGCCTGCCTGCAGTACGTCCCTGACGAACGGGATCGTCAACCTTCGCTGGGCACGCAGCGCCTCCAGATCGAGCTTGTCGAGCAGTTCGTAAAGGCTGCGCATGTCCCGCCTGCTGCGGGCCATCAGGAAGCGGGCCGTATCGGCAGGCAACTCGAGACCGCGATGGCTGGCGCGCAGCTGCAGCGCTTCCATGCGGGACGCTTCGTCGAGCCCCCGCATGTGGAAGGTCGCCAGCCGCTGCAGGCGGCTGCGAAGATCCGCAAGCACGATGCCACTCTCGCGCGGCGCGGCCGCGGCACTCACGACCAGGTGATGCCCGGCATCGATAACGCCATTGCAAAGGATGAACAGCCCTCGCTCCCAGGATTCGCTGCCCGCCACGCGGTCGACATCATCGATACACACGAGTTGCCGAGAATCGAGCCCCTCGAGCATTCCGGGCCCCGCTGCCGCGAGGTCCGCCAGCGGCAGGTACGCGGCGCGATCGCCGAAACACTCGCAGGTTGCCTGCAGCAGGTGTGACTTGCCAGTCGCCGGTGCGCCCCAGATCCACGCTCCCTGGCCCGATGCCGCACTGGTCAGTGACCGCAGGTAGTCGACGACGGCTTCGTTGCCGGTAGCGAGAAACGTTTCGAATATCGCGTAATCGGCAAGCCGTAACGGCAGCGCGAGCTGGCTCAAGTCGAGTCCCCTTCAACAGCTTCGGGATGGCCCGCCTCGGCCGCCGCCTCGCGCAGTTCTTCGGCTTCTTCCGGGTGCTCCTCGAGGTACGTCGTATACGCGTAGCGAACGACGACCGACAGTACCGCGGCGGCCGGCAACGCCAGCAGGATGCCGAAGAAACCGAACAGCTGGCCGCCCGCCGCGACGGCGAAAATCACCAGAACGGGATGCAGGCCGATGCGGTCGCCGACCAGCTTCGGCGTCAGGATCGACCCTTCAATGAGTTGCGCAATCGTGAACGTGGCGAATACGCCGACGAGGCGCCACAGCGGATCGGGTTCCAGCACGACGGTCAACGATGCGAGCAGCATGCCGAACACGAGCCCGAGATACGGAACGAAGCTAACCAGCCCCGATACGACGCCGATCGCCACCGCGAATTTCAGCCCGACGAGGCTGAGCCCGGCGGAGTAGATGACGGCCAGCGCCATCATGACGAGTATCTGCCCACGCAGAAAGGCGCCGAGCATGTCATCGGCATCACGGACCAGGCCGAATATCGTGCCCCGCTGGCTCACCGGCACCAGTGCGCCGATGCGGGCGACGATCAGGTCCCAGTCGCGCAACATGTAGAACGTCAGGATCGGCACGAGAAACAGGCTGATGACCGCCGTGGCGAGTGCACCGCCCGACTCGGCAACCCCCCGCAGCACCTTGCCGCCCCAGCTCCCGGCCATTTCGCTGTAGCGCGCGAGGAACGGCCCGATACCGACGTCGTCGCCCACTTCGATGCCGAAGGTATCCACGGCCCACGGCAGCCAGACCTCTTCCACCTGGGCGCCAATCGCGGGCAGCGCGCTCAACAGGGCTCCGACCTGGTTACGAATGAGGGGCACGATCAACAGGATCAACAACCCGAGCGACAGGAAAGTCAGCAGGAATACAGCGACGACGGCGAGCGTGCGCGGCAGCTTCAGCTTCTGCAGGCGATCGGCCAGCGGATCACCGACATACGCGAGCAGCGCCGCCGCGACGAACGGCGTCAGGATCGGCGCCAGCAGGTACACGAGCCAGCCGGTCACGACGATCGCGATCAGCCAGTTGATACGCAGGTCAGTCTTCATGCTTTCCTCCGGCACGCGCGCGGCGCGACCACGACCATACATAGTCCGCACCGCTGATAACCACGGTCACCAGGATCGACGCCCCGAGCAAGGTCTGTGTGATCTCCGGGGGCCATCCGAACCCGGCATTGCTCAAAACGAAGAACAGGAACATCAACTCGAGCGCCGTATTGAGCTTGCTGATCCGCGATGGCTCGCCCTGCACCGGCTCGATGAGGAAATTATAGGCGACGGCCCCGCCGAAAATGACGACATCGCGCACTATCACGACCGCCGCAAGCCAGGCCGGGATCTCCTGCACCCACGCAAGCGTGATGAACAGGCCGGCAACCAGCAGCTTGTCTGCGACCGGGTCGAGCAGTCCCCCGAGCCGGGTCTGCCACTTGAATCGCGTCGCCAGGTAGCCGTCGAGACCGTCGGAAAACCCCGCGAAAAAGAACAGCGCCAGCGCCCACGCATAGTGACCGCGCAAGATCAGCATGAGGATCGGCACGATGAGCGCTATGCGCAGCAGCGATATTGCGTTTGGAATCCAGCCCAGATACATCAGCAAGGCGACTCAGGGACTGTAGAAGAATTCCAGCGTTGCAGCCGGTACATCCCCCGAAATTGGCGTCCGATCGACGCCGTTTTGCTCGATCAACCCGCTCAGGAGCAGCGCGCGCGCAAGCCTCTCGGCGCCGCCGTGCGTATCGACCCGGTAAAGAACCCGATCGCCCTCCACGGATCTGATCGCGAAACTCTCGACGACGCTGAGGCCGGACAATATGCGCTGCACACTGCCATAGGCATCCACCGTGTTGATTCCCGCGACACCCAGCTCGACGCTTTGCAGCGTCGCGTCGCCACCGATCGCGAACTCGTCCGCGAGCATGTCTGCGAGGAGGTTAAGCACGAGCTCGGGTTCACCCGTCCAGGCGCGTTCTTCGCCGGCGAAATGGTAGGTCCAGCGGTTGCGCTGCCCCGAGTCGGGCCGAACCCGGCCGATCAGTACAGAGTTCGTTTCGTAGCGCAGCGACGCGTCGAGAACGAGCTCGTCAAATCCTCCCCAGATATCCGGGAAGGTCACCCTCGCCAGGTCCTCGGTGTCGAGCAGCGGAAAGGCAACCGGCAGGCCGCGACGCTCCGCGACGTCCAGTACGCGCTGGCGCAGGAGCCGGTTTCTGTCGATCGTACGCGACTCGTCGACGCTGCGCTCGGGATCGTCCGCGCCAATGATTTCCCGCTCGCCCTGCCCCCAGTCCACGGCAAGCCATATCAGGGTCAGCGGCCGCTCGCTGCTCCAGACCGCCTGGCCGTTGCGCCGGAGTACTTCCTCGACGGCGGTGCCGTCGAACGTTACCCACAGCGTATCGGTCTCGCCTGGCCGGAACTGCACGACGTAAGACGCGGGGTTCGGGAACAGCAGATCGATCATCTCCGGATCGTCGCCGACGCCGGACCCGGACACGCGCAACAAGACCACGGCCAGCGCATCGCGATAGGCCGCCGAACGCGGATCACTCTGCTGCGGGTCGAGCGGCACTTCCGCGGTATAAAGCGACGTCATTTCGACGGCAGCGGCGACTCCGGGCGGCGCAACGATGACAAGAATCAGCGCAACGCAGCCGATCAGCCGGCCAATCGCTGCCGGTAAACGCATATCAGGGTGTGTCAGCAAGGGTGGTTTCCCCGTGGGTGCCCAGCGACTATTATATCGCTCTCTCAGAAATTGCCACTTATCGATGGCCAACAAGAATCTTACCTACAGGGATGCCGGTGTCGACATCGACGCCGGAAACGCGCTCGTCGAGCGGATCAAGCCCATCGTAGCGGCGACCCGCCGCGCGGAGGTCATGTCGGGCATCGGTGGTTTCGGCGGCCTGTTCGCGCTGGCGCCCGGGCGTTACCGGGAACCCGTGCTCGTCTCGGGAACCGACGGCGTGGGGACGAAACTCAAACTCGCCCAGCAGCTCGGACGTCACGATACGATCGGCATCGACCTCGTTGCCATGTGTGTCAACGACGTACTGGTCCAGGGCGCGGAGCCTTTGTTTTTCCTCGATTATTTCGCCTGCGGCAGACTCGACGTGGAGCTTGCAACCGACGTCGTCAATGGCATCGCCGCGGGCTGCAGCCAGGCGGGCGCCGCCCTGATTGGCGGAGAAACTGCGGAAATGCCGGACATGTATGCCGACGGCGACTACGATCTCGCGGGATTCTGCGTCGGCGCCGTGGAACGGGAGGCGATCATCGACGGCAGAAACATCGCTGCGGGCGATACTCTGATCGGTATCGCATCCAGCGGCCCGCACTCGAACGGCTATTCCCTCGTCCGCAAGGTGCTCGCGCTTGCCGGCGACTCCAATATCGACGGTGTGCGCGCGAGCGAGCGTCTGCTAACCCCTACCCGCATCTACGTCAGACCGGTGCTGCAGCTCATGAGCACGGTGACGGTGAAGGGGCTTGCGCACATCACGGGCGGCGGTATCACCGAGAACCTGCCGCGCATCCTCGACGACGCCGTGCACGCCGAGATCGATACGGCGTCGTGGACGCAGGGCCCCGTTTTTGACTGGCTGGCCGAGGCCGGCAACATAACGGCGGATGAAATGCGGCGCACGTTCAACTGCGGCGTCGGCATGATCGTCGTGGTCGACGCTGCAGACGCAGACCGGGCCATCAGCCTGCTCGCAGAAGCCGGCGAATCGGCCTGGGAGATCGGCCGCATCGCAGAGGGTTCCGCGCCGGTACAGTTCCTTTGAGATCGGGACAGCGCAAGACGGCGATCCTGATTTCGGGATCCGGCACGAACCTGCAGTCTTTCATCGATCGTGTCGCACAGGGCTCCATGTCGATCGAGCTGTGCGGCGTATTCTCGAACCGTCCTGATGCCTACGGGCTCAAGCGGGCTCGCAGCGCGGGTATCGAGACACTCTGCATCGAACACGACCGGTACGCGACACGCGAACAGTTCGACCAGGCAGTGGCCGCGGCCCTCGCCCGGTGGGAACCCGATTTGCTCGTGCTCGCGGGCTTCATGCGCATCCTGAGCCCGTGGTTCGTGCAGCATTACGCTGGCCGGATCCTGAACATCCACCCCGCGTTACTGCCCCTGTATCCGGGCCTCAACACCCACGAACGCGTGCTCGAGGCGGGCGACACCCACCACGGCAGCAC
>CBDUCE010000045.1:0-16888 GCA_965365575.1 uncultured Gammaproteobacteria bacterium
AGTGAGCGTCGCCAGCGACCGGCGCGATAAACGCACAAGGAAGTGGGTTCGTAATAACAAGCAGGAGAAGACTATGCAATTGAATGTCTCGGGCCACCACGTCGAAGTTACCGAAGCCATGAGAGGTTACGTAGAATCCAAGATCGAGCGCCTCGAACGCCACTTCGATATGGTTTCAGACGTGCACTGTATTCTTACGGTGGAAAAACTGCGGCATAAGGCGGAAGCCAAGGTCAACGTGAATGGTGGAACGATTTACGCCGACAACACGGAAGAAGACATGTATGCCGCGATCGATGGCCTCGTAGACAAGCTGGACCGGCGAGTGAGGAAGCACAAGGAGAAGCTGGCCAACCACCACGCCAGAGACGCCCATAAGAGGCGATTTTGAGAATCAGCCGCGCCGCCCCGGCGGCACGGCATACTTTGCAAGAACAACAAGAAAAGCCATGTTGCTGGAAGAAATCATCAATCCGGACGCTGTACTCTGCAACGCTCAGGCGCGCAGCAAGAAGCACTGCCTGGAAATCCTGAGTGAACTGCTGGTTCGGTCGCAACCCGATATCGCCGTCGACGATGTTTTCGGAAGTCTCATCGAACGCGAGCGGCTCGGCTGCACGAGCCTGGATGCCGGCATTGCCTTCCCGCGGTGCCGCGTCGAGGGCATCGACCGCTGTATTGCTGCAATGATCAAACTGTCGGAGCCGATAGACTTCGACGCCTCGGATGGCGAACCGGTCGACCTCGTCTTCGGGCTGATGGTGCCCAAGGAAGTAACCGACAGCCACCACGCCGATATCGCCATGATCACGGACCGGCTCAGCGACGCCGGCCTGCGACGCAGGCTTCGCGAAGCGACGTCGAGCAGCGCTCTTTACAAGGCACTGATAGGCGGCAGCGATGCCGCCGCCCCCATTCAGCCAAAGACGGCCCACGGCAACTGAAAGCCCGCCGGCCGGAACGGTTCCGAAAATGTCCGACAGCACGCGCCTGATCATCGTAAGTGGCCTGTCCGGCTCCGGGAAGACCGTTGCGCTGCACGTGCTCGAGGACCTGGGCTATTACTGCATCGACAATTTGCCGGCGCGCCTGCTCAGGTCGGTTGTCGAGGAAGTCTCTTCCCGGCCCGGCGAAGTCGCCCGTGGAATCGCCGTCGGCATAGACGCGCGCAATCGCCGCGCGGACCTCGAATCCCTGCCGCGCCTTATCGAGGAATTCCGGCAACACAACATTCAGACGGACGTGCTGTTCGTCCTTGCCGAAGATACAGTCCTGCTCAAGCGTTACAGCGAGACGCGCCGGCGGCATCCGCTTGCCGAACACGGCGCAGAATTGCGCGCCGCAATCAACACGGAGCGTGAGATTCTGAGCGAGGTCATCAATTCGGCGGATCTCATCATCGACACCTCCCGGACCAGCGTGTACGAACTCGCCGACATCATTCGCGACCGCGTGGACCAGCGTGCGCCCGCATCGCTGTCGGTGCTGATCGAGTCCTTCGGCTACAAGCACGGCATTCCGGCGGACGCCGACTTCGTTTTCGACCTGAGGTGTCTCCCGAATCCCTACTGGGATTTGAATTTGCGGCAACTGACAGGGCTGGACGATCAGGTCATCGAATTCCTCGATGCTCAAGAATCGGTGGCAGCGATGCATGCCGATATCCTGGCCTTTCTCGAGCGCTGGATTCCTCAATACCGGTCTTCCAACCGGAGTTTTCTCACGGTCGCGATCGGCTGCACGGGCGGCCAGCACCGCTCCGTTTACATGGCGGAAAAGCTCGCGCGCTCCCTGCGAGAATTTCACGATCCCGTCAGCACTCGCCACAAGGAACTGTAAGCTCCGGGAATGCACCGGAGATGAAGCCGTGCGGAGTTCCCTGGCTATTTTCGGTTAAACTCCTGCCGACTGTGGCCCCGTGTCGGGGCCCCTATTCGAGTCGGGGCAGGATCCATGGAAGCGAGAGAGCAAACCCAGGGCAACCTGCAGCTGCTGCGCGAGAGGCTCGACAGTGGCCGCATGCGCTCTGCGCGGCTCATGGTGCACAGCCTGCGTCCTGCGGAAATCGCGCGGCTCCTCGAATCCCTCCCCCTGCAGGAACGCGCCCTGCTGTGGGAAATGGTTGCGGCCGATGACGAGGGTGACGTTCTCGTCGAACTGAGCGATGAGGTCCGCGACGGCCTGATCGAAGGCATGCAGACCGACGAGCTCATCGCCGCAACCGCGGGCATGGATTTCGACGATCTCGCGGACCTGCTCGCGGACCTTCCGGAAGTCGTAACGCGGCAGGTGCTCCAGTCGCTCGACAAGGCGGACCATGATCGCCTGCAACAGGTCCTCGCTTACGACGAGGATTGCGCCGGCGGCCTGATGAACATCGACATCGTGACGGTCCGTCCAGATGTCACGCTCGAGGTCGTCACGCGCTACCTGCGCGCGGTCGGCGAAATGCCCGATGGCACCGACCTGATGTTCGTCGTCAATCGCGACAACGAGTACGTCGGATCGCTGTTTCTGTCGCGTTTGCTGACTCATGATCCGGACACTCTGGTCTCCAGCATCATGTCGACTGACGTTCTGCCGATACCTGCACACACGCCGTCAAAGCAAGTCGTTTGGGAGTTCGAAAACCGCGATCTACTCTCCGCCCCGGTCGTCGATGATGATTATCGCGTTGTCGGCCGAATCACCGTCGACGACGTCGTCGACGTTATCCGCGAGGAAGCCGAGCACTCGCTGATGAGCGCCGCGGGCCTCGACGAAGAAGACGACATGTTTGCACCGGTCTTCAAGAGCGCCAGGCGGCGTGCTCTCTGGCTGGGTATCAACCTGGGCACGGCGTTTCTCGCCGCATCGGTGGTCGATCTGTTTCAATCCACGATCGACAAGATCGTCCTGCTCGCGGTACTGATGCCCGTCGTGCCCAGCATGGGCGGCGTTGCGGGAACGCAGTCGCTGGTTATCATCACGCGGGCGATGGCGCTCGGCCAGGTGGACAAGACCAACGCCGCTCGAATCCTCAGGAAAGAACTTGCTGTGGGCCTGCTGAACGGTGTCGGCTGGTCGATCGTCGTCGGCACGTTTACATACCTTTGGTTCAGTGACTGGCGCATCGGTGGAGTCATCGCCGCGGCGATGATCATCAACCTGTTTATGGCCGCTCTGTCCGGCTTCGGTATTCCGCTGCTGCTGAAGAAGATGCAGATTGATCCGGCAATCGCCGGCGGAGTCGTCCTGACCACGGTAACCGACGTCGTCGGCTACATGACGTTTCTCGGCCTGGGGGCCGCCCTGTTGCTCTGACGTCGCGGGCAACCCCGGATTGCCGCTCAGCGATGCAGGATGTCGAGATCTTCCTCCACCCAGTGCGGCGCAAACAGGCGCGGCACTTCTTTGCCTGCGATGAAGTCCCGCAACTGATCGCGGACGCGCATCGCGTCCCGGTAGCCGAGCTCGATCAGCTCCCGCGTATAGGCCTGTTCGAACATCAGGTAACTGAGCAGCCGGCCTTCTCCCCGGCCGCGCCCGCTTATTCCCCACAGCAGCGTGCGAAGCGCAACGGGTAAGGCCTCGCGATGCCGGTGCGCCAGTACGCGGAGGTCCTCGCTCGGCACGATGACCATCGTGTCGATAGGCCGCATACGCGACAGCTTGGGACCGCGGTGATCGGCAGGTACCGTGTCGAGGAGTTGATTGATGCGGCTGAGCCGTTCGAGATCGGAATACAGGCCGTCCATGAACAGGGTGTCGAGTGTATAGCCGGCGATCTCGGCAAAACTGGGATACGCCGGCGGCGTCCCGGGATCGGCCGACCCATCGGCAAGCTCATTGCGCACGCCCACGACGAGAATTCGATCGGCGCCGAGATGCACCGCCGGGCTCAGCGGTGTTGCCTGCCGCATCGCTCCGTCTCCAAAGTACTCGTCGCCGACCCGGACCGGGGGGAATATCATGGGCACGGCGATACTCGCCATGAGATGATCGAGATTGAGTCTGCTGCGGACACCCGAGCGGCGCGTGCGGGACCACGCTGCGTGGCCTTCCGAGGCCTCGAAAAACGCCGTGGATTTCGCCGAGCTGTAGCCTGCAGCGGTCACGCTGACGGCATCCAGCCAGCCCTGATCGATGCCGTGCTCGATCCGCGGAAACCGGACGTTGCTGCTCAGGAGCGCGCGCAATGGCGAATTGTCGAGCAGGGACTTCGGCATGCGCACGAGCGTGCCACCGGTCACCAGCGCACCGAGCCACTGCATACTGCTTTTCAGCATCGCCAGGTTGTCGGTCCGATAGACGTGGTGGCACCTGAAATTGCCCCAGACGTGCTCGAGCTCGGCTATCGCTACTCGAAACCGGCGCGCCTTGGCCGCCAGCACCACGGAATTGATCGCGCCGGCGGAAGTGCCACTGATAATTCCGAACGGGTTGACGGTGCCGCGCGGCACGAGTTCCGCGGCCGCTTTCAGGACGCCGACCTGGAACGCGCCCCGTGCCCCGCCGCCGGGCAACACTAGCGCGGTTTTCTTCCGATTCGTCGGTGTTTCCATTCTGACCTTCCGATTGCCGGGAGCCTCGACACTTTGCGCGCGGTTCTGTGAGTCGTATCATAGTGGATTGGGCAAATCCAACGACTCGGACTCATTCATGAAAAGCTTTGCGCCCGGAATTTTGTACCTCGCTTTCGCCCTGCTGCCCGGTTCGCCGGTCCTCGCCGATGGCGGCGTCGAGATTGGCGCTCCTGCGCCCGAATTCGAATTACCGGATCAGGACGGGCAGCTGCACTCGCTCGAGGATTACAGGGATCAGTGGGTCGTCCTGTACTTCTACCCGAAGGACGAGACGCCGGGCTGTACGACCCAGGCTTGCGAGTTTCGCGACAACATCTTCGCGTTCCGCAAGCTCAACGCACAGATTCTCGGTGTGAGCCTGGACGACGTCGAGTCGCACAAGAAATTCTCCGAAAACCACGGCCTGCCGTTCCCGTTGCTGGCAGATTCCGAGGGCACGACGGCGGACGCCTACGGCGTCAAGACGAAGATGATGGGGTGGACCGTTGCAAAGCGGCAGACGTTTATCGTCGACCCCGACGGGAATATCGCGCGGCATTATGCAAAGGTCGACCCGGACGAGCACGCGGCCAAAGTGCTCGCCGACCTCGAAGCGCTCGGGGCCGGTCCTAGTGCAAAGCCTTGATGCCCGCGTCGAGGCCCGCGACCGTGAGCGGGAACATGCGATCCTCCATGATCTCGCGCGTAAGCTTGATTGACGGTGTGAAGTCCCAACGTTCGCGGGGTTCGGGATTCAGCCAGATAGCTTTTTGATAGGTGTTCAGCAGGCGCCTGATCCACACCGCGCCCGGCTCTTCATTCCAGTGCTCGACGCTGCCACCCGCGTAGACGATCTCATACGGGCTCATCGTCGCGTCTCCGACAAAGACCAGCTTGTAGTCCGCACCGTATTTGTGTGCTATGTCGAGTGTCGGAATCCGCTCAGAGTGGCGCCTGCGATTGTCCTTCCAAAGCGATTCGTAGATAAAGTTGTGAAAGTAGAAATACTCGAGATGCTTGAACTCGCTGCTGGCCGCCGAGAACAATTCTTCGCAAACGCGCACATGGTCGTCCATCGAACCGCCGATATCGAGGCACAGCAATACCTTGACGGCATTGTGCCGCTCCGGGACCATCCGAATGTCGAGCAGCCCGGCGTTGCGCGCCGTTTTGTCAATCGTGTCTTCGAGATCGAGCTGGTCCGCCGCGCCCTCCCGGGCGAACTTTCTCAGCCTTCGTAATGCCACCTTTATGTTGCGCGTCCCGAGCTCGACCGAATCGTCGAGATTGCGATACTCGCGCCGATCCCACACCTTCACGGCGCTGCGATGCCGCGAACCGTGCTGACCGGTCCGCACGCCCTCGGGGTTGTAGCCGTAAGCACCGAACGGCGATGTGCCCGCTGTACCGATCCACTTGCTGCCGCCTTCGTGGCGATCGTCCTGCTCCTCCAGTCGTTCACGCAGGGCTTTCATCAGCTCGTCAAAGCCGCCGAGCGACTCGATCATGGAGCGTTCTTCTTCCGACAGCAGCAACTCCGCCTGTTTCCTGAGCCAGTCTTCCGGAAGCTCTTCGAACAGGTCTCCCAGGCTGTCCTCGACGCCTTTGAAATAGGCGGCGAATATGCGATCGAAACGATCGAGCTGCGATTCATCCTTGACCAGCGCCGCACGCGAAAGATAGTAGAAGTCATCGACGCTGGTGCCGGCAATCCCGCGCTTCATCGCTTCGAGCAGGGTCAGGAGTTCCGTGATCGACGTGTTCATGCCGCCTTCGCGAAGCATGTAGAAGAACGGAATAAGCATCGGTGTTACTGCTGCCCCGCCCCGCGATCCAGGAATACGAGGCGTTCGAAAAGATGCACGTCCTGCTCGTTCTTGAGCAGTGCCCCGTACAGCGGCGGAATTGCCTTGCGTTTGTCGTCGCTGCGCAAAGCTTCCGGCGGGATGTCTTCAGCCAGCAGCAATTTAATCCAGTCGAGCAGCTCGGACGTCGACGGTTTCTTCTTCAACCCGGGCACGTCGCGTACTTTGAAGAACGCGTTAAGCGCCTCGTTGAGCAGGTTCCTTTTCAGGTCCGGATAGTGCACGTCGACGATCTTCCCCATCGTGTCCTTGTCCGGAAACTTGATGTAGTGAAAGAAGCAGCGGCGCAGAAAAGCATCGGGGAGTTCTTTTTCGTTGTTGCTCGTTATGACGATGATCGGCCGATGCTTCGCCTCGACCAGCTGCTTCGTCTCATAGACATAGAACTCCATGCGGTCGAGTTCCCGCAACAGGTCATTCGGAAACTCGATATCGGCCTTGTCAATCTCGTCGATCAACAATACCGGTTGTTCGTCCGAGGCGAATGCCTCCCAGATCTTTCCCTTCTGGATGTAGTTGGCGATATCGTGTACACGATCGTCACCCAGCTGTGAATCCCTGAGCCTCGCCACTGCATCATATTCGTAAAGACCCTGCTGCGCCTTGGTCGTCGACTTGATGTGCCATTCGAACAGTGGCTTGTCGAGCGCATTCGCCACTTCCACGGCAAGCTGGGTCTTGCCCGTGCCGGGCTCGCCTTTGATCAGGATCGGCCGTTCGAGCGTGACCGCCGCATTGACGGCCATCATGAGGTCGTCGGTGGCAACGTAGGTACTGGTTCCTGTGAAGCGAGTGTCTGTCATGTCGGTCCCGGTGTTTCCTGGCGTGCAGAAATCATTTTACCTCTTGAGGGGCGCGAGGTCAGGAGCCGGGCAGATCGCCCCGGCTTATGTCACTCGGTCGGAATCAGCGTGAGCTCGTGCCGCGGCTCGCCCGGCAGGAACGGGCTCGGCCGCCCGTGCACCCATTCGTCATGTCCCCTGCGATAGAACGCCGACAAGGGATGGCCGCTCTGCCCCGTGGGCATGTGCATCAGGCCATTTGCCTCATCGCCGGGCGACACCGAGAAACGCTGCGATGCGCCGAACGACGGGCCCTGCGCCTTCGGCAGGTCGACGTCGCCGTTGAGGGGCTCCTCAGGCATGTCCAGCCACGGCGAGAGCACCGGCAATGCCCGGCTCAGGGGGTGGCGGATCGATGCCGTATTGATCTCGCCCCAGCTGCGCTCGGCGAGGCCGCCTTCGTATTGCTCCGCGAACCACGCGATATTGGTGTCGATCGCGTCGAGCAACAGCTCGTCCCAGGACGCGTAGGCACCCGGCAGCAGGTGCTTCGGCCGTTCGGACAGGAGTTGCCACAGTACGCCTTCGAACTGGTTGCTCAGAAGCGGCTCTACCTCGCCGCCGTTTGCGGCACGTACCGGCGCCATGAGCGCGTGGAAGACCTGCGACTGCACCTCGAGCCGGAACGCGCGCACCAGCCGGTAGCCCACGGATTCCGGTATCGCCCGCGGTATCCAGTCACGGACCAGCTGACGGTACTCGACGAGTTCCGGATTGCCGGCGACGCGGTCATCCGTGAGTACGTCGAGTATGACGTCACGCCAGCGGGACAGGAAGATTGCGCGATCATCGTATTGAATCGCCAGCATATCGACGGGAGAGAATTCATCCGACGCGAGCAGCGAGTCCCGTATCTGGCGGGCGCGGGCGCCGAGATCGTAGCCGCCGTCCCCGATGATCTCCAGCGCCTGTGCATCGGCGACGCGCGCGTTGGCGGTCCAGATGCGTCCGCTCGCCGGATTGATGACGCGCGGATAGTCCGCGGGATGCAGCCAGCCGAGCCAACCCGCCTCCCGGCTCCAGTCGGCCGGAACCATGGCCTCGAAACCGTTTCTCACCGGAATCTGGCCGGCGATCGTCCAGCCGATGTCGCCGCCGCTGTCGCCCACCACGAAGTTCTGGGGGGGAATGCCCATCGTGGCCGCTATCCCGAGCGCCTCTTCCACGTCGCGCGCCGTTTCCAGCGCGACGACATTCAGGTTCACGGCCACCGGACTGTGTGCGGTCCAGCTCACTGCGATATCACCCTCCGGATACTCGATCAGATCGTCGACCGGGCCCCAGATGGTCTCGCGGATCTCGTAAACGACGGGGTCCGCATCCTTTACCTCGATTATTTCGCGCCGAACCTCGATCTTTCGATCTCCCTGCGGCGTCCGGTAGCTGTCGGGGGTCGCGCCCGGACGCAGCAATACCGCGTCAGCCCAGTCGCCGTAACTGTTCGTATAGCCCCAGGCGATGTTGCCGTTGCTGCCGGCCGTTATGAACGGCGTACCCGGCAGCGAAACTCCGGTTACGTCTCGCGGTTCTTCGCCCGCGACAACCAGCCTCGCCTGGTACCAGATGTTCGGAACCTTGTGTCCGAGATGCATGTCGTTCGACATCAGCGCCCGCCCGTTGCCGGTCAACGCGCCGCCGACGACCCAGTTGTTACTGCCGTTCAGGTACGGTTTTCCGACTTCGCCCGCGGCCGGCGGCATTTCGGTGACTTCGCGCACGGAATAAACGCTCGGGGGCGGCGCCGCCGGTGGCGTTCTCGGCTGTCCCATGATGGGGGCGTCCCAGCGCGATCCTTGCGGATACAGCCAGTCGAATACCTCTGCGGGAAGCACGCGGTGTGCGAAGCCACGGCGTATGTCCTTGCTGGCGCGGCCGTCATTAAGCTGCATGAACATCGCGTAGACAACGAGCACCGTGTCCTCCGCACGCCAGGGTTCGGGCTCCGCGCCGAGCACGATGTGTTCGAACGGGCGCGCGCCCAGGCTTGCGAGGCCGGCATTCACGCCGGCCGCGTACTTCTCGAGGATCGCAACGTCCGCCGCGGAAGACGCCGCCAGGACGGCGCGGGCGCGCTCCCGGAAACGGTGAAAGCGGTAGCGCTTGTCGGTGCTCACCGCGATCTCTCCGAATAGTTCCGACAATTCCCCAGCCGCCTGCCGCCGGATCAGGTCCATCTGGAAGAATCGGTCCTGGCCATGGGCAAACCCTGTCGCATACGCAAGGTCGGCACGCGTCTCTGCCGTGATGGTGGGAATGCCGGCATTATCGCGCTGGATGGTCGCTGTGTGGCCGAGCCCTGGCGCCGCCAGTTCACCGTCCAGCTGCGGCAAGCTGGCCCGAAACGTCAACCAGAGCGCGAGCGCGGCTGCCAAGAGCACTACGAGCGCGGCCGCTCCTGTCCGAATCATCCAGCGCCGCACGCGTCTAGCCCGCCTCGGTGACCTGCACGATCGTCATCGCATTCGTGCCGCCCGATACGCCTTCCACGTCGCCCTTGGTCACGATGACATAGTCTCCGACCTTCGCGAGCTTTCGCGACAGCAGCGTATCGAATACGTCGCGGTACGGGCTGCTTTCGGTATGCTCGGCCCGAAACGGCACCGGGTAGACGCCACGGTAAAGGGTGACACGGCGGCTGGTTCTCGCGTGCGGCGTCAGCGCATAGATCGGGATGTCGGACCGGATACGCGACATCCAGCGCGCCGTGGAACCCGACTCGGTCAGCGCGATGATGGCCGTTACCTCGAGGTGGTTCGCCGTGTACATGACGGCCATGGCGATCGCCTCATCGACGCGCTCGAAGTAGTCGCCGATCCGGTGACGCGTCAGGCCCTCGGGCAATGGGAACTTCTCCGCGCCCTTGCAGACCTCGGCCATAGCGCGGATCGCCTTCACGGGGTAGCGGCCGACCGCCGTCTCACCCGACAACATGACCGCATCCGTGCCGTCCATGACGGCATTCGACACGTCGGAGACTTCCGCTCGCGTCGGAATCGGATTCTGGATCATCGACTCCATCATCTGCGTCGCCGTGATGACGATCTTGCTGGCCTTGCGGGTCTTGCGAATGATCTTCTTCTGGATGCCGGTCAGCTCGGCATAGCCCATCTCGACACCCAGGTCGCCGCGGGCAACCATGATGATATCGGCGGCCTCGATAATCGAATCGAGCTCGTCGATCGCCTCAACGCGCTCGACCTTCGCGACGATGAGGCCTTTGCCGCCGGCCTCTTCGAACAGGCGGCGCGCTTCCCTGACGTCGTCGCCATCGCGAACGAACGAGACCGCGAGAAAGTCCATTTCGAGCTCGGCGGCAAGCCTGATGTTTTCCCGATCCTTTTCCGTGAGCGCCGGCGCCGAGAGGCCGCCGCCCTTCTTGTTGATGCCTTTGTGATTGGACAGGATACCGCCGTTGAGGACGGTCGTATGGACGCGCGTGCCCTCGATGCGGTCGACCTGCAGCGAAATCATGCCGTCGTTGAGCAGCAGGTTGTCGCCCGGATCGACGTCCTCGTGGAGTGTCTGGAGGGCAACCCCGACGCCTTCCTCGGTTCCATCCTCCAGGCCGAGCGAGCTGTCGAGGAAGAACGATGCCCCGTCCTGCAGTTCGACCGCCCGCTCCTTGAAACGCTGCACGCGGATCTTCGGCCCCTGAAGATCCCCGAGCAGGCCGACATCGTGCTGGCATTTCTGTGCCGCTTCACGAAGATCGCGGGCGCGGCGGCGATGCTCCGCGGCATCACCGTGCGAGAAGTTGATGCGCGCGACGTCGAGCCCGGCATCGATCATTTTCAGCAGCGTCTTCTTGTGGTCGGTCGCCGGTCCCAGCGTCGCCACAATCTTGGTCCGTCTTTGCATGGCGGCGATTATTGCACAACGGTGCGTGGGTAGTACTGCAGATCCGCACCGCACTCGCATACTGTAACAGTGTCTTGTTATCCTCCCCTGCCTCCTCCAGTTGGGTCCAGAGCATGATCGATCGACGCCGGTTCCTGAAGTGCCTCGCCGCGGCGGCAGCCGGTCCACGGCTCGTGCGAGTGGCCCATGCCGACGCTAGCGGTATCGGGCCCCTTCGTGCGGACCCCGATAAACGGCTGGATCTGCCTGACGGATTCAGCTACCGGATTGTCTCGAAGTCCGGCGACACGATGGACGATGGTCTCAAGGTGCCGCCCGCTCACGACGGCATGGCGGCCTTCCCCGGCAAAGACGGCCGGATCGTCCTGGTCTGCAACCATGAAATGGCGCCGGCGTTCCCGGAGTACAGTGCCTTCGGCACCGACTTCGAGGCACTGCCCGAGCGCGTCAGAGAGCACGTCTACGACCACGGCGGCGGCAAATCGCCCGGCGCGGGCGGCACGACGACCACTGTCTATAACCCGGAGACAGGCCGTACCGAGCGTCAGCATCTCAGCCTCGCCGGCACGGAAATGAACTGTGCTGGTGGCCCCACGCCCTGGGGCAGCTGGCTGTCCTGCGAAGAGTGTTTCGAGAGCCCCGGCAAGAGCTTCTCACGCGGCCGGCTGATCACCCGCGACGAAAAGCACGGCTACGTCTTCGAGGTTCCCGCAAGCGCGACCGGCCTCGCCGAGCCGGTGCCCATCAAAGCAATGGGCCGCTTCGAGCATGAGGCCTGCGCGGTTCATGAGCCGAGCGGCATCGTCTACATGACCGAAGACCGCCATTTCAGCCTGTTTTACCGTTATATCCCCGACATCCCGGGACGGCTCCGGGAAGGTGGCCGGCTGCAGGCGCTCGCTATCGCCGGCCGGCCGGCGCAGCAGCTGCACAATTGGGCGGGCAAACCCACCATCGGCGTCGGCGAGTCGCTGGCCACGCAGTGGATCGATCTCGACGACGTCGACCCGGTCGAGAACGATCTGCGCTTGCGCGGCGCGGCCGCCGGTGCCGCCACATTTGCGCGCGGCGAAGGTCTGTGCAACGCCGGCGACGCGTTCGCGTTCACCTGCACGATCGGCGGGCGGCAGCGCCTCGGCCAGGTATTCCTGTATCAGCCGAGCCCGGTCGAGGGGGCGGACGGCGAAAAACAGCAGCCGGGGCAACTGACCCTGATAGCCGAGGCCGGAGAGGATTCACTGCTGCGGAACGCGGACAATCTCACCATGGCGCCGTGGGGAGACCTGATCGTGTGCGAAGACACGTCGAGTCGCTGCGGCCTGGTCGGCATACGGCCCGACGGCACGCAGTACCACTTTGCCGACAACGCCTACTCGAAATCCGAGCTCGCGGGCGTGTGCTTTGCCCCGGACGGCGCAACCCTGTTCGTAAACATCCAATATCCGGGGACGACGCTGGCTATCACCGGCCCCTGGCCCGCCTAGCCGGCGGCCCGCCTTTCCAGCACCTCGACCGCGGGCAGTTTCTTGCCCTCGACGAACTCGAGAAAAGCGCCACCGCCCGTCGATATGTAGGAGATGCGATCCGCCACTCCGTACTTGTCGATTGCGGCAAGCGTGTCGCCACCGCCGGCGACCGAGAAAGCGTCGCTCGCCGCGATCGCTTCGGCCAGGACCTCGGTGCCTGCACCGAAGTTGTCGAACTCGAAAACACCGACCGGCCCGTTCCAGATCACGGTCCCGGCGCCGGCAATAATCTCGCCGAACCGCGCGGCGGTATCAGGGCCGATATCGAGAATCATCTCGTCGCCGGAAACGGCATCCACCGCCTTCGTCGTTCCCTCGACGTTCGCGAATTCCGCGGCGACGACGACGTCCGTCGGTACCGGTAATTCGGCACGCCCTGCCCCGCCGGCGGCCAGCCGGCGAGCTGTGTCCAGCATGTCCGCCTCATACAGGGACTTGCCGACATCGTGGCCTGCGGCGGCGATGAACGTATTGGCAATACCGCCGCCCACGATCAGGTAGTCGACAATACCGGCGAGCGCATCGAGTACGTCCAGCTTGGTGGAGACTTTCGACCCGCCGACGATCGCCACGAGCGGCCGCGCCGGGTTATCGAGCGCCTTGCCAAGCGCCTCGAGCTCCGCCGCCAGCAACGGCCCGGCACAGGCAACGGGCGCGTGCTCCGCAACGCCGTAGGTGCTCGCCTGGGCACGATGTGCCGTGCCGAATGCGTCCATGACGAATACGTCGCAGAGCGCCGCCATCTTCCGGGCCAGCCCTTCATCACATGCCTTCTCGCCGTCCAGGAAACGGACGTTTTCCAGCAGTACCACGTTGCCGGGCGACACATCGACGCCGTCGATCCAGTCGCGGACCAGCGGCACGTCGCGGCCGAGCAGCTCCGACAGCCGGTCGGCAACGGGCTGCAGCGAGAATTTGTCGTCCGGCTGCCCTTCGGTCGGCCGGCCAAGGTGCGACATCAGCATGACCGCGGCGCCCGCATCGAGCGCCGCCCTTATTGTCGGCAGCGATGCACGAATACGGGCATCGCTCGCGACCTTCCCGCCGGCGACCGGCACGTTCAGATCCTCGCGAATGAGAACGCGCTTGCCGGACAGCTCGAGCTCGGGCATTCGGATGACAGACATGGATCAGTCCTTTACTTGGCGTTGACCAGAGCGATCGTGGTGTCGAGCATCCGGTTCGAGAATCCCCACTCGTTGTCGTACCAGGCAATAACCTTGATCATCGTGCCGTCGATAACCTTCGTCAGCGACGCGTCGTAGGTGGACGAAGCCGGATCGTGATTGAAGTCGATGGAGACGAGCGGCTCGTCGTTGTAGGCGAGTACGCCTTTGAGCTCACCCTCGCTGGCCGCCTTCAGGATCTCGTTGATCTCGTCGATGCTCGTCGCGCGTTCAGCGACGAAGGTCAGGTCCACCGCCGAGACGTTAATCGTCGGCACACGCATGGAGAAGCCGTCCAGCTTGCCGTTCAGTTCGGGCAGCACCAGGCCGACCGCCTTCGCGGCGCCGGTGCTCGTCGGAATCTGCGACATCGTGGCCGACCGGGCACGGCGCAAGTCCTTGTGGTAGACGTCGGTCAGCACCTGGTCGTTGGTGTACGCATGGATCGTCGTCATGATGCCGTGCTTCACCCCAATCGCCTCGTGGAGCGGCTTCACGAGGGGCGCGAGGCAGTTCGTGGTGCAGGATGCATTCGAGATCACGGCGTCGTCTGCGGTCAGCGTGTCGTGGTTGACGCCGTAGACGATCGTTTTGTCGATGCCCTCGCCGCCGGGGGCGGAGAGAATCACTTTCTTCGCGCCGCCCTCGATGTGCTTGCCTGCGGTCTCGCGGGTGCGAAACAGACCGGTGCACTCGAACACGACATCGACGCCGAGTTCACCCCAGGGCAGTTTCGCGGGATCACGCTCGGCGAAAACGCGAATGCGATCGCCATTGACGATGATGTCATTGCCGTCCACTTCGACGGTACCCGGGAAGGGCCCGTGGGCGGTGTCGCGCCGGGTCAGGTGAGCGTTGGTCGCGGCATCGCCGAGATCATTGAGTGCAACGACGTCGAACTCGCCCGTACGGCCCGATTCATGGATCGCGCGCACGACATTTCGCCCGATTCGGCCGTAGCCGTTGATGCCAACCTTGATCGTCATAAGTGTCTCCTGGTTATTCGATTAGCCGGCCAGCCACGGGGACTGAATCTCCGGCAGACAGTGTGAAAGTGCTATTTCGTGACAATGCTCTTCGTGGTGTCGACGACGTTGTCGACCGAGAAACCAAAATGTTCGAACAGCTCGCCGGCGGGCGCCGATTTACCGAAGCAGTCGATGCCGATGACCTTGCCGGACGAACCCGCATAGCGCCACCAACCACCGGTGGCCCCCGCTTCGACGACAACACGCGCCGACACCCCGGGCGGCAAGACGGCGTCCTGGTATTCCGCAGCCTGACTCTCGAAGACACTCGTGCACGGCATCGAAACCACGCGCACACCGATGCCTTCGGCGGCGAGCCGCTCGGCGGCGGCGACAGCGAGCGCGACCTCTGATCCCGTCGCAATCAGGATCGCATCGGGTTCGCCGGCCGAGTCCCGCAGCACATAGCCGCCGCGAGAAATACTGGCAATCTGCTTTGCGTCCCGCGGCTGGTGCGGCACCCCCTGGCGGGTCAGCACCAGGCTCGTGGGGCCGTCACGGCGCTCGATGGCATCGCGCCACGCCACAGCGGTCTCCACCGTGTCGCAGGGACGCCAGACGCGCATGTTCGGCATCAGCCGCAGCGATGCGACATGCTCGATCGGCTGGTGCGTCGGCCCGTCTTCGCCGAGCCCGATCGAATCGTGCGTGTAGACGAGGATCTGTTGAATCCGCATGAGTGCGGCCATGCGCAGCGCATTGCGGGCATAGTCGGAAAATACGAGAAAGGTCCCGCTGTAAGGAATGATGCCGCCGTGCAGTGCCATCCCGTTGCAGATCGCGGTCATGCCGAATTCGCGCACGCCGAAGTAAATGTAATTACCGTCGGCATCGTCGCCGGTTACGACCGTCGAGCCAGCGTGCTTCGTCAGGTTCGAACCGGTGAGGTCCGCCGAGCCTCCCGCGAGTTCCGGCAGTTCGGGCGCGAAGGCGTCGAGCGCGACGAGTGACGCCTTGCGCGTTGCCATGGTCGCCCCCGCCGCATCGATCTCTGCGATCGCCGCATCAGCGAAGCTCGCCCAACCGTCCGGCAGCTCGCCATTGATGCGGCGCCCGAACTCTGTCGCCAGCTCTGGATGCGCGTTCGCATAAGCACCCAGCAATTCGGCCCACGCCGCCTCGTCCGACGCACCACGTCCGCGCGCATCCCATGCCGCCGCAATGGCGGACGGAATTTCGAACGGCGGATAATCCCAGCCGAGTGCCTCGCGAGCCGCGGAGACCTCGTCCTCGCCCAGCGGCGCGCCATGCGTCGAAGCGCTGCCCTGTTTATTCGGTGCACCGTAGCCGATCACCGTTTTGCAGCAGATCAGCGTCGGCTTGTCCGTCTCCGCGGTTGCCTGATCAATGGCGGCCGCGACGGCCGAACTGTCGTGCCCGTCTACGTCGCGTATGACCTGCCAGCCATAGCTTTCGAAACGACCCGGGGTATCGTCCGTGAACCAGCCGCTGACATCACCGTCGATGGAAATGTCGTTGTCGTCATAGAAGGCGACCAGTTTGCCGAGCTTCAGCGTGCCCGCCAGTGAGCATGCTTCGTGCGATATGCCTTCCATGAGGCAGCCGTCGCCGAGAAACACCCAGGTGCGGTGATCGACCACGGCAAAACCGTCGCGATTGAACCTGGCGGCGAGCATCTTCTCCGCGAGCGCCATGCCTACCGCATTGGTCACACCCTGGCCCAGCGGGCCGGTCGTGGTCTCCACGCCCATCTCGGGTTCGTACTCCGGGTGGCCTGCCGTTCGCTGACTGAACTGCCGAAAGTTCCGCAGCTCGTCCATGCTGACGTCGTATCCGGTGAGATGAAGGAGGCTGTACAGAAGCATCGAACCGTGGCCGTTGGACAGCACGAACCGATCGCGATTGGGCCAGCGCGGATTGGCCGGATTGTGCTTCAGGTAATCGTTCCAGAGCACCTCCGCGATGTCCGCCATGCCCATGGGGGCGCCCGGGTGTCCCGAGTTGGCTGCCTGGACGGCATCCATGGAGAGTGCCCGGATGGCATTCGCGAGGTCTCGCCGGGCCGGCTGGCCGGCGGCATTGGCTTGTTGTGACATCG
>CBDUCE010000046.1:0-16568 GCA_965365575.1 uncultured Gammaproteobacteria bacterium
GTTGTCGGCGGGCTCGAGAACGACATCCCGAGATATCTGGACTGCATTCAAGATCGGTGCTTCAGACCTCTTTCGATGGTTTGGGTCAGACTACCGCGAAGCGGGCATTTTTTGAAGTGCGTGCGCAGCGGTTGATGTTACGCCGCTGCCTGGCTGTCCGCGGGCCTGCCACGCAGGGAATTCGGCAGGGCCTCGGTGATGACGACGTCGACGAACCGGCCGATAATCGACGGGTCCGCGTCGAAATTGACCCAGCGATTGTTCTCGGTCCGTCCGGAGACCTGGCTGGCGCTTTTTTTCGAGATCTTCTCCACGAGCACGCGTTGCGTCGTGCCGACCATTGCATCGCTGATCGCCTGTGCCTGCTGGTTGATTCGAGCCTGCAGGATGTGCAGCCGCTCTTTCTTGACCTGCACCGGCGTGTCGTCGCGCAGGTTCGCCGCCGGTGTGCCGGGGCGCGCGCTGTAGATAAAGCTGAACGACTGGTCGAAACCGACGTCGGCAATCAGGTTCATCGTCGCCTCGAAATCGCGGTCGGTCTCGCCGGGAAAGCCGACGATGAAATCCGAGGACAGGGAGATATCGGGGCGCACCTCGCGCAACTTGCGAATCTTCTGCTTGTACTCCAGCGCCGTATGGCCGCGCTTCATCAACGACAGGATCCGGTCCGAGCCGTGCTGCACGGGCAGATGCAGGAAGTTGGCGAGTTTCGGCACTTCCGCATAGGCCTGCACGAGACTGTCGGTGAATTCGACCGGGTGCGACGTCGTAAAGCGAACGCGATCGACCCCGTCTACCGCCGCCACGTAATAGATGAGCGTCGCAAGATCGGCGACCGAGCCATCATGCATCGGGCCCCGGTAGGCGTTGACGTTCTGGCCAAGCAGGTTGATCTCGCGCACGCCCTGTTCCGCGAGCTGCACGACTTCGGCAATCACATCGTCGAGCGGGCGGCTGATTTCCTCGCCGCGCGTGTACGGCACGACACAGAAACTGCAGTATTTGCTGCAGCCCTCCATGCAGGAGACGAAAGCGGTCGGGCCCTCTGCGCGCGGTTCGGGAAGCCGATCGAACTTCTCGATCTCGGGAAAGGACACATCGACGACCGAGGCGCGCCGGTTGCCGGCCGCCTCGATCAGCTGCGGCAGCCGATGCAGGGTCTGCGGACCGAACACGACGTCCACGAACGGTGCGCGCCGCGTTATGCCATCGCCTTCCTGGCTCGCCACACAGCCGCCGACACCAATCATGACGTTATCGCGTTTCTCTTTGATCGACCGCCAACGGCCGAGTTCGGAGAACACCTTTTCCTGTGCTTTCTCTCGTATCGAGCAGGTGTTGACGAGCAGCAGGTCGGCTTCCTCGGCAACATCGGTCAGCTCGTAGCCGTGAGACTCCCGCAGCACGTCCGCCATCTTGTCCGAGTCGTACTCGTTCATCTGGCAGCCGAACGTCTTGATGTAGAGCTTTTTCACCATAACCGAATTCTACACGCCCCGACCGACGACCCCGAAATCGCCAGCCGGGCCGGTTACTGTTCAACCGAAGTAAAGCGCAGCGCAGCGAGCCATGAGGGCGAACAGTAACCGCCCCGGCTGGCTCACCTCATGAACCCCATGCTCTCCAGCTTCAGCATGATCCGGTGGGCGGCAAGGTCTGGCGAGATATCGGCCGTGTCGATAACCATCTCCGGATTTTCCGGTACCTCGTAAGGATCGCTTATGCCTGTGAATTCCTTGATGATCCCCGCCCTTGCCTTCGCGTAGAGACCCTTGCGGTCGCGGTCCTCGCAGACCTCGAGCGACGTAGCCACGTGAATCTCGACAAATCCGCCGAGCGGGCTGATCATGTCGCGTACCGTGCGGCGCGTCGATGCGTAGGGCGCGATCGGCGCACAAATCGCAATGCCGCCGTTCTTCGTGATCTCGCTCGCAACGTAGCCGATGCGCCGGATATTCAGGTCGCGATGCTCCTTGGAGAACCCCAGTTCGCTCGACAGGTTCTTGCGCACGACATCGCCGTCGAGCAGGCTGATCGCGCGGCCGCCGGTCTCCATGAGTTTCGCCATCAACGCGTTGGCAATGGTGGACTTGCCGGAACCCGACAGTCCCGTGAAGAACACGGTGAAACCCTGCTTGTGCCGCGGCGGATGCGTGCGGCGGAGTTCGGCCACGACGTCCGGAAACGAGAACCAGTCGGGAATGTCGAGCCCCTCGGCCAGGCGCCGGCGCAGCTCGGTGCCGGAAATATTCAGTACCTTGTCGGCATCGCTCGCCTCGTCCACCGGGATGTACTGAGCACGATTCTCCGCATAGACCATCATGCGGAACGGCACCATCGATATATCGAGCTCTTCTTCGTGTTCCTTCAGCAGTTCCTGCGCATCGTAAGGACCGTAGAAATCATTGCCCTTGGAATCCTGCCCCGGGCCCGCGTGATCGCGGCCGACGATGAGATGCGTGCAGCCGTAGTTCTTGCGAATGATCGCGTGCCAGAGCGCTTCACGGGGGCCGCCCATGCGCATCGCGAGCGGCAGCAGGGACAGCATCGTGGTCTGCTCCGGGTAGCGGCCCAGCAGGTGCTCGTAGCAGCGCACGCGCGTGAAGTGATCGACATCGCCTGGCTTGGTCATGCCGACGACGGGGTGGATAAGCAGGTTCGCCTCGACGTCGAATGCAGCACGTATCGTGAGTTCCTGGTGAGCCCGGTGCATGGGATTACGCGTCTGAAACGCGACGACCTTGCGCCAGCCCAGTTTGCGGAACTGCTCGCGCAACTCGGCAGGGTCATTCCGAAGGTGCTTGAAATCGTAGTGCGTGGGCGCTTCCACCCCGCGCAGCTTGCCGCCGACGTAAACCGGGTTGGCGATGTTGTTCAGGTAGTGAACGGCGGGATGAGTCTCATCCGTCGTGCCGTACACGCCTTTTGCTTCCGCCTTCTTGTCGGGCGTCCAGATGTCGCCGACATCGAGCGTGGCAATGATGACGCCTTCGAGGTCGCGCAATGCAATCCGGTCGCCGCTCTGGATGCTCTCCGCGAATTCCTCGCTGACGTCGAGCGTGACGGGAATCGGCCACAGGACCCCGGACCCGAGTCGCATCTTCCCGACCACCGACTCGTAATCGTCCTTGTCGAGAAAGCCCTCCAGCGGCGAGAAGGCGCCGTTCAGCACCAGCTCGATATCGCACAACTGGCGCTCGGTCAGGTCCCATGAAGCGAATTCACGCGCGGCCTGTTTCTCGGCTGCGGCCTCCTCGGCCGGTAAGTACAAGTTCTTCAGTTCGCCGCCGTGCGGCTCTTTGTAAGCACCCATTTTTCTTGTTTCCTTCAATAAGAGCGGGGCGCAGACTACCACCGCCTGCGCCCCCGAATTCGGCTTTTTGACAAAAGCTCTGAGCTAGAAAGGAATATCGTCCTCGAAGTCGTCGGGAGGCGACTGCGGCGGCCCACTGGACGGACCCGAATCAGACGACATCGGCGCGGAACCGCCGCCACCGCGACCGCCGAGCATCTGCATCTCGTCAGCGATAACCTCGGTCGTCCAGCGGTCGTTACCGTCGCGGTCCTGCCACTTGCGCGTCCGCAGCTTGCCCTCGATATAGACCTGCGATCCCTTGCGCAGGTATTCGGCAGCGATCTCGGCCAGGCGGTTGAACATCGCCACTTTGTGCCACTCGGTGCGTTCTTTTTGCTCGCCGGTCTGCTTGTCCTTCCACTGCTCGCTGGTCGCGACGGACAGGTTGGTCACGGCGCTGCCGCTTGGCATGTAGCGCGTCTCCGGGTCTGCTCCGAGATTGCCGACGATGATGACTTTGTTGATTCCACGGGCCATAACGATTCTCTGCTTGTGGCGCCTTTGCGGCGCGTTTGGTAGTCATACCCTCTCGAGGGGGCACATATTGTAGAGGGTTGCCCCCCGAAAGCCACCCCGATTTCTGCATCGGAAGCCGCTTTTCTCCCGAGAACACCCCCGAAGCCGGCTCCTGCGGCTATCTGCTGCGTCGCGCCTCCTCGTTTGAAGCGCAAGCAGGCGACCCGGGTCATTTCTCTCCCTCATGGCTCGCTTCGCTGCGCTTTACTTCGGTCGAAAAACGCCCCGGGTCGCCTGCCTCCTCGACTTGGCGACGACGGAACGCGATAGGGAATGTGCTGACGACAGCGCACAGCCGGCGTGCAACCGCGTCGGGGCGCCTATTGTTGTTCTATTCAGGTGCGGCGGAAGCGGCCGAAGCTCTGCATTGCCAGCCAGATCGCCGCCAGCAGGACGCAGACGAAGAACACGTCGGCCGGCCGCCCGGTCGCCATGAATCGCCCGCCGACGAGACCGCCGACGAAGGCTCCTAGGAACTGCGAGCTCGCAAACAGTCCGAGCGATGCGCCGCGCGATTCATCATCGGCAATCAACGAGAGTCGCGCCGGCAGTCCCGCCTCGAGAAAATTGAACCCGGCAAAGAACAACACGAGCCCGCCGAACACGGGCGCAATACCGAATCCGGCGAATGTGAGCACGAGCAAACCCATGATCATGAACGTTACCGCAAGCCCGATCGTACTGCTCTTCCCCTGCCGCTCGTCGCGAATGATGAGCGGCACGGTGCCGCCCAGCGACAGCAACAGCGCCCCGACATACATTTTCCAGTGCTCGGTCAGCGGTAGTTCGAGCCGGTCGACGAACAGGAACGGCAGCGCAACGAAACTCGCCGTCAGGATGGCGTGCAGCAGGAAGACATACAGGTCGAGGCGCAGCAGGTCCGCCCGGAACGCCGGCCGGAAGTTCCACCGACGCGGCGCCTCCGGCCGTGGAATATCGCCAGGCAGCGCGACGAGCAGCAGGGTTGCAACGAGGGCCAGGAATGCAGCGAACAGGAACAGCGCGGGTACCCCGAAGTGGCCGGAAAACTTCGGGCCGACGATCATCGCCAGCATGAAGGCACCGCCCACGCCCACGCCGAACACGGCCATTGAACGCGTGCGCACCCCTTCGCGCGTAGCGTCGGCAATCAGCGCGGTCAGCGTCGCGGAGATCGCGCCGGCTCCCTGCAGCAAGCGCCCCGCGATCACGCCCCAGACGGTGTCGCTGTAGGCGGCCAGCACGCTGCCCGCGGCAAACACGACCAGGCCGCCGACGATTACCGGGAGACGGCCGATGCGGTCCGACAGCGCGCCCAGCGGGATCTGCAGGCCGGCCTGCGTCAGGCCGTAGGCGCCGACGGCCATGCCGATCAGCAGGGGGGTCGCGCCCTCGAGCGTTGCTGCGTGCAGTGCGAGCACGGGCAACAGCGCAAACAGCCCGAACATGCGCAGCACGCCGATGAGCGCGATGACACCGATGGCGCGGCGTTCGGCCGGCAGCCACGAGTTCGTGCTGTCACTCTCTCCCGGAGTCATTGTCTGCTGTCTTTGCGCCGGAGTTACAGGGCGGCGTATATTAGCAGGTTGGTCGGCAAACTCTGCTCAATTTATGAAATCCATCGATATCCGCGGCGCACGAACGCACAACCTGTGCAATCTCGATCTCAGCCTGCCGCGCGATCAACTGATCGTCTTGACGGGCCTGTCGGGATCCGGGAAGTCCTCACTCGCGTTCGACACGATCTACGCAGAGGGCCAGCGGCGCTACGTAGAGTCGCTGTCGGCCTACGCGCGGCAGTTCCTCTCCATGATGGAGAAGCCCGACGTCGATCACATCGACGGCCTGTCCCCGGCGATCTCCATCGAACAGAAGTCCACCTCGCACAATCCGCGTTCGACTGTGGGCACCGTGACCGAGATCTACGACTACCTGCGCCTGCTGTTCGCGCGCGCCGGTATCCCCCGCTGCCCGGATCACGACACGACGCTCGAAGCGCAGACCGTGAGCCAGATGGTCGACCAGGTGCTGGCGATGCCCGAAGGGAGCCGGCTGATGCTGCTGGCGCCGGTCGTCGACAACCGCAAGGGCGAACACGTGCAGCTGATGCAGGACCTCATGGCGCAGGGATTCATCCGGGCTCGCATCGACGGCGAGGTCTACGAACTCGATCAGCCGCCAAAGCTCGACCTGCGCAGGAAACACACGATCGAGGCGATCGTCGATCGCTTCCGCGTGAAGGAAGACATCCGCCTGCGGCTCGCCGAGTCGTTCGAGACGGCTCTCCGGATCGCGGACGGCGTGGCGCGAATCGCCTGGATGGACGATGCTGAGCAGGAGGAGATCATTTTCTCTGACCGCTTCGCCTGCAATCTTTGCGGCTACAGCCTCACGGAACTCGAACCGCGCCTGTTCTCCTTCAACAACCCTTCGGGAGCCTGCCCGTCCTGTGACGGACTCGGCGTGAAGCAATTTTTCGACCCGGAGCGCGTTGTCGTTAACCGGTCGTTGTCGCTGGCCGGCGGCGCAATCCGCGGCTGGGATCGCCGTACGACCTATTATTACCAGATGATCCGCAGCCTCGCGGACCACTATGACTTCGATGTCGAGACGCCGTTCGAGGAACTCGACGAGAAGCTGCAGAACATCGTCCTGTTCGGCAGCGGCAGCGACAAGATCGATTTTTTCTACCAGAATTCACGCGGCATGGAAGTCCGCAAGCGGCATCGCTTCGAAGGCGTGATCCCGAACCTCGAGCGGCGTTATCGCGAGACGGAGTCCGGCGCGGTTCGCGAGGAACTCGCCAAATTCCTGAACAGCCAGGCCTGCCCGGAGTGCGGCGGCACGCGTCTGAATCGCGCCGCCCGGCACGTCTTCGTGAGCGATCACTCGCTGCCTGAAATCACGAGCAAGTCGGTCGGCAACGCGAAGGCGTTTTTCAACAACCTCGCGCTCGAGGGCTGGCGGGCCACGATCGCAGACAAGATCGTGAAAGAGATCAGCGATCGCATCGGCTTCCTCTCGGATGTCGGCCTCGATTACCTGTCACTCGATCGCAGTGCCGAGACCCTTTCCGGCGGCGAGGCGCAGCGCATTCGCCTCGCAAGCCAGATCGGCTCGGGGCTGGTCGGTGTGATGTACATACTCGACGAGCCGTCGATCGGCCTGCACCAGCGCGACAACCAGCGCTTGCTCGGCACGCTGACGCACCTCAGGGACATCGGCAATACCGTCATTGTCGTGGAGCACGACGAGGAAGCGATCATGACCGCGGATCATGTCGTCGACCTGGGTCCGGGCGCGGGCGTCCACGGCGGCAGGGTGGTTGCGCAGGGCACGCCGGACGAAATCATGCAGTCGCCGGACTCCCTCACCGGCCAGTACCTCTCGGGCAAACGCGCCATCGAGGTGCCCGAAGTCCGCACCGCACCGGACCCGGAACGGCGTATCCGGATCGTCGGCGCGAGGGGCAACAACCTGAAGGGCGTAGACGCTTCGATTCCGGCCGGGCTGATGACCTGCGTGACGGGCGTTTCCGGCTCCGGCAAGTCGACGCTCGTCAACGACACACTTTACAAGGCCGTCGCGGACCTGCTGAACCGGACGAGCCGCAATCCCGCCCCGCACGACGAGATCCTCGGCCTCGATCTCATCGACCGGGTCATCGACATCAGCCAGAGCCCGATCGGGCGCACGCCGCGATCGAACCCTGCCACCTACAGCGGCCTGTTCACGCCCATCCGCGAACTGTTTGCCGGTACCCAGGAAGCGCGCTCGCGTGGTTACATGCCGGGCCGCTTCAGCTTCAACGTGAAGGGCGGCCGCTGCGAAGCCTGCCAGGGCGACGGCGTGATCAAAGTGGAAATGCACTTCCTGCCGGACGTGTACGTGCCCTGTGACGTCTGCCGCGGCAAGCGCTACAACCGCGAGACACTGGAAATCCGCTACAAGGGAAAAAATATTCACGAAGTGCTGGACATGACGGTCGAGGACGCCCTTGAGTTTTTCAGAAATGTGCCCGTGGTCGCGAAAAAACTGCAGACGCTCACCGATGTCGGGCTGTCCTACGTGCGTCTCGGCCAGAACGCGACGACGCTGTCCGGCGGCGAAGCCCAGCGCGTAAAGCTGGCCAAGGAACTGTCGAAGCGGGACACCGGCCGGACTTTGTACATCCTGGACGAGCCGACGACAGGGCTGCATTTCCATGACATCGAACACCTGCTGGAGGTACTGCACCGGCTGCGCGATCGCGGCAACACGATCGTGGTCATCGAGCACAACCTCGACGTCATCAAGACCGCGGACTGGGTCATCGACCTCGGTCCGGAAGGCGGCGACGGGGGCGGCGAGGTCATTGCGGCCGGCACGCCCGAAGACGTTGCCGGGAATGCACGCTCGTTCACGGGTCAGTACCTCAAACCCCTGTTGCAGGAAACCCGGGCACGACAAAGCGCCTGACCACCACGGCCGAGGAACGAACCATGCGAGCGACCCTGACCCTGTTGTGCACCTGCGTAGCATTGGCCGCCTGCTCGTCCCGGGCCGGGCAAGCCGCGAGCGATACCGACGATATGGCAATTCTCGAAATAGAACGACTGTACGCCGCCCCGGACCTCGATGGTCCGTCGCCGAGCGGCGTGAAAATCTCGCCGGATTCCAGCCGGGTCACGTTCCTGCGCGGCAAGGAAACCGATCCGTTGCAGATGGACCTCTGGGAGTACAATCTCGCCGACCGGGAGATGCGGCTTCTCGTGGACTCGACGGCGCTAATCGCAGGTGACGAGGCGCTGTCCGAAGAGGAACTCGCACGCCGCGAGCGTCTGCGCATCGTCGGGCAGCGTGGCATCGTCAGCTACCACTTTGCGCCCGACGGCAACCGCCTGCTGTTCCCGCTGAACGGGGACCTGTTCCTTTACGATCTCGGCGACGGGGAAACACGCCAGCTGACGAATACCGAAGCGGGCGAGACCGATCCGAAATTCAGCTCCACCGGGCGCTACGTGTCCTTCATCCGCGACCAGGACCTGTATGTCATCGACCTCGACACCTTCGAAGAACGTCGCGTTACCCACGACGGCGGCGGCCTGGTACGCAACGGCATGGCCGAGTTCATCGCCCAGGAAGAAATGGACCGCTACACCGGGTACTGGTGGGCACCGGACGACTCGGCTATTGCCTTCATCCGCGTCGACGAATCCCCCGTACAGGTTGCCGAACGGTTCGAGATCTATGCAGAGGACTTCAAGGTCTACGAACAGCGTTACCCTGCGACCGGTACGCCGAACGTCCTGGTCAGGCTGGGCGTGATTGCGCCCGACGGCACCGACCTGCGCTGGATGGACATGGGGGAGGAAACCGATATCTACCTGCCGCGCGTGGACTGGTTCCCGGACAACCGGTTTCTTGCTGTGCAGCGGCAGTCGCGCGACCAGCAGGCGCTCGAACTGCTGAAAGTGCATGCCCGCAGCGGCGAATCCCGCACTCTGCTGACCGAGACCAGCGACACGTGGATCAATCTTCACAATGAACTGGCCTTTCTCGAAACCCGGCCCGCATTCATCTGGAGCTCCGAGCGCAGCGGCCATGCGCACCTCTACCTGTACGACAATGACGGCGAGTTGCTGCGCCAGCTCACGTCGGGCGATTGGGACGTGGCCGATGGCGCCCGCGCTCGTTCAGCACTGCTCCACGTCGACGAGGCCGGCGACCGCATCTTCGTAACCGCGACGCTGGATAGCCCGATGGAGCGCAACATCTACGAGGTTTCGCTGTCCGGCAAATTCGCGCCGCGTCGCGTCAGCAAGGAATCCGGTTGGCACCAGGCCGACTTCGCCGATAGCGGCGAGTTTTACGTAGACAGCTTTAGCAGCGCCGGCACGCCGCCGCAGCTCGGCCTGTATCGGGTGGACGGTTCCCGCATCGACTTCATCGAGGACAACTCGCTCGACGCGTCGCACCCCTATCATCCCTACCTCGCGACCCGCCCGTCCATCGAATTCGGCATGCTGCAGGCGGAAGACGGCCAGGCGCTGTATTACCGCATGTTGAAGCCGGCAAATTTCGACGCAGCCAGGCGTTACCCGGTCGTCGTGTACGTGTACGGCGGGCCGATGGGCCAGGACGTCACCAACGAGTGGAGCGCGGGCTTCAATGAGATCCTCGCCCGCCGGGGGTTCATTGTCTTCACCGTCGACAATCGCGGCACGGGATTCCGCGGCACGGCCTTCGATGCACCGCTGTACCGTCACATGGGCAAGGTCGAGGTCGCCGACCAGATGGTCGGCGTCGAGTACCTGAAGTCGCTGGATTTCGTCGACCCGGAACGCATCGGCATCTGGGGCTGGAGCTACGGCGGCTACATGACGCTCATGAGCCTGTTCAAGCAACCGGAGGTGTTTGCTGCCGGCGTATCCGGGGCGCCCGTTACCGACTGGGCCCTGTACGACACCCACTACACCGAGCGCTATCTCGGCACGCCGCAGAACAATGCCGAAGGCTACGAGGCATCGGGTGTGTTCCCGTACGCGGAAAACCTGGCGGCACCCCTACTCCTGATTCACGGCATGGCGGACGACAACGTCCTGTTTACCAACAGCACCAAGCTTATGAAGACCCTGCAGGACGAGGGCCGGCCGTTCGACGTGATGACCTATCCGGGCAGTAAACACGGACTGACCCGGGTACCGGCCACCGGCCAGCACGCGTACTCGCACATCCTGCGTTTTTTCCAGCAACACCTGCAGTAGCCGTTGAATCAGGCGGCGGCCCGCGTGAGCGCCCGCGCGAAGCGGCTGGCGGAGCGCGCGTCGGTGCGGAGGTAGAGCGACGGTTCGATCAACTCGAGCTCCATCAGCAGGAACCGGTCACCCGATTCGCGCACGAAGTCGGCGCGCACGTACACGGGTTGCGGACTTACGACGCGCAGGACCATGCCGGCCGTCTCGACGAGCGCCGGCGGCGCCGCGACACTCAGGATTTCCGCGCCATGCTCCTCCTGGGAGCGGAAATCGCCCGGTTGCGGCTTCTTGAGGATGGCATGACTGTAGTCGCCGCCGAGAAAGAAGACGGAGTATTCGCCTTCGCTTTCGACGCTTTCGACAAAAGGCTGCACGAAGAAGGCACGGTCCTCGTAGGTTCGCCGCAACTCGTCGACGAGGTCAGCGAGTTGCGGCTCGGTAACCACGAAAATATGGTCGGCGTTTGCGCCGATAACCGGCTTGATGACGATCCTGTCGGTACCGTGCCTGCCGAAACAGGCGCTGATCCGGTCGGCGTCGAAGCTGTCGAAAAACAGGCTCGGAACGATGTCGGCGCCGCGGGACTCGAGTTCCTGCAAATAGGTCTTCTCGAGATTCCAGCGCACGAGCTCCAGGCTGTTGCAGAGCCGCGCGGAAGATCGCTCGATGGTCTCGAGGACATCCAGAAACCCGGCAACGTCGTTCTGGTAATCCCACGGAGTGCAGATATAGACGAGGTCGTAATCGTCCCAGTCGACGTCGCGCCGCCACGGCACCATGTCGACCTGCCAGCCGAGTTCCGCCATCGGCGCGAAACTCAGGTCGGCATCCGAAACGAAGTTGCCGATGTCGTCCATCGTCAGGTAGGCGCAGCGTCTGTCCATCACCGCTCCTCGATCGCGGCGAGCTGACGGTCGTGCAGCCGCCCGAGCAACAGCAGTGCCAGCACCGCGCCGACCAGCGCCATGAACATGTCGGACTGCGTGTCCCAGACATAGCCCTGGGTCCCCAGGAACGCGTCGGCCGCCTCGTCGGACAGCAATGCGACCCACCACTCGATGAGCTCGTAGAACGCGCTTACGGCGAGGCAAAAGCTGACGATGAAGACGTTTCTCCAGGCCGCGCCCTTGAAGACATCGAGCCGGATGGTCACCTCACGCGCGACGATGGCCGGTACGAAGCCCTGCGCCAGGTGCCCGAGCTTGTCGTAATTGTTGCGC
This sequence comes from uncultured Gammaproteobacteria bacterium, assembly GCA_965365575.1. GTDB lineage: Bacteria > Pseudomonadota > Gammaproteobacteria > Steroidobacterales > Woeseiaceae > UBA1847. The sequence goes on from CBDUCE010000046.1 coordinate 11,808, forward strand.
GGCGGATCGAACAGCTCACGGAACCAGTCGCCGGCGGGCACCTCGGCATACGTGTAATGCCCGCCCACCATCAGGATGATGCAGTGGACGAGAATCAGCACGTATGCCAGCCGCGTCAGGGGAAAGCGCCTGCGCGTCGCGAACAGGATGACCGCGGCGGCGACGGCTGGCACGACCTCGAGCATCCACGTGACGGTGTCTTTCGGCTCGAAACCGGACCACAGCAGGAACCCTGTGAACACGGCGATCCAGGCCGCCGGACGGGGCTGTGTCAGCTGCGCGGCCCGCACCGCTATTCCGCCCCGGCCGATGCATCGATGTCGTCACCTTTGCGCGAGTGCCAGAAGCCGTCCTTTGCAAACGTCTTCCAGACCCATGGCAGCCAGCGCAGCAACGCGAAGCTGAGCCAGAGCGCCCAGGCCAGGATCAGTACCTTGTAAATCCAGATCGGCGCAGACCACGCCGTGGCAACCGGCAGGGCAGCCTCGCTGCGGTCGGCAAACCAGACCAGCGAGTTTCCGCCGGAGCCGTTGCCGGTCACGTGCATGTCGGGCGTTCCGAGGAGTCCTCCCGGCAGGCTGCCGACGATCGACAGCAGTGCCACCAGGGTAAACAGTGCGAACAGGACCTGTGTCGTGTTGTAGCGCCACCACGGAATCCGCGCACGCCACTGCTCGCGGGCGCCGGCTGCCAGCAGCCAGGCGACGACAATGGCCAGCACGGGCCAGTTGAAGGTGCTGAACCCGAGTCCAAGCAGCAACCAGTGCCGCGTCCTCAGTGGCGTCCAGTCGATTCGGCCGAGCAGCCAGGCGAACAGGACCAGCACGGCAAGTTCGGGCCAGTAAAGCACCGCGGGACCGAGTCGCGGTCCGTTCGTGCCGAGCAGCCAGCGATTTTGCGGCAGCGCCAGGCGCATCGTGATGTTGCTGGCAGGCGCGCCGAGATCGACAACCGGTGTCGCGGCCACGCTCTCCACACCGGTGCCGTCGCGCCAGGTCACGGCAACGGTGTGCGAACCGGGCAGGATCGGCACGGTCAGTTCGCGGCCGTCGGCCCGCAGCGGTTCGATGCGACCGTCAATACGGACTTCGCTAACCTCGGCGCCGTCAGGCAGACGCAGGACGTGCTGCGCGCCGCGCGTGCTCCGATATTGCAGGGTCAGCTGCGCGGTACTCGACCGATCGCCCTGTGAAATGGCGAGACTCACGGCGTCAAACGCCAGCGTCGTACCTTCGCTGGCCTCCGGCCGCGTTGTCGTCATCGTCAGCTGCTCGCCGCCCCGGGGATGAAACTCGGCGACGCGGGCACCTTCGTTGTCCTGCTGTGACTCGCTCTCGGGCACGCCGCTGAACCGGGCGCGCCAGATGCTGCCCACGCCGATACGCCATACCTCGCTCCACGGCTCCCCGGCAGCCGCCTCGAGCGTCAGCGGTGATTCGCGGCGCAGGCTGGAGACCCAGGTTACCGCCCGCTGAGTCGGCTCCAGCGATACCAGCACCGTGCCGTTGGCAGCGGTAACGTGCTCACTCAGCACGGTCTCACCGTCGAGCTGTGGGATCTCCAGCGTGAGGGCGCCCTCCGCCGGCGCGAGCCTCACGACCGTCGTCGTAACGCGCCACTCCAGGTCGAGCTCGATAGTGCGCTCGACCCGCACGAACGCGGGGAATCGGCTGCTCTCCCAGCGCGGCATCGCTACGCCTTGCTCCGCGGACTGCAGCCGAGTCAGCTGCAGGGATCCGGACAACAGGCGGCGATCCTTGATGCCGGCCGCCAGCCAGCCGTCACTGTCCACTGCTATAACGCGAGGCGGGGTGGGAAACGGGATCTCCAGGCTGTCCACGGGCGGCGCGGCACCGCGAAGAACGACGGTATGCCGGCCGGGCGAGACGCGTAACCAGAGCGCACCGTCATCCGCCCGCAGGATCTGTGCCGCAGCGGCGCCGTCAAGTGCGATGACCTGCGGATGCCAGCCCCGCTCCGATCCCGGCAACGGTATGGCCACATCCTCCACCGCGTGCACGGTCAGCGTCATGGCGATACCGTCCCCCAGGGCCCGGACCTCGGCGGCGGCAATCTCCGCGCAGCGCGGCACGCAGTCGGGCTGCTCGAGCAGGCGCGATTCGAGTTCGCGCAGCAATTCGCGATCCGGCGTCTGCGCCTCTGCGTTCGGGCTCATGCTCATCGTCACTGCGACCAGTGCGGCGCCCAGTAACGCAGACGACCGGGCGGAGCCCAGGCCGAGGCCGCCCGGCAAGTGCCAGCGCTTGCCGGAGATTTCGGCCGCCAGCACCGCCGCAAACAGCAGTAACATCGCGACCTCGAAGAAACGCAGTGCCGTAACGGCCCAGCGCGGCAGCACGATCAGCTGCATGGTCTGCGCGGCGTCGACCGGGCCGCTCCAGCTTAGCCGGTAACTGTTCCACTCCCACGAAGGCACGCCCGGGCCGGCCTGCACGACGGCATTCGGCGCATACCGCGAGTAGCGCCGCGGCGCTTTTGCCGCAGCGCCGGCGACGGTGATCTCCTCGAGCGAATCGGCCTCGACGCCCTTCGCGGCATCGGCCAGCTCGAAATTCGCGGTTGCGGGCCGCGATTCGAGTTTCTGTACGCGGTCCTCTACCGACTCGGCAGCCGGCATGTCCACGGTCGCGCTCGGAAAGATCCCGTGGTCCGCGGCGTACTGCGGCTCCAGCTGCGGGTAAATGGCGATGCGCAGCTGGCCGGCTACGAACGGCACCAGGACGAGCACGAGCGCCGCGACGCTCAGCCCCTGGTAGGCCTGCACCGCCTGGCGCAGCCGGCCCGTTGGCGCAACCCGCATCAGCGCAATTGCCGCCAGCAGGTTCAACCACAGCCATGCGGGCGCACCGGTCTCGTGATAGCTGAGCGCCACCGCGAGCAAGGCGATGACGCCGGCAGCCGGACCGAACAGCCGCCAGGCGGCGATCGTCATGATCAGGACGAGAAAGAAATCGAGCAGTTGCCAGCGGCTGACCCAGCTGGCGGGCGCCTTGTCGACGCCGGGCGCCGCGAGCAGCTTGTGCCCGGGCGGTAAATGCAGCAAGGCTGCGACGCTCGCGAAGCGGGCATCCCAGCCCGTCACCGGCATCGATGCGCGCGTCTCGCTGCGACCGAGGCCGGTCACGTCGACGCGCGCACGGCGCAATTCGATGCCGGTCTCGCCCGGCTCGTCGCCTTTTGTAACGAGCAGGTGTTCGCCGTATTCGTTGGCGCTCAGCAGCGCATACGGAGGCAGCATATCGAGCCGCCAGCCACTGCGCATGGTGCCACCTATCTGATCGCGAACGACGAAACCGCCGCCATCGAAATCCAGCCAGAGCGTGCGATCGAGAGCGAGTTCGTTGTCGTGTGCAACCAGACCGCGGCTTCGCTCCACGATCGTCATCGTCTCGCCTGCCGCGACGCGGAATGCGGGCAGCTGCTGCCACTGGTCTGGCACCTGGGCCTGCCGGGGATCCACCGGCGGCAGCCCTTCGACCGCGGTTACGCGAAGGCGGTCGTTGGACCGGTAGGACCATACTTCCGTATCGGGCAGATTCGTCCCGGCCGCCGGCCGCGACACTTCGTCGATCGCGTCCGGCGCGCGCGCGGTCAACCTGATTTGCCAGCGGCCGGGCCGCACCTGGGCGCGAAGCTTGCCGTCGGCTTCCAGGCGCACGGGCAGTGGACTGTCGATGAGCATCGGCACGAATCCGTCCGGCAGTACCGGGCCAAAAAGCTCCTCGCGAACGCCGCCGGCCACGTTGATCCGGATGATCGTCGTAAGGCGCGCAGGCACGTCGTCGGCCAGCAGCCGGTAGACCTCGGCCTCGACCGAATCTCGTACCCGGGTGTCGCGCTCCCTCTCACCGAGGAACAGGCCGCGGGGGCTGCGCTCCGGTCTTTGCATGCGTTGACCGTTCACGCTGAGCGCGACGAGGCCGCTCCGCGCGGGAATGGGCAACACGCCCGGGCGCTCGTCCCACTCGAAGGATCCGGACAGGCTGTGCCTTCCGGGCGCGACACGCACGGCAGGCACGCCGTCGCGCTCGACCACGACGGCAGCTTTTCCATTGACGGCCACCTCGTGCGGCCAGTAATCGCCGCTCCCGGGCAACGGCAGCCAGGCGTCCTGCGCGTACACGGTCCACTGCTGGCTGAATCGCCCGCCGCCCGTATCGATCGCAATGTCGAGCACGCCAGGCCAGGCGCAAACGAAGTCGCCTCGCGCCGCGGCATTAGCGTTAAAATAGAAGGGGCAAACCCGGTAATCCCTGTCGTGGAGCACCCACTCCTGCCAGCCCTGCAGTTCCTCGGGCACGAAAACCTCGGCAGACTGCGCGGTAACAGGCAGTAACAGCCAAACGAAAATCAGTCTCGACGTCCATGACATGATCGTCCCTCCGGCATGCCTTCGTTGACACTATACTGCAACGCAGGCAAGGCGTATTCCGGGTCAAATGAACCCACAGAATCAATAGTGAGGAGGCTTCTCATCGACATTCGTGTCGGCCGGCGCTGCCTCGCTCAACGAGCGAACTCGTTCGATAATTGAGTCACACAGCTTCTCCAGGCGCATGATGTTTTCCTGTTGTTTTGTGATGATGTCATTAAGCTCCAGCAGCAGGTGCTCCTGGTGGGCCAGCTTTGTCTCCAGATCGACGAAGCGTTGTTCGGTCATGGTAGCCTCCGTTTTTTGCCATCCCGGAGCGCCCGGCGAGCGCGGTTGAATTATGTCATTACTTCGCTTCGACGAAGTGT
>CBDUCE010000047.1:0-16107 GCA_965365575.1 uncultured Gammaproteobacteria bacterium
CTGCTGTTCCTGGCGAGCCGCGGCATCGGCATGCACATCGGTTCCCGGCGGAACGACCTGCCGAATCTGCCGTAGGAACGGTTCTCGAGCCACGACCCGCGGCCGATCAGGAAGCCAGCGGAGGTCCTTTCAGTTCAACTGTGTTGCCCTCCGGATCCTCGACGTACATGGAGGGGCCTTCGCCCTCGGCGCCGTACCGCGTGACGACGCGGCCGGGTTGCACACCCTGCGCCGAGAGGTGCTCCGCCAGCGATGTTTCGTCGAACGACTCCAGGCGGAAACAGACATGATCCATGTTGCGCCCCGCGCGCCCGGGAGCAGCGCCGCCCGCACGCCCGAGTTCGCCTTCGACCGGCACGAGGTCCACGAGCGAACGGCCTGCCCGCAGCTGGACCAGACCAATGTCGTCCTTGCGCCGCTCGAGGGTGCAGCCAAGCACGTCGCAGTAGAAGCCGAGCATGCGATCGAGATCGCTCACACGAAGCACGATATGATCGATGTCGCGGATACGGATCGTCACGGCCGTGCTTCCGCAGCCGCCTCGCGCAGGACGGCGTCCTCCGCGCAACGATTGCGAACGGTCTTGCGCGCCCACGCGTAGGCGCCGAGCCCCGAAACGATATTTGCGATCGCATAGGCCGCGAAGATCCCGGCGATTTCAAAGAACTGCATCGCGATGAGCGCGGCGGGAATATAGAGCACGGCTATCCTGCAAACGCTGATGACGACGCCCGGCATCGGATAGCCGAGCCCGTTGAACGACGCGTTCATGACCATGACCATGCCGTACATGCCGTAGCTCAGAGGCACTATCCACAGGAACATGGAGGTGACCTGCCGAACGCTCTCACTGTCGCTGAACAGGCCGGGCAGCCAGTCTGCCATCGACGCCAGCAGGCCCGCGATGACGAGGCCACTGCCGATGCAAAAGACCGTGCACAGCCACAACGCGCGCAGTATCCGCTCCTCCTTGCCCGCCGAGAAATTCTGCCCGACGAAGGGACCGATGATTGCTGACAATGCGTAGTACATGACGAGCATCATCGACTCGATGCGACTCGCAACGCCGAACCCCGCAACCGCATCCGGACCAAAGCGCGCGATCATGGCCGTCACCATCGCGGCACCGACAGGCACGATGATGTTGGTGCCGGCAGCCGGTATGCCGACGTGCAGGATGTCCCGCCACGATTGCCTCAGCTCGCCGGGGTCCGGCTTGTTGAAACTCACCATGTCCAGGCGGTGCCGCATCAGGTAAAGCGTGCCGACAAAGATCGTGGCACGTGCGAGCAGCGCGGCCATCGCGGCGCCGTTCAGGCCCATCGCCGGCACCGGCCCCACACCAAAGATCAGAATGGGGTCCAGGATGACGTTCAGCACCGCCGCGAGGATCATCAGCATGCTCGGAAGGCGCGTGTCTCCCGTGGCCCGCATGCTCGCCATGCCGACCATGCCCACGACGATGAAAGGCACGCCTAAATAGAGAATGGTCATGAAGCCGCGGATCAGCGGCATCAGCTCGTCGGGCGCGCCAAGCAGTCGAAACAGCGGTCCGATCGTCAGGATGCCGATGGCGCTGATGATCGCTGTCGCCAGGAAAGACAACAGCAGGCTGTCGGTCGACAGCCGCCGCGCACGGCGGTGGTCATCCGCACCGATCGCGCGGGCCACGACCGAGGAGGTGCCGGCGCCGAGGCCGATGGCCACGCTGGTAACGATCATGAGAATGGGAAACCCGAAGCTGAACGCTGCAAGCTGCGCGTCACCCACCTGGCCGATGAACCAGGTATCGATGAGGCCCTGTGCCATCATCGTCGCAATGCCGAGGAGCACCGGCACGGTCATATCGACCAGGTGCCTGCCGACAGGTCCCTGCGTAAGCCTCGGCTTGGGTGCGTCCATCGGGCAAGGTTATCATTGCGACACGCTATTAGGATGGGCCGTCCCTATGAAGTTCAGGCACGAGATCGTCATTGACGCCGACCAGGAGTCGGTGTGGGCGGCCTTCGACGACCCGCGGAACATGAAGGCCTGGCAGCCGACGCTCGAGTCGGTTACCCGCAAGAGCGGCGAGGGCGGTCAGCCTGGCGCCACTGCCGCGCTCGTTTACGACGAGAACGGCCGCAAGGTGACGCTTATCGAAACCATCACTGAGCGGCGTGAGCCGCATTTCCTTGCCGGCACTTACGAGTCGAACGTCGGCAATGCGCTTGTCGTCAATCACTTCGAAGATGCCGGGGATGGACGCACGCGCTGGGCCATGTACGGCAACCATTCGTTCAGGGGCATCTTCCGCTTCCTTGGCATCTTCTTCGCGAGCGCGGTTCGCAGACGCAACGAAGACATGATGAACAACTTCAAGCTGTTTGCAGAAACGCAGAAAGCGGAGCGCGCCAAGTGAGCTGGAAGCAACTCGACTCGCGCACGGTTTACGATAACCCGTGGATGGAAGTCCGCGAGGACCATGTCATCAATCCCGGCGGCGGTGAGAACCATTACGGTTACGTGCACTTCAAGAACCGCGCCATCGCGATTGTGCCGCTGGACGACGACGACAATACCTGGCTCGTCGGCCAGCAACGCTACACGCTGGGCGCGTATTCCTGGGAGCTGCCCATGGGCGGCGCGCCGCTCGACGAGGAGCCGCTCGACGCGGCGAAACGGGAGCTGAAGGAAGAGACAGGGCTTACCGCCGCCCGCTGGTCCGAGGTGATGCGGCTGCACACCAGTAACTCGATCACGGACGAGGTAGGCATCGTCTACGTTGCCGAGGGACTGACCCAGGGTGAAACCGAGTTCGAGGAGACCGAAGACCTCGATATTCGCAAGCTGCCGCTCGCAGACGCCCTGCAGCTGGTCAACGACGGCGAGATTACCGACGCCATCAGTGTTGCCGCCATCCTGCGCGTTGCGGCACTCAGAAAAGCATCCTTGCGGTGACGACGTAACGCATCGGCCCGCCCGGCTCCAGGGCATCGAAGGGATAACAGGTAATGAGGCTCAGAACGCTTTCTTCCGTATCGAGCAGCAGGCTGCTGCGCCGGGAATCCACGACGTCGATGTCCATAACCTGGTACAGGTGCGACTCTCCGTCCACCGTCTCCACCGCCAGCGGCTCGCCGACCACGAGACGCTGCAGGAAGTTGAAATGGGTGTCCCGGTGTCCCGCGATCACGGCGTTGCCGCGCTGGCCCGGCATTGCGCTCGCACTCAGGTGGCCGGGGCCGAAAGCCAGCGTGCGCCCCGATCCGCCGGCAAGCACGATCAGGTCGATGTCGCCACCAAGCGCCTTCAGTCTCGCGACCGGCCAGGTGTCCGCCCACGGCCAGGGTGCCGGCTGCTCGCTGCCTGCCTCGGCGCGCTCCCACGCGCGTTGCATCAATTCCTGCGCCAGCCATGCCTTGGCGGGAATATAGGCGCCTTCGCCGAGCTGCCAGAACCCGAGGCACAGCACGCAGGCCACGACCCAGCCTCCCCGCGACCTAGGCCAGCCGCGCACGACTGGCACTCCGGCGCAGCGCGCCCGCGCCGAGCAACAACAGCGCGGCGAGCAGCAACGTGAGGCCGCGCCGTTGCAGCACGGCCGCGTTGGTCGCGGTCGCCGGGAACCCGAATATCGCGTTCATGCTTTGGCCATACGGCAGCAAGTTCGGTACCTGTTCGCGGGCGAGCGGGTCGCCCGCAGGGCGCACCGGCGTCTTGTCGATGGCCACGAGGCTCGTGTACTTGCTGACCAGATGGTGGTTGATCGCCGTGTCGACGACCGCTTTGCGGATGCGCTGCGAATCGGCCCCGCGCCGCGCCTCATCGTGGAGCGCGGCGATCCTGGCCCGCGCCCAGAGCGCGGCAACACCAGGATGGTCCTCGTCGCCTGCAAGCGGCAATTCCGTCCTCCATGCCCCGGCGGTGGAGTCGCCGCTGATGCGAACTTCGGATCCCGGCTGGAACGGTCCCGACGCTCTCGCCCGGACCGTCACCGGCTCGCCGAGATACAGGTCGGGCACGAGCTCGGGATAGGACTCCGTCACCGCACCGCCCGGCCAGCTGACGTTTATGTTGGTGACCTGCGGATGCCCCAGCTTGTCGAACAGGCGACCCATCTTCTCGCCGACTTCGTGCAGCGCGCTGATGACGACGAAGCTGCCCCGACCGAGCTCCGCCGCCTTGCGCATGAACCAGCTGTTGGGCGCGGAACCGATGCCTACCGTAAAGAGCCGGGCATCGCCGAGGCGCGTGTCGATCATCGCGTAGAGTTCGTCTTCGTTGCCGACGCTGCCGTCGGTGATGAACACGATCTGGCGCAGATGGCTCTCCGCGCCCGCCGAATCCAGCGCGAGCCTGAGAGCCGGCCGCATCTCGGTTCCCCCGTTTGCCTCGAGCCCCTGCACGAACTGCCGGGCATGCCTCAGGTTGCCGGCGTCGGCGACAACGCTCTGATGGTATAGCGCCCGCGTCGTCGAGTTGAATTCTATGATGTTGAAGCGGTCGTTGGCGCCGAGACCGTCCAGTGCTTGCTCGAGCGCCTGCTTCGCCTGGGCGATCGAATTGCCATGCATCGACCCCGACGTGTCCACGACGAAGATCAGTTCACGCGGCATGGTGAGGACCGCATCCTGCCCGGCATCGGGCGGCACGACCATGAGCAGGTAGTGGGGCTGGCCGGCAATGTTCTCGCTGAACACCATTGCCCGCGGTAAGGCGGAGGGCAACGGCCGCCAGAGCAGCTCGAAGTCATGGTCCGCCGGGACGGCGTCGTTGGACAAGGATACCGTGTAGCGGCCCCGGTCCTCCGAAACCTCCACGGGATGATAACGGCTTGCGACGATTTCCAGCGGCAGACCGGCATCGATGCTGGCGCGCAGCGAGATCCTGTGATCGTTCGATTCCGTCACCTGCGGCGGCGTAATGAGAGAAGCATCGCTCACCTGCATCGTGTCGGGCGACCAGCCACTACCCTTGCGGTCGGCAAGTGGCGAGCCGGGTATGTAGCGTGGCGTCAGCGTCATGGGAAAGCGTATGGCGAATGTGCCGTTGTCGTAGCGCAGCTCTTCGAGGTATTCGATCTCGACGACGACCCGCTCCCCGGGCGCAATGTTCGCCACGGACGTCGTGAACAGGTTGGGGCGCTGCTGCTCGACGAGGCTGGCTTTCCTGCCTTCGTTACGTGCGCGCTCGTACTCTTTCCGCGCCTGTTCCTTCTCCCGTATCTCACCCTCGATGAAACGCTCCCCGATGTGCAGCCGCATTCGGTCGACGGCCGCCTCGTCCGGGAGCGGAAACACGTAGACGCCCTCCGTCCAGTCGTCGCCGTCGTTGCGGAATTCCTGCCGCACCGACACGCGGGCGACGAGGCCGCTGACGTTCATCGTGACGTCCGTGTTCATGCGCGTCGCCGTCGTGAACCCGGTCTGCATTTTCAGGAGCAGGGTGCCGGACCGTGCATCCATCGGCGAGATTTCATCCGCGTTGCCAACGGGCATCCACAGCCAGGCGAGCATAGCGGCGATCATCATCAGGTGTTTTTGTTGTGACATTCCGGGTCTCCCAGCAGCGCTACGGTGATTGGAGCAAGCCAATACGTCGCGCCGCGGACGGCGGCATGGCATTGCACCGGCGTAATGTGGCAAATTGTGGCGTGGCCCCGAGGAGGTCGAATTGACAAAGCGCATAGCGATCGTCGAAGACGAGGCGGCAATCCGCGACAACTACGCGGCAGCCTTCCGCCGCGAGGGATACGCCGTGGATGCATACGAGTCGCGCGCACCCGCGCTGGAGGCTTTCGCGTCGCGGCTGCCCGACCTCGTTGTCATCGACATCAACCTGAAGGACGACGTCGAAGGCGGTTTCGAGCTGTGCCGGCAACTGCGTGCGCAGTCTGCCGACCTGCCGATCATCTTCCTGACTGCACGGGACAGCGAGTTCGATGCGGTATCGGGTTTGCGCCTCGGTGCAGACGACTACCTCACCAAGGACATTAGCCTGCCGCACCTGATGGCACGTATCGCGGCGTTGTTTCGGCGTCTGGATGCAATGCAGAAGCCGCAGGCGGAAAGTGGCCGCGTCACGCGCGGCAGCCTCGAGATCGATACCGACAGGATGACCATTCAGTGGCGGGGCGTGCCGGTCGGTCTCACGCTGACCGAATTCTGGCTGGTCCATGCCATGGCACGCTACCCGGGGCACGTGAAGAACCGGCAGCAGCTCATGGATGCTGCGCAAGCCGTGCTCGACGACAACACGATCACGTCCCATGTCAAACGCATTCGACGCAAATTCCAGGCGATCGATGCGGACTTCGGCTGCATCGAAACCGTCTACGGCATGGGCTATCGCTGGATAGCGGACTGACCGCGAAACGTCGATGAACCTCAAGCGGCAGTTGCTACTGGTCAGCCTGCTGACACTCGTACTGCCGTGGGCGGGCTGCGAGTTCATTCGGGAGACGGAGTCGGCGCTGCGACAAAGCCAGCAGCAGATGCTGTCGGGAACGGCGAGTGCCGTGGCGGAGTCGCTGGAACGATACCCGGAGGAGTTCCCCTTCCAGCCCCGCGGCAACCATACGCCCTCCGACCAGCTGTACGGTCATCGCCTCGAAACCGCGCCATTGATCGACGGCTACGTCAACGACTGGCCGCTCCCTCCGGAATCGCTGCGGCAGATCCGGGGTGCCGACGGGCCGATCCGGTTCGTGGTGGGCCTGCACGGACGGTATCTCTATTTGTACGCAGCCGTCACGGATAGCGAAGTCGTCTATGCATCGTCGTCTGCGATCGCGGTCGACGACGGCCCGATCTACGCGGATCGCGTGGTGCTGGTCAGCGCGAACCCGCCGATGGCGAGTGAGACGCTCATTTTCGCCGCAGAGGCGCCCGGCCCGGTCATCGCCTGGCTGCGAAGCTCCTTCGGGTTCGGCCCCGAAGCGTCAGTGCAGGCGCGCTGGCAGGATGTGGCGGGCGGCTACCAGGTCGAGGCGCGGATCCCGGTGAACCTGCTGGGAACGCACCTGGGCATTAACGTCATCAATACCGCCAGCGAACGTGACGCCGGCATCCGCAGCACGAGTTTTGCCGGACAGGTGCCGGGGCCGTTCGTCACGATATCGCCGGATCTGACCTTGCTGGCGGAAAAGCTGGTGCAACCGGGAACGCGGATGCTCATAACGGACCGTAACGGCTGGCGTATTGCATCCGTGGGTGCTCCGGGCACGGCGCCGCAACCGTCGCAGGGCGCGGTCTCGAACTGGCTGCGCATCGCGTACAAGGCGCTCGTGGAACCGGGTACCGAACCGGCGTTTGCCGAGCCCGACCCGGGCGGCCGCGAGCGCCAGCCCTATATTGCGGCCGCCCTCGAAGGGCACAGCGCGGAGAGCTGGTTTCGCAGCCTCGACAGCGGCAGGGCCATCGTTGCTGTCGCCGAACCCGTCTCCGGTGACGGCGACACGATCGGAGCCGTCGTGCTGCAGCAGGGAACCGATGCGATTCTCAGCCTCAGGAACGAAGGCCTGGCGCGCCTGATGAACGTGACGATCATTGCGACGCTGCTCGTGGCTGCCGGGCTGCTCGGCTACGCAACGTGGTTGTCGCGCCGCATTCGGCGGCTCAGCCTCGCCGCGGAAGACGCGGTCGAAGGCGCGGCCATCCGAACCGCGCTCCCGAGTGCGGACTCCGGTGACGAGATCGGCGACCTGTCACGCAGCTTTTCCTACGTGCTCGGACAGCTCGCGGACTACAACCACTACCTCAGGTCGCTCGCCTCGAGGCTGTCGCACGAACTGCGCACCCCGCTGGCTATCGTGACGTCGTCCCTCGAGAACCTGGAGCACGAGGGGCTCGAGGGCGCATCGGCCGACTACACGGCGCGCGCCAGGGACGGCGCCGACCGGCTGCGTCGCATACTCAATGCGATGAGCGAGGCGAGCCGGGTCGAGGAACTCATGGAGCATGGGGAGCCCGAGGCGTTCGACCTGGAGCGCGTCGTGTCGCCGACCGTGGACGCCTACCGCGACGTCTATCCCGAGCGCCGCTTCGAATTCGACTGCACGGCTACGGCGACAAAGATGGGCGGATCACCCGAGCTGCTCATCCAGATGCTCGACAAGCTCGTGGACAACGCCGCCGATTTCAGCGGCAAAGGTGATGTGATCAGGATAAGTCTCGAGTCCGGCGACCCGGGACTTGTGTTGAGCGTCCACAATCCGGGGCCACCGTTGCCGGAACGGATGCGCTCGCAGCTGTTCGACTCGATGGTGTCCGTGCGCTCGGACGGGAGCGACAAACACCTCGGCCTCGGGCTCTACGTGGCCAGGCTTATCGCCGAGGGACACGGCGGCCGGATCACGGCCGAGAATGCCGACGACGGCGTCAGGTTCTCAGTAATCCTGCCGGTCGCTGACACGAAGCTGGCTCAGGTCGGTCGAAAATAGTATTCCGCCACCGAAGTCCGTGCTGCTGTCGGTGAGACCCGTGAACGCATACAGTTCCATGCGCCATGCCCTGCTCAGGCGAAACGATGCAAAGCCCGAGAGTTCCTGGACATCGTCGATGCCAGTGATAGACGATTCACGGTAGTCGAAGTACATGCCGACCATTGCGCTGTCGGAAGCCAACCAGGCACCGCCGACGGACGCAAGGAACACGTCGTTCAGGTCGAAGCCGGGCGGGTCGCCGCGCAACCGGTAGCCGGCCGAGCCCTGCAACGAGAGCCTGTCGAAGAAGCGGTAGGCATCGAACTGCAGCGTGTAATCGTTCTCGCCGGTGCCGAGACCCTTCGTCTCATCCGCCGTCGCGAACTTGATCTTGCCTGTAACGTCGACGACGAAATTGGCATTGTCGCTGACGTACAGGTCGTACAGCGTCAGCGCACCTATGACATCGCCGAGACCGCTCTCGGTAACGGTCGCGCCGCTGCCCGGCAGAGGTTCCGTGCCGGGCTCGGTGATGATCGTGTCGTCCGGCGCGGTGACCCTCAGGTACGGTGCGGTGAGCCGGAAACCGACCCGGTCGAAGCCGACCCGGAACGTGAACGGCACGTAAACTTCCTCAATGTCGTCGGTGCCACCGTATTTGCCGGTGCTGTATTCGATGCCGGTCGAAAATCGCAGGTCGGCCCCGGAATCCTGGGCTGCGCCGTCTGCACTCACAAGCACGAACGCCGCGATCGCAACAGTCGCCGCTATTCTTCTATCCGCTTTCATTTCGGATTCCCCTGTTTGAAACGGGACCGGCTTCCGCCGGTCCCGACTGCTTCTTCCGCCTTACTCGGCTTCTTCGATCTCGCCCGCATCGTCGATGACTGCGCCCTGTGCTTTTGCGCGGGACTGCATCTGCTCACGATGCTGCGCCTCGAAACGAGTCTTTTTTTCAGGGTCGGACTCGACCAGCCGAAGCTGCTCGCGATACTGGTTCCGCTCCTGGACGGACATCAGTTCATGGCCGTAGATGTCTGAATCAGGGCCCTTTCCGGTGCCCGGCTCATGAATCTGCTTCTGCTCCTGCACTTGTTCGCGCTGCTGAGCCTGCTTCTGCTGCTTCGACTGTGCCCCTTCGTGGGCAGGCGCCGTGGCAGGCTGGTGAGTGCGGTCCTGATCGCGGACCCGATCACGATCACGGTCGGTCTGGCCGCGCTCGACCTGGGCGCGCTCCTGCGCGCCGGCCCCATTGCCGCCACCGCCCGGTCCGCGTCCCTGCGCAAATCCGTCAATGGGCAAAAGAACCACCGCAGCGGCAAGAAGCGCTGTGTATTTCAATAAGGTTCTCATGGTAGTGCTCCTCTGGTGTGTTCATTTAGTAAAACGACAGGGAGCGCTTTCCGTTGACGATGCCTGCATAGGTACTTTCCGAAAAATGGCAGCGAGGCGGACGGGCGCGGAACCCGGAACTTGGTATCATCCGCGACAGCAATTCAATTGCCGCTTCTTCATGGCGGCGAAGGAGATACACATGGCTAACGAGGGTTACCACGAGCCCGTAGACGAACTGAGTGAAGAAACGCGCGACATGCACCGCGCGATCATTTCACTGATGGAAGAACTGGAGGCCGTAGACTGGTACAACCAGCGCGTTGACGCCTGTAAGGACAAAGAGCTCGCCGCTATCCTGGCGCACAACCGGGACGAGGAAAAGGAACATGCCGCGATGGTGCTCGAGTGGATACGGCGCCGCGATCCGCGCTTCGACAAGGAGCTGAAGGACTACCTGTTTACGACCGACGAGATCGCCCACGAGTAGGCATCAGCGGTTGATTTCCGCGACGGCTTGATTGCTCGCCGTTCGATAGAGCAGTACGCCGACGACCACAAGAAAGACCAGTCCCAGCCAACCGCCGAACTGCAGGGATGCCGGCAAGGCGAGAACGTCCGCAGCACCGACCGCGACGATTGGTATCGCGATAATGATGCCCATAAGCGCTTCGCCGGTGATCAGGCCGGCGGAGAACAGCGTGCCTTTCTGATGGATGCGTTCGCGATCACCTTCCGCATTGCCCGGCGGAAATCGGCGTTCGACGAGATGCGCGACGAAGCCGCCGGCAAATATCGGCACGCTGAGCTCCAGCGGCAGGTAGATTCCGACCGCGCACGCCAGCACCGGCACGTGCCACGCGGCGCCAGCCTTCTTCAGGTATTGGTCGAGGACGATAATGGCGATACCGATAGCGGCGCCGATACCGATCATCGTCCACGGCAACTCACCGCCGAATATGCCCTTGGCGACGGAGGCCATGAGATTCGCCTGCGGTGCGAGCAGCGGATTCGGGTGGGCGTCCGTCGGCACGCCGATCCCATAGGCCTGCGCGAGCAGGCTGAGCACGGGCGCCATGATGAACGCACTCGAAACACCGCCCACGGCGAGCATCAGCTGCTGCTTCCAGGGCGTCGCGCCGAGGATGTAACCGCACTTGAGGTCCTGCAGGTTGTCGCCGCCGATGCAGGCGGCGCAGCATACGACCGCGCCGATCATGATCGTTGCCACGGCACCGATGGGCGAATCCCGTCCGAGCAGCACCGCCAGCACCAGCGCCGCGAACAGGATGGTCGCGATCGTCAGGCCCGATACCGGGTTGTTGGACGAGCCGACCAGGCCGGCCATGTAGGCCGACACCGACACGAACAGGAATCCCGCGGTAATCATGATGACCGTCATCGGAATGCTGACCAGCCACTGGTCGACGATCGCCTGGTACAGGATCAGCAACGGTAACGTGAACAATGCCGTCCCGATCAGGATGTAGCGCATCGGCAGATCGCGTTCGGTCGCGGGCACCGCTTCGCCATTGACTCCGTCCCCGGCGGTGAGGCCGCTCCTGATTCCCGAGACCAGGGATTTCCGCAGCGATATCAGCGTCCAGACACCGCCCACCAGCATCGCTCCGACACCCAGGTAGCGCACCTTCGATGACCAGATTGCATACGCGGCGTCCTCTGCGCCCGCGCCCGCCAACTGGACGCTCAGGACCGGGTCTGACGCCAGAAAGAAGGTGCTGTAGATCGGGATCGCGACGAGCCAGGCAATGGCGCCGCCGGCCAGCATGACGACGCCGATATTGAGGCCGACGATGTAACCGACGCCGAACAACGCGGGCGACAGGTTGGTGCCGAAGTAGCCGATCGTCTTGTCGAACCAGGTGGCGGTCGCGGCCGTGTCGGGAATGAGCCGCAATCCGCTTGCGGCAGCGAATTTTATGAATCCGCCGATCGCGGCGGCGCCCGCCAGTATTTTCAGCCCTTCTCCAGGCTGGTCGCCGGTACGTAGCACTTCGGCGGCCGCCTTGCCCTCGGGGAACGCCAGGCCCTGGTCTACGATCAGCGAGCGCCTGAGCGGCACTGAGAACAGTACGCCGAGGAGACCGCCCAGTCCGGCGATGGCCAAAACCCACGTATAACGAAAGTCGACCCAGTACCCGAGAAGAATCAATGCAGGAATCGTGAATATCACCCCGGTCGCTATCGAGGTGCCTGCCGAGGCGCCGGTCGCGACAATGTTGTTCTCGAGGATGTGGCCGCCGCCGAGCATTTTCAGTACGGCCATGGACACGACCGCGGCGGGAATGGCAGACGCGATGGTCATGCCTGCGAACATGCCCAGATAAGCATTGGCGGCCGCGAGTATGACCGCGAGTACTATCGCAAGCACGATTGCACGCGGAGTGAGTTCCGGGGGGGCGTTATCCGTCATCGCTGGCTCCGGCCTTTTTGAGGGCCTTGTTATTGTTCGTCTGGCCACGCGCAGTCTAGCAGCAAAATAGCAGCCACCGGGAGCGCATCCTGTCGGCCGGCACGCGTTTCGGTTCGACAGGTCAACAGTGTACCGGCGCATCGATGAAGACCAGGCGCGCCGACCCGGCACACGGGTCCGCGTGCGGCGTCTGGTCACGGTTGCAATTGCGCCGCGGTATTCGCAGACTGCCGGGCATAAAAACGACAAGGCATGCCATGGCTGCAACTGCGGCAAATCCTGCGAGCCCCGTCTCGCTATGGAGCGAAGCGCTCATGCGCCTGCAGAAGACGTGGCAGTCGATGCTGGCCCTTCACGTTGCATTCGTACTGCTCGGAATCGCGGTATTCGCGCCTCTCGTCGGGGTGACAGGCCGGCTGCTGCTCAGCCTGTCGGGGGAGCCGGCGGTGGCGGATCAGGACATCGCGAGATTCCTGTTGTCACCGGCGGGACTCGCTGCGCTGATCGTTTTTGCGGCGATACTGATCAGTATCGTTGCCTTCGAACAGGCGGCGATGATGCGGGTCGCGATGGGTCATTCGAGAGGCGAGACCGTGCGTGTTGTCGATGCTGTTCACTTCACGGCTTCGCGGGCCCATGCGCTGTTCCTGTTCGCAGCGCACCTCGTCGCCCGACTTTTGCTTATCGTGTTTCCGTTCCTGGCCATCGGTGCAGTCATCGCATTGCGGCTGATTACGGATTACGACATCAACTATTACCTTACGGAGAGCCCGCAGGAGTTCATCCTGGCCGCGATCCTGATCGCTATCGTCCTGGCCGTTATGGCCCTCCTCCTCGTTCGAAAACTTGTCGACTGGTCGCTCGCTTTGCCGCTCGTGATTTTCAATGGTATCGCGCCGCGCAGGTCCTTTTCCGAAAGTAGAAGACTGATCGTCGGCTACCGGTTTTCCGTCTTCGGCTCATTCTGTCTGTGGGCGCTGATGACGCTGCTGCTCGGTGCGGTAGTGCTCGGTATCGTTCGGCTTGTCGGCGGTGGCGTGGTGCCCGTCGTTGCAGATGATCTGTCACTGTTGCTCATTGTTCTTGGGCTACTCGCCGGATTGCTCGCTGCGGGTAATCTCCTTGTGACGGCCGCGACTTCCGCGCACTTCGCCGCCTTGCTGACGGTGTTACATGAAGTGCTCACGGCGACTGCTGGCATGGCGCCGACCGTCGCCACGCTCGAGGGCCGACGGCACGCCATAATGACCCCTGCTCGTCTCGCGATCGGCCTGCTGATCGCGGCAGGCGCTGCAGTCCTGTCAAGTGCGTGGCTGGTCGACGACATCCGGACCGAAGACGACGTCCTGATCGTAGCCCATCGCGGCGCCGCGGGTCGCGCTCCCGAAAACACGATGGCGTCCGTGAGGGCCGCGCTGGAAGATCGCGCCGACTGGATAGAGATCGACGTTCAGGAGACTATCGACGGTGAGGTTGTTGTCGTCCATGACAGCGATTTCATGAAGCTCGCGGGCGACGCGACCAAAGTCTGGGAAGCGACGCTGGCGCAACTCGGCGAAATCGACGTCGGCAGCTGGTTCGGCACCGAGTTTGCAGCCGAACGGGTGCCGACACTGCGAGATGTGCTCGAGGCGGCCAGGGGAAAGGCCCGGGTCGTAATCGAGCTGAAGTATTACGGCCACGACCAGAAACTGGAGTCGCGCGTCGCCAATATCGTGGAGGAAGCGGGCATGACGGACAGCGTCGCAGTCATGTCGCTCAAGTACGAAGCCGTGCAGAAAATGAAAAGGCTGCGGCCGGACTGGACCGTCGGCCTGCTCTCGGCGACCGCAATCGGCGACCTGTCACGTCTGGATGCAGACTTCCTGGCCGTGTCGACGAATATGGCGTCGGCCGGCTTTATTCGCCGTGCGCAGGAAGCCGGCAAGAAAGTGTTTGTCTGGACCGTTAACGACCCCGTCACGATGTCGCAGGTGATCTCGCAAGGCGTTGACGGGGTCATCACCGACGAGCCGGCGATGGCGCGACGCGTCCTGGCCGAACGTGCCGAGATGAACACGGGTGAGCGACTACTGATCTACACCGCGATATTATTCGGCGGCGACTTCGTCGCGCGTGAGTATCGTGATTCTTCGCCGTGACGCGAGTCCATGCTGGACTCTTCGCCGACGGCAGGGGCCCGATCCCGGCCGCAACGCGCATCCATGACCTTTATCTCGCCATGCTTTTGCGGGCGTTAACGTCCGACGAAGCCGAACACCGTATCAATCAGCGCCGTGTCCATGTATTCCTTTACTTCCGCAATCTGACCATCGCGGATCCTCATGACCTGGCAATACGTGTTGTTATAGGGCCTGCCATCCGAGGTTTCTGCGGTTCCGGTCGTCTCGGCAACCACGATGTCACCCTCTGCCGTCAAACGCTCGACTTTTGAAGCAATTCCGGCTTTCAGCTGACCAAACAACGGTCCGAGAAGGTCTTCTGTAAGCGCCTGCTTGCCCACGTACGTGCCCGAAAATTTCGTTGAACCAATATTCGTCCATGTCACGTCGTCAGCCAATAGCCCGAAACACGTATCTATGTCACCTCGCGCGCCGGCCTCGTAAAAGTCGAGGACTACTTGCTTGTTCTCGGCAATACCCATCGTCACTTCTCCCGTTCTACCCGTGCAGCCACTCACCAGACGCCGAGGTACTTCGAAATCCCCTTCGCGGCTTCGCGGCCCTCGAATACAGCGGTTACCACGAGGTCTGAACCGCGCACCATATCGCCACCCGCAAACACCTTCGGATTCGTCGTCTGGAACGGATGGTCACCCAGGGTCGCCACGCGCACGCGTCCGCTCGGCAGGATATCGATGCCGGATTCCCCGAACCACGCGGGTGGGTTGGGCCGGAATCCGAAAGCGACAATCACGGCATCCGCCGGCAGGATCTCCTCCGTGCCAGGTACGGTTTCAGGCCGGCGACGTCCGTCCGCGCCCGGCTCGCCGAGCCGCGTCTCGATCACCTTTACGCCGGTGACCCGGTCGCTGCCCACGATTTCGAGCGGCTGGCGATTGAACAGGAAGTTGATGCCTTCTTCCTTGCTGTTGCGGACTTCGCGCCGTGAGCCCGGCATGTTTTCCTCGTCGCGGCGATAGGCACAACTCACGCTCGCTGCACCCTGGCGGATCGCCGTCCGGTTGCAGTCCATGCCCGTATCGCCGCCCCCGAGCACCACCACGTGCTTGCCGGCCAGGTCGATGTAGTCGAGCGAGTCGTCCTCGATGTCCATGAGCCGGTTTACGCTCGAAACGAGATAGGGCAGCGCCTCGTGAACGCCGTCGAGTTCCTCGCCCGGAAAACCGCCGCGGACGGAGGTATACGTCCCCATGCCGAGGAACACGGCATCGTACTCGCCGAGGAGCTCTTCGAACGGCTTGTCCTCACCGATACGCGTATCCAGCACGAACTCCACGCCCATGCCCTCGAGAAGCTCGCGCCGCTGACGCACGATGTGTTTCTCGAGCTTGAACGGCGGAATCCCGAACGTGAGCAGGCCGCCGATCTCCGGGTAGGCGTCATATACGACGGAACGAATGCCCTCGCGCGCGAGTATGTCGGCGGCGGCGAGTCCTGCGGGCCCCGCCCCAACGATGGCCACTCGCTTGCCCGTATCGATGACGTTCGACATGTCGGGACGCCAACCGAGCTTGACGGCTTCGTCGGTGATATAGCGTTCGACGTTGCCGATACTGACCGCGCCGATGCCGTCGTTGAGCGTGCACGCGCCCTCGCAGAGCCGGTCCTGCGGGCATACCCGGCCACAGATCTCGGGCAGGGAATTGGTCTGGTGCGAGAGCTCCGCCGCTTCGAACAGCTTGCCTTCCTCGATGAGTGCCAGCCAGTTCGGGATGTAGTTGTGCACCGGGCACTTCCACTCGCAGTAGGGGTTG